>CAYWCK010000282.1:0-7065 GCA_964456685.1 uncultured Bifidobacteriaceae bacterium | reverse complement strand
CCGTGGTCAACATGGAGGGCGCAATCCGCTTCGAAGGATCATGCGCGTGCGGCACCGTGCCGGCACCCGCACCGCCTTTCGGCGTCCACTGGTGCGCGCCGGCGGGGCTTTTCGTGAGTTCCCATTCGTAGCCAAACAAGTTCCATAGGAAATTATTGCTCCACTTGGTGGGCGTGGTCGTCCAAGTGACTTCCAATCCACTCGTGATCGTGTCTCCACCTTTGCCGGCGCCAAAGGTGTTGCTCCAGCCCAAACCCTGCGCTTCGAGCGGCGCGGCTTCGGGATCGGCACCGACGTGGGTTGCCGGGCCGGCGCCGTGGGTTTTGCCAAACGTATGACCGCCCGCGATGAGCGCCACCGTTTCTTCGTCGTTCATCGCCATGCGCGCGAAGGTTTCGCGAATGTCGCGCGCCGCCGCGACGGGATCAGGATTCCCATTCGGCCCCTCCGGGTTGACGTAAATCAAACCCATCTGCACGGCGGCGAGTGGATTCTCAAGATCGCGGTCGCCAGAATAGCGCTTGTCGTCGAGCCACTTGGTTTCCTTGCCCCAGTAAACGTCGTGGTCCGGCTCCCAGGTGTCTTCACGGCCACCGGCAAAACCAAAGGTCTTCAAGCCCATCGTTTCGAGCGCGACGTTGCCCGTGAGGATCATGAGGTCGGCCCAGGAAATTTTCTTTCCGTACTTCTTTTTGATCGGCCAGAGGAGCCGGCGCGCTTTGTCGAGGCTGACGTTGTCCGGCCAACTGTTCAGCGGTGCGAACCTTTGCTGACCGCGTCCGCCGCCGCCGCGACCGTCGCCGGTGCGATACGTGCCGGCGCTATGCCACGCCATGCGGATGAAGAGCGGACCGTAGTGACCGAAGTCCGCCGGCCACCAGTCTTGCGAATCGGTCATCAACTTCGCCAAGTCCTTCTTCAACGCCGCGTAGTCCAGGCTCTTGAACTCCTTGGCGTAATCGAACCCGCAGTCCATGGGATTGGACTTGCAGGAATGTTGATGGAGCAACTCGACCTTCAACTGGTTGGGCCACCAGTCCTGATTGGTTGTGCCGCCGGTGAGTCCGGCGCCTTGATGAAACGGGCATTTGGATTCGGTTGACATAATCTCTTCCTCAGTTCGGTTACTTTCGATTCCGGTATCAGTGATCGGTTGGCGGCTACGCCCGGCTGGGCATTAATACGCGTCGGCCCTGCCGCAGGTGACAGCCACTCTCATTTAAGCAGTCCCCGGCAATTGTTGAAATACTTGTTTCCTTGGTTCACCATAGGTTTTGCCTATGGAAATGCACCAGCTGCGTTACGTGGTGGCCGTGGCGCGCACGGGAAATTTCTCCCGCGCCGCGGAGCAATGCCACGTGGCCCAGCCTTCGCTCAGCCAGCAGATTCAGAAACTCGAGGACGAATTGGGCGAACGCCTGTTCGACCGGATGAAACGCGAGGCCCGGCTGACCGCGCACGGCGAAGCCTTTTTGCGCCGCGCCGTGAAGATTCTGGAGGAAGTGGATGCGGCGAAGCGTGAGGCCACGGAGGCGCGCAACCTTCTCCGTGGGACTCTGACGATCGGCGTGCTCCCAACCATTGCCCCGTATCTGCTGCCGGATGTGTTGGTGGCCTTCGCGGAAAAATTTCCCGGCGTGGAGATGGTCGTCCAAGAGGACACCACCGCGCAGTTGCTAAAGCAGGCGCTGGCTTATGAAATTGATCTGGCGGTGGCCAGCCGGCCGATTGAAGACGCGCGGGTGGATGTGCGCGAGTTGTTCCGCGAGGAGTTGAAGCTCGCGTTGCCTCCGGGCCATCCGCTCACGCGCAAACGCTCCATCGCACTGGGCGACCTGCACGAGGAGCGGTTGATCGTCATGAAACCCGGCCACTGCCTCGGCGATCAAGTGCTGGGCTTTTGCGAACGCCGTGATTTCAAACCCCGCATCAGCTTTCGCGGAGCGCAACTGGAAACCGTGCAGGCGCTGGTGTGCTCCGGCGTCGGAATTTCGCTGATCCCGGCAATGGCGGTGGATGCGGAGCGGGAGGATTTGCCGGAATACCGCTCGCTGACAAGTCCGCGGCCGGAGCGGAGCATTGTTGCGCTCTGGCCACGTCAACGGCCGCCCAGCCGGGCGGCGGCAGAATTCCTTCGCCTCCTTGCCGCCCGACGATCGCAGAAATAGATTTATTCCAGCACAACTTCCATGAATCGACTTTTGAACCACTGTTTGTCACTGCTCGCCACGGTGTCGTTGGCCGCCGCCGCAACCAATGCCCCGGCCGAAGGCAGGCAAGTGATAGTCAAAGAGACGCTGGCGGTCGCTCCGGTCTGGGCGGGTCATCCCGTGGGGTTCGCTTTGCTCACCCGGCCGCCGTTTCAGTTTGTGGCGTTCTACGATGCGAATCGCCGGCTCACGCTGGCGCAACGAAGATTGACGGAGTCCAACTGGTCGTTTCATCAACTGCCGATCACCACCGGCTGGGACAGTCACAATTACCTCGCGCTCGCCGCGGACGACGAAGGCTACCTGCACTTGAGCGGTGACATGCACGTTGTGCCGCTGAAATATTGCCGCAGCGCCCGGCCGCACGATGCGTCCAGCTTCGAGCAGTTTGCCCGGATGGTGGGTCGCGATGAAGAGCGCACCACGTATCCGCACTTCTTCCGCGGACCGAAGAATGAATTCCTGTTCACATACCGCAGCGGTAGCAGCGGCAACGGCGATCAGATCTTCAACGTTTACAACAGCAGCACCCGGCAGTGGCGGCGCTTGCTGGACCGGCCGCTGACGAACGGCGAAGGCGAGCGCAATGCGTATTTCGATGGGCCGACCAAAGGGCCGGATGGCTATTTCCACCTCGCCTGGGTGTGGCGCGAAACGCCCGATGCGGCGAGCAATCACGATTTGTGTCACGCCCGCAGCCAGGACCTGATCCATTGGGAAGCCGGCAACGGCAGAGCCTTGAATCTGCCCATCACTCTCAAAGCTTCGCCTGTGGTGGACCCGGTGCCGGAGAAAGGCGGCATCATCAATGGCAACACGAAGATCGGATTCGATGATCAAGGCCGCGTGACCATCAGCTATCACAAAAACGACGCGGCCGGCAATACGCAGCCGTGGACGGCGCGGCTGGAAAACGGCCAGTGGAAATATTACCAGATCACGAACTGGCCCTACCGCTGGGATTTCGGTGGTGGTGGATCGCTTGTCTCCGAAATCCGCATTGGCCCGGTCACCCGTGAACAAGACGGCACGCTGACGCAGACGTACAGCCATCGCAAATTTGGCGGCGGCACCTGGACAATTGATCCGCAAACCTTGCGGGCCACGGGCGTAATTCACCGGCAGCTCATGCCGCCGGAACTGGCCCGCGTCGAGGGAACTTTCTCCGGCTTGCGGGTCAAGTGGGCGGAAGATGCTGGAGAAAACGACCGATCCGATCTTCGCTACGTCCTCCGCTGGGAAACCTTGGAGCCAAATCGCGATCGTCCGCGCGAAGGCCCGCTGCCGCCGCCGTCCATGTTGCGGCTCTATTTGATTCAGAAGCTGAGTGCGCGCGATCGTTAAGGACGCGACGCGGACGTGACTCCGGCCGTTCGCTGGTGTTCACTAGCCGCGTGCATGCCTCCACTTTCACCCGCCGCGACTGGTTGAAAACCCTGACCGCCGCTGGCTGCGCGCTGCCGTTGGCGCCGGCATGGGCGAGCCGCCCCGCCAAAGTTCGTTCGTTCCATGTCTGTCTTTCCCCGGCAATTGTGGAAAGCGATTCCGAATTGGTCGAAATCGTTCGCAGCGCCGGTGTCGGGACGGTTTGGCTCGCCGGATTCTTTTACGGCTATCAACCATTTCCCGCAGCGCAATTGCGGCGTGCCCAAAAACTGCTCGCCCGCGCCGGTCTCGATGCTCAACTCGCCACCGTGCCGCTCGGTCATCCGGGTGATTCACTCGGTGCCAAAGATGGCGACTTCCCGCTCACGCCGCCGTCGCACTGGCGTCTGGGCCAGAGACCGGACGGCAAAAAATTCGCCGGCACTTCGTTGCACGAACCCGCGACGCAGGAGAATGCCGCCGCCCTGCGGCAGTTGCGCCCGCTGGGATTTCACACCTGCTTCCTCGACGATGATTTCCGGCTCGCGCGCGGGCCGGGCGAAATCGGCGGCTGCTTTTGTGATGCCCACCGGACGGAATTTCTGCAGCACGGTGGTTTCGCCGCCGAACGCTGGGAAGAACTGAAGCAAGATGTGGCGGCGCGCCGGCTCACACCGCTGCTGCGGGCCTGGTTGGAATTCACCTGCGATCAATTGACCGCCAGCTTCCGCGCCCAAAGCCGGGCCTTTCAAGGCGAATTGGGACCGATGGTGATGTATCTCGGCGCGGAGAAAGCCGGCTTGCGCCTCGCGGATTATCGCCGCGCACCGTTCCGCGTCGGCGAGTTGATGTTCGACGACCGCTCCTTTGCGCCGGTGAAAGGCAAAACCGACGAACTGTTCAGCGTCCTGTTCCATCGCCGGTTCGCGCAAGCCGAGCGGGCGTACAGCGAAAGCACGGCGTTTCCAGCGGACCGGCTTTCCGCCGCCAACATGGCTGCCAAGCTGGCCATCTCCACGATCGCGGATGTACGCCACACCATGTTCATGAGCGGACTCACGCCGTTTCCGCGCGATCACTGGCGCGTGTTGGCGCCGGTCATGCGGGAACAGGCGTGCCTGCACGCGACCGTTGCCGGCCATGTGCCGCGCGGACCGTTCAAACATTTTTGGGGAGAGGCGCAACGCTACGTCGGGGACGACAAGCCGTTCAGTCTCTGGCTGGCCGCCGGAGTGCCGTTTGAAGTGGTGGAAAAACCGGCCGCCGATGGTTGGAACTTTTTGTCGGATTTCGACGCCCGCGAACGCGCCGGACAGCAACTGCCCGCTATCAGTAGGTCGATTTGCCGCGACACGGCCCAAATGCGACCGGCGGGCTGCGAGCAGTTGGCAGAATCCCTGCCCGCCATGTTTGAATTCAAACGGCGCATCCGTTCCCAACTGCAAAACATCCCGCATGTGCTGGAAGAGGAACCCGCCGTCTGCGCCTGGTATCCCTCTGCGCGTCGCGTCCTGGTCTGGAATCTCAGCGAATCGCCGCGCACCCTGACCGTGGCCTGCGGAGAACAGCGGCGGTCGCTGGCCTTGGGGCCGCTGGGTTCGGGCAGTGTCGCATTGGCGGCCCGCCATCATTTTGCAGCCGGCAGTTGAAAAGCGGCCGCGGATTTTTCAAACTCCCCGCATGATGAAGACGCTGCTGTCCTCCGCCCTGCTGGGTTTGACGGTGCTGTGCGCCGGCACCGTGGCGGCGGCGGACAAGTCCTACACCCTCGCCGTCATTCCCAAGGGCACGACGCACGAGTTTTGGAAATCCATCCACGCGGGCGCGATCAAAGCCCAACGCGAACTTGCGGCCAAAGGCGTGAAGGTGGAGCTGATTTGGAAAGGCCCGCTGCGCGAGGACGATCGCGATCAGCAGATCCAGGTCGTGGAAAATTTCATGACGCGCCACGTGGACGGCATGGTGCTGGCGCCGCTGGATTCGCAGGCGCTCGCCGCACCAGTGGCCAATGCCGCGAAGGCAAAGATCCCGGTGGTGATCATTGACTCGGATTTGAAGAGCGACAAGCACGTGAGCTTTGTGGCCACGGATAATTACAAGGGCGGCGCCATGGGGGCGGAGCATCTGGCGAAACTGCTGGGCGGGAAGGGCCGGGTGATCCTGCTCCGCTACGCCGTCGGCTCGGCGAGCACCGAAGCGCGCGAAGCCGGCTTTCTTGACACGCTCAAACAAAAGTTCCCGGACATCAAAATTGTTTCGTCCGATCAATATGGCGGCGCGACCCGCGAGACCTCTTATCAAGCGTCGCAAAACCTGTTGAATCGCTACGCCCGCGAGGCGGATGGAATCTTCTGTCCGAACGAATCCACCACCGTCGGCATGTCGAAGGCGTTGCGCGACGTCGGCCGGGCGGGCGGCAAGATCAAGCTCGTGGGTTTCGATGCCGGCACGCAATCGGTCCAGGATTTGCAGAAAGGCGACGTGCAGGGACTGGTGGTGCAAAATCCGTTGCGGATGGGCTACCTGGGCGTGATGACGCTGGTCAATCATTTGCGCGGCGAGACGGTGGCGAATCGTGTGGACACCGGGGTCACATTGGTGACTTCTGAAAACCTCGAGCAGGCGGAAATCAAAGACCTGCTTCACCCGCCGCTCGACCAATTCCTCAAATAACCTGCGCGTGGACTCCCAACGCCAAGCCTCGCTGGCCCGCACGCTGAACGTCTTCGGCCCGTACCTGGGTCTGCTGTTCGTGCTCGGGGTGTTCTGCCTCAACGGCGAAGTGCGGCCCTATTTCCTGACCGGCGCCAATTTCAAGATCATCCTCACGCAAACCGTCATCGTCGCCATTTGCGCACTGGGCATGACGATGATCATTGTGGGCGGCGGCATTGATCTGAGCATCGGCTCGTCCGTGGCGCTCGCCAGCGTGGTCGGCGCGACGTTGATTGCCAAGGGTGTGGCGCCGGTGTGGGTGGTGGCCGTGACGATTCTGTCCGGCGGCGTGATTGGAGCCATCAATGGCGCGGTCATCGCGGGTTTCCGCATGATGCCGTTCATTGTCACGCTCGGCATGATGGGCGTGGCCCGCGGCGTGGCCAAATGGCTGGCGGGAAATCAGACGGTTAATTATCCCGACTCACCGCTGAACCGCATCATGGCCCTCGATGCACCCGACAAATTATTTCCTTTGCCGTGGGGCGTTTGGCTCGCGCTGATCCTGGCCGTAATCGTCGCGCTCACCATGCAGCGCACGGTGTTCGGCCGCTATCTGTTTGCGATGGGGGCGAATGAAGTCGCCACCGGCTATTCCGGCATCCACGTGCAAAAGCACAAGGCCTTCACGTACGGTTTGGCCGGCTTGCTCTTCGGCGTCGGCGGCTTGATGCAATTGTCACGGCTCACGCAGGGTGATCCTTCGGTGGCCGCGGGGCTGGAATTGGATGTGATCGCCGCGTGTTTCATCGGCGGCGCCTCCGCCAGCGGCGGC
>CAYWCK010000281.1:0-7176 GCA_964456685.1 uncultured Bifidobacteriaceae bacterium | reverse complement strand
GCGCGCGGAACAACTGCCAGCCGCGCTTGCGATGCGCATCCTTCGCCTTGTCCGACTCGTGACAGTCACGGATCAGCCGCTGCATCGCGAGGCAGCCGTCGCCTTCGCGGCTCAGCATGTTGAGCAACATCCCATGTGACACCTGGAAGCGCGATGTGAGCCGCTCCGGCGGCGCGGCGATCAGGCGCAGGAACGTGTTCTTGTCCCAGTTCACAAAGTTGTGCTCCGGTGGCTTGCGCTTCACGAACTTCTTGCCGTCCTTGGCCGACTTCCCCTCCAGCTTCAGGTTCTCCACCACGTGTTCCGGCGCTTGCGCGACGACCCAGCCCTTGTCGTCAAAACCCTTCCGGCCCGCGCGCCCGCTGATCTGATGAAAATCCCGCGCGCTCAGGATCGCCGTCTTCTGCCCGTCGAACTTGCACAGCCGCGTGAACAGCACCGTGCGGATCGGCACGTTGATGCCAACCCCGAGCGTGTCCGTGCCGCAAATGACCTTGAGCAAGCCCTTCTGCGCGAGCTGCTCGATCAGCACGCGATACTTCGGCAGCAAGCCCGCGTGATGAATGCCGATGCCGTGCTTCAGCCACTTGCGAATTTCCGGTCCGTAGGGACTGGTGAACTTGAACCGCTCGATTTCGTTCGCGATGCGGTTCTTCTCGTCGCGCGTGCAAACGTTGATGCTCGTGAAATCCTGCGCGCTCTGCGCCGCCTCGGCCTGCGTGAAATGCACGACATACACCGGCGACTTGCCTTCCGCCGCCAGCGATTCGAGCGTCTTGGCCAGCGGCAATTCGGAGTATGCGAACTCCAGCGGCACGGGCCGGTCCTGCGATTTCACCGTGACCGTTGGGCGGCCGGTCAACCGCGTCAGCTCCTGCTCGAAAAACTCCGTCTCGCCGAGCGTGGCGGACATCAGGAGGAAACGCGTCTGTGGCAACGTCAGCAACGGCACCTGCCACGCCACGCCGCGATCGCGGTCGGCATACCAGTGGAACTCGTCCATGACCACGTCGCGCACGTCGGCGTCCGCGCCCTCACGCAAGGCGATGTTCGCGAGGATCTCCGCCGTGCAACAGAGGATCGGCGCGTCGCGATTCACCGAGGCGTCGCCCGTGCTGAGCCCGACGTTCTCCGGACCGAACTCGCGGCACAGCGACAGCCATTTCTCGTTCACCAGCGCCTTGATCGGGCAGGTGTAGATCGAGCGCCGACCCTGGGCGAGCGCCTGGAAATGCAGCGCTGAGGCCACGAGCGATTTACCCGAGCCGGTGGGCGTGTTCAGGATTACGTTCTTCTCCTCGAACAACTCCAGCATCGCCTCCTCCTGCGCCGGATAGAGCGTGAGGTTGCGTCCCGCGGCGTAATCGAGAAAGCGCCCGAGCAAAACGTCGTTGTTCAGTTGCTCATCACGCGGGATCAGGTCGTAAAGCGTCGCCGGCATCGGGACGGGCAAGCTACGCGGGGACTGCCGGATTGGAAAGTTCGATGCGACGGACCGTTGCGAGATTGCTTCATCCGAAAATGGGCCGGCCCGTGGAGAACGAGAAGCCAGACTGGTCAGCCGGTGCTCGTAACTTGGCAATATACGCGCAGGAAATTCGCTCGGTGGATGTCTGATGGAAAACTAAGATTACTAGATGTTGTTGACTCATTCCCAACGCGGTCCGTCACGATCATGAAAGTCCTCCTCACTAGTGTCTGTCGTCCGCTTGGCCCGGACCACGGCGATGCTTCGTCCGTCGGTTACGAATTGCTTTATCGCCAGGTCACACGCGCGCAGGGAATCTTCAGCCCGCGCACCGTCAACGTCCACTTCTCGCTCGAATACATCGCCGAGAATCTCGACGCGCCGACGGTCGTGCTGCAATACCCGTCCAAGCGCGAGCTGATCAAGGAACTCAAGAAAGGCTACGATTATGTGGGTGTCTCGTTCCTGATGGCGGTGATGCACAAGATGAAGGAAGTCGTGGCCCTGATCCGCGAACACGCGCCGAACAGCAAGATCGTGTTGGGTGGCTACGGGACGATTCTCAAGGACTCCGAGTTGAAGCCGTACGCGGATTACATCTGTCGCGAAGAAGGCGTGGCGTATTTCCGGCGTTTGTTGGGCGAACCGGAAATTTCGATGCCATACAAGCATCCGCTCATCGTGAGCTGGCTGAAAGTGTTCGGCTGGAAGGTATCCGGCACGGGCAAGATTTTCGCCGGCCTCGGTTGCCCGAATGGCTGCGACTTCTGTTGCACCTCGCACTTCTTTTCGCGCAAGCACATCAAACTGCTGCCCACCGGACGGGACATCTACAACGTCGTCGAGCGTTACCACGATATGGACCCGAGCCTGGTGTTCTTGATCATCGATGAGGATTTTCTGCTGAACAAGAAGCGTGCGATGGAATTCCGCGATTGCGTGATCAAGGGCGGCAAGAAGATTTCCATCTTCGCGTTCTCCAGCATCAAGGCCATCAGCCAGTTCACGGTCGAAGAAATTCTGGAGATGGGCATCGATGGATTCTGGATCGGCTACGAGGGCACGCGATCAAACTACGCGAAGCAACAGGGCCGGCCCGTGCCGGAAATTCTCACCGAGTTCCGCGAACACGGCATCACCGTGTTGGCGTCAATGATCGTGGGCTTCGATTACCAGAATCAGGAAGTGGTGGCGAAGGAACTCGATGGCCTGATGCAACTCAAGCCGTCGCTCGCGCAATTCCTGATTTATGGTCCGGTGCCGGGCACGCCGTTCCACGAGCGCATCATCAAGGACAATCTGTTGCAGGATCACTACACGACGGACAAGGACTTGTTCTACCGGCGCGCGGATGGTTTCCGCACGATGATCAAACACCCGACGCTGTCGCCGGAGGAGATCGAGGCGATTCAGACGTGGTGCTTCGACCAGGATTTTCAACGGCTCGGACCGAGCATCTATCGCGTGCTGGAGGCGCGGTTGCTCGGTTATCGCAAGCTGAAGGATTCGCCAAATCCGTTGCTGCGCGCGAAGGCGGAGTATTACGCCACGGAATTACGCTACGCGCTGCCGGTGTTTCTCGCAGGCCGGTTGCTCGGACCGAACGCGGCCATCCGAAAATGGATAGGCGATCTCGAACGCGAAATCATTGCCGAGCTCGGCCAGCCCGACCGGGTGCAACGCTGGAAATCCGTGCTCGCCGTCGGCGCCGCGCTGTGGACGAGCGTGACACTCAAGTTCAATTGGTTCCAACATCCGAAATTGATGCGCACGACGTATCGGCTGCCCGAGGCGCGCTGGAGCGGTTTCGAAATGTGGGAACAACTGCATCGCAAAGTGTCGTCGCCGGACTTTTCCATCCAGGTGGAATTGCAACATGCGAAGCAACAGGTTTGGATGCGACTGGAGGGCGCGCTTTCAAAAAGGGATGCCGAGGGTTTGGCGCAGCGGCTCAGCGAATCGCTGGCTCGCAGCAAAAATCAACTCGTGCTCGATCTGAACAAGCTGCATTGGGACAAGGCTGACCTGAAGCCGCTGCGCGAGAAGCTGGCGGAATACCGTTCGCGAATCCGCGTGGTGCTGCCGAAATTATCCGCCGCGCATCCGGAAGTGATTCTCATCGCCAGCTTGTTCAGTCACTACCGCTGAACGAACGGATGATTCCCGTCAGGAGGCGGCCGCGGCCGTGCGGATCGCCTCCAACTCCTCCCAGCGCGCGTAAAGCTGGCTGGCCTTTTCTTTCGCAGCGTCGAGATCGGCCTTGAGTTGATTCGTCTGTGTGGCGTGCGTGCGATGGAAATCTGGCGAGGCGAACAACCCTTCGATGCGGGCAACTTCCTCCTCGGCGGACTGAATCGCAGCTTCCATTCCCTCCAACTCGCGCTGCTCCTTGAAGTTTAGTTTGCGCGGCTTGGCGGACTTGGTCTTGGCTTCAGCGGATTGGACCTTGAACTCAGCGCGCTTCGGCGCCGCTTCGGCGAGCCGCTGCTTCTTCTCGACGTAGTAATCGTAGTCGCCTGCGCTGTGCTGGATGCGCCCGTCGCCTTCGAAGGCGAGGATATCCGTGCAGACGCGATTCAGAAAATAGCGATCGTGGCTCACCACGCACACCACGCCGGGGAACGCGATCAACGCTTCCTCCAGCACGCGCAAAGTCGGCAGATCGAGATCGTTGGTCGGCTCATCGAGAATGAGGAAGTTGCCGCCGGCCTTGAGAATCTTCGCCAGCAACAACCGGCTGCGCTCGCCGCCGCTGAGCTTCTTCACCAGCGTCGTGATGCGGTCGTCGGCAAAGAGGAAGCGTTTCAGATAGGAGCGCACCGAAATGCGCGACTCGCCCCAGATCACAAACTCCGTGCCGTCGCTCGCTTCGTCGAGCACCGTGCGCTCGTCGTTGAGTTGAAGGCGCGACTGGTCCACGTAGTTGAACTTGGTGAGCGGCCCGATCTTCACCGTGCCCTCCGTCGGTGCGAGTTGACCGATGATCGTCTTGAGCAACGTGGTTTTGCCGAGCCCATTGCGCCCGCAAATGCCGACGCGCTTGCCGTTCTCGAAAATGAAACTGAAACCGGAGAAAAGCCGCCTGCCACCGACATCAACCCCAAGATTGGTCAACTCGACGGTACGATTGCCGAGTTGCGGCGGCGGCGGGATGACGAGTTCCATGTCCTCCTCGACCGCCGGCCCGTCCTGGGCCGCCGTGTCGTAGTAACGCTCGAAGCGGTTCTTCTGCTTGCTGCGTTGCGCGCGCGGGCCGGTGCGCACCCACGCGAGTTCCTTCTTCAGGAACATCTGCCGCTTGTGTTCGATGACGGCGTCCGCCTCCTGCCGCTCGGCCTTGTCGAGCAGGTAATCGGTGTAATTACCCTCGTGCGACCAGAATTTCCCGTCGCAAAGTTCAACGATCTGGTTCACGACGCGATCGAGAAAATAACGATCGTGCGTGACGACCAAAAATGTTCCGCCGAAATTCTCCAGAAACTCCGCCACCCACTCGATCGCTTCCGGGTCGAGATGATTCGTCGGCTCGTCGAGGATGAGAAAATCCGGCCGCGCGACAATCGCCCGCGCCAAGGCCACGCGCCGTTTCTCGCCGCCAGACAAAGTGGCGACGCTGCGTTCGCCCGCCGGGCAATTCAAATGCGAAAGCGCCGTCTCGATGCGCGAATCGAGCGTCCAGCCTTCCAGCGTCTGAATTCGATGCTCCAGCTCCTCGTGCCGCTTCGAGTCGTGGGGCAACGATTCAAACTCCGCGATCAGATCGAGTACGTGCTTGGCGCCGGCGCGAACGTTGCCGCGAACATCGAGCGCCGGATCGAGCAGAAAATCCTGCGCGAGATAGCTCACCACGAGATCGCGCCGCCGCGTGACGCTGCCGGAATCGGGCGACTGGAGGCCGACGAGCAGTTTCAGAAAGGTTGTCTTGCCGCAGCCATTGCGCCCGACCAAACCGATGCGCTGGCCTTCAACAATCGCCAGCGTGGCGGAATCCAAAACAGCCCGCTCGCCGTAGCGAACAGTGACCTCGGTGGCGTTGAGGATGGTGGACATTTTATTTGGCCACAGATGCGCACAGATGAAACACAGATATAGGCTGACGGCGGATACTCTTCATCTGTAAACATCTGTGTCCATCTGTGGCTTCACTCTCTGGCGGTCTGGACGGGTAGCGCCGAGAGCGGGCAATTCTTGTTCGTCTCGCCGAAGTAATTCGCCGACCATTCATTCTGGAACAGCACGACGGGATTTTTCCCGATGTCGTAGGCCAGACGCGCTCCGGTCGGAAGTGAAATTGCGTCGAGGTCGTCTTCCTTGATGTCGGTGGGCAGCCAACGGACGACCGTCCAGGGGGCCGATTCCAAACGCGACTCGGCGCCGTATTCGCTTTCGAGGCGGTATTGCACGACCTCGAATTGCAGCGGGCCGACGGCGGCGAGCAACGGCGTCTTGATGGACGAGTTGCGCAGGTAAAGCGCCTGGATGACGCCTTCCTGCAACAACTGGTCGAGGCCCTGGCGAAACTGTTTGAACTTCGCCGTGTTGGGATTGTGCAGATAGCTGAAGGCTTCCGGCGTGAAGCGGGGAATTTCTTTGTATGCGATCTTTGGATCGGTCGTGAGCGTGTCACCGATGCCGAACGCGTCGTGGCCGACGAGCCCAATGACGTCGCCCGGGAATGCCTCGTTCACCGTCTCGCGTTCGTTGCCGAAGATCTTGTGCGAACTCGACAGCCGCACCTTTTTCTCACTGCGGGAGTGATGCACACTCATGTCGCGTTCGAATTTGCCGGAGCACACGCGGATGAAGGCGATGCGGTCGCGGTGTTTTGGATCCATGTTCGCCTGAATCTTGAAGATGAAGCCGGAGAACGCGGGGTTTTCTGGAGAAATTTCGATGCCGGCCATGACGCGCGGCTTCGGAGCGGGCGAATGTTTCAGAAAGCCATCGAGCAGCAGTTGCACGCCGAAGTTGTTGCTCGCACTACCGAAGAACACCGGGGTGCTCAAGCCGGCGAGCACGGCGGCATCGTCCCAAACTTCGCCGGCGGTTTCGAGCATCTGCAGTTCCTCGACGGTTTTGTTGAACGTCTGTTCGTCGAGCTGGCCGCGGACAGCCGGATCATTGATATCGCCCACTTCCACGGGCGCACGAAACTGGCCGCCGACGGTGCGCTCGAACAGATGCATCTGGCTGGTCTGCCGATCATACACACCGCGGAAATCAAAGCCGTTGCCGATGGGCCAGTTCACCGGAAACGCGCCGATGCCCAACACGCGCTCGAGTTCGTCCACGAGTTCGAGCGGATCGCGGGTCGGACGATCGCACTTGTTCATGAAGGTGAAGATCGGCACGCCGCGCTGACGGCAGACCTCGAACAGCTTCTTCGTCTGCGGCTCGATGCCTTTGCCGGCGTCGATCACCATCACCACCGAGTCCACGGCGGTGAGCACACGATAGGTGTCTTCGGAGAAATCCTTGTGGCCGGGCGTGTCGAGCAGATTGATGCGGTAGGCGTCGTAATCGAATTGCAGCACGGTGGAACTGATGGAGATGCCGCGTTTCTTTTCGAGCTCCATCCAGTCGGACGTGGTGGCGCGCTGGTTCTTGCGCGCGGTGACACTGCCGGCGAGTTGCACCGCGCCGCCGTACAGCAGGAGCTTTTCCGTCAACGTGGTTTTACCCGCGTCCGGATGCGAGATGATGGCGAA
>CAYWCK010000280.1:0-7176 GCA_964456685.1 uncultured Bifidobacteriaceae bacterium | reverse complement strand
CCTCACCCGGCCGTCGGCCACCCTCTCCCCCTCCGATGGGGAGAGGGACGGGGTGAGGGGAGCAACCCTTAACTAACACACACATCTCCTACTCCTATGCTCGACCTCGCTCTCAAAATGCTCCTCGGCGACAAGGCCAAATACATCATGCTCATCAGCGGCCTCACCTTCGCGTCGCTGCTCATGACCGAACAAGCCGGCATCTTCTGCGGCATCATGCAGTGGACCGGTTCGACGCTCGACAACGTCGGCGCGCCCATCTGGGTCGTTGATCCAATGGTCGAGCACGTCAACGACACCGAAGCGATGCGCGATACGGACGTCAACCGCGTCCGCTCCGTCGAAGGCGTCGCGTGGGCCGCCCCGTTTTATCAAGGCAACCTGCGCACGCGAATGCGCGACGGGTCTTTCAAGTTCGTGACGTTGCTCGGGATCGATTCCACTACGTTCGCCGGTGCGCCCAAGGAAATCATCCAAGGACGGCTCGAAGATTTGCGTCTGCCGAACACGGTCATTCTCGACGAATACGGCACGAAGAAACTCAGCCGCGATCCGCTGCATCCCATCAAGGTCGGCGACATTTTTGAAATTAACGATCGTGAAGCGCGCGTTGTGGGCATCTGCAAGACGCGCATGTCGTTCTCGGGTAATCCGTATCTGTTCACCACCTTCGACCAGGCGATGCTCTACGCGCCGAGCCAGCGCAAGATGCTCTCGTGCGTGCTCGCCGCCGCCAAGCCCGGCGAGAATTCTGCCGCCGTCGCGCGCCGGATCAGCGAATCAACCGGCCTCAAGGCTTATACCAAATGCGAATTCTTCTGGCTCAGCATCTGGTGGTACATCAAGAACACCGGCATCCCCGTGGCGTTCGGCGCGACCGTGCTGCTCGGTTTCGTCGTCGGACTCGCGATCAGCAGCCAGACGTTTTATTCGTTCGTGCTGGAGAACTTGCGCAATCTCGGCGCGCTGAAAGCCATGGGCGCGTCCGACAAAGTTCTCGCCCGCATGGTCATGCTGCAAACCCTCACTGTCGGCCTCATCGGCTACGGCTGCGGTGTCGGGCTCGCAACGTTGTTCGGCATGATCGTGATCAAGAAAGGCATGCCGCCTTATTTCATGCCCTGGCAACTACCGGTCATCACGCTCATCGCGATCCTGTTCATCTGCTGGCTCGCCGCATCACTCGGCATCCGCAAGATCCGCAGCCTCGAACCAGCGGTAGTATTCCGCGGCTGATCAAGGTAGGTCTGCGTTGCTGCGCAGCCCAAATTAGGGCGGAGCGGAAGTTCCGCCCTACCACCACGGAGAACCCATGAAACGAATCACCCTCACGCTACTGGCTATCAGCCTCAGCAGCAGCTCCGGCTTTTGCGGCTTGGCCAAGATTTCCGGCGAACACGAAATTTCCGCCGCGCCCACGAACCATCCGACCGTGATTTACGTCGCAGGCTTCGATCTCGACGCCGCCGACATCAAATCCGAGAAGAGCTTGTTGCCGTCGCCGCCAAAATTACCGCTGCCTTTCGGTGATGGCGGACCATCGTTGCTGGGTTCACACAAAGACCCGCAGAAACTCGCGCGTGATCTCGTAAACGAGATGAGCGAAGCCTTGATGGAAGATTTTTCCAAAGCCGGCTTCACCGTGGGTCGGCTCACCAGTACCAACAATCTGCCGACGTCCGGCTGGCTCGTGCGCGGCGTGTTTACCGAAGTGAACCAGGGCAATCAATTGCAGCGCGCCGTCATCGGCTTTGGCAAGGGCATGACCGACTTGCAAGTCGTCGTGGACATCGCCGATCTCGCTCATGGCGCGCCGAAGAAGTTCTACGAACTGAACACCAACGCCCACAGCGGGAAACTTCCCGGCGCAGGACCGATGATTGTGTTATGCCCCGCCGGGGCTGCGGCCCGATTTGTCATCGCTGGCGGCGACCTTAACCGAAACGTCAAACAAACCGCTGAGCAGATCGTGAAGGAAGTTGGCAAACGCGCTGGCGAGGACCGCTGACTGCGACGAGAATCAACTCATCACCATGAAACCGATCCAAGGCTATCATCTGATCAAGCCGGAGCAGCTCACCTGGCAGACCACCCGCTTGATGAAGATTCCGAACGCGGATTTTCTGGAACGCACCAGCAGCGAGAATCTCAGTGCGCGCCTCTGGCGTTTGCCGCCGAAAAGCGCGAGCACGCTGCACAAGCACGTCCGGCAGGAGGAATTTTACTTTCTGCTCGAAGGCAAGGGCCGCATGCGCGTCGGCGACGAAACCCTGACCATCCCCAAATACGGCGGCGTGCTCGTCGGTCCGGAGCAGATCCGGCAGGTGTTCAACGACACGGACGCGGAAGTGCTCTGGCTCATCGTCGGGGCGCCGGAGGAACTCGAATTCCTGCCCACCGCCAAAACCAAACCCGACCTGTCCGTCCTCTACCCGACCGACCCGACGCAATTGCCCAAGGAACTCGCCGGCGTGCCATGGCCGCCAAAGGAGTGAGAGCTCACGACTGAACCACAGGTTGCGCTACTTCACGGACAACGCACCTGCCGGCACATTGGGAGCGACTTCAGTCGCTCGCCCAACTGCGTCCAGATCGTTGGCCAGCAGACGGACCTTGCGACAGTTTTCTCCCGTCAGCTTCAGAAAAACTCCGCCTGCGGCCTGCGGTTGGCAGCCACGGATGAGGGCGTCGCGAACTTCCGACAGACTCAGCATCGGTGCGCCGCCGGTCGAGTAGCTGGCATCCAATCCGTCGAGCGCCAGTTGCTCGACATCGTCAAACCCCAGAGCATGGCGCTGGTCTGCATGGGTCGTGCGCAATTGCACGTTGGCGAAGCGCACTCCCTTGGCATGCCGGACGTAAAAACCGTAGGCCGGTAGCTCGCCGAACATCGTGCACTCGGGATACTTTTTTGGCAGTTCCGGCACTTCCACCTTCGTGCGCTCGAGTTCGCCGCCGCCCTCGAAGCTAAAAGCCAGGTTGCTCAACAAAACGTCTTCAATCGGATGCCCCGGTTGCCCGGTGATCGAGCAGCCCACGCGGCCCACATCCGTCGCGACAATGTTGTTGATGACGACCTTCCGGAACGAGCCTATAGCTGGCGCCGGCTGATCCTTGAGGAACGGGCGTCCCCGGTCGCCCAATCGCAGGAACAGTGGCACCGTGACGCCCTGAATGCTGATGTTGGCGATGCTGATGCGTTCGAGCCGGCCGCCATCCACAAGTTCCAGCGAGATCCCGCTCAGCCCGCGACCGCGACCGTAGATTGCGTTCGTGTCCCGCGGTGAGGTGACGACGCAGTTGGCAATGGTGATATCCTTGAACCCGCCGCTCGACTCGGTCCCCAGCTTGATCGCGTTGCAGTGACTGCGCACGATGCAATCGCTGATGGTGACGGATTCGGTCGGCCGATCGAGCGTGCTCTTGAGCGTGATGCCGTCGTCGTCCGATTCGAAAATGCACTGCGACACGAGGCAATCCTTGCAGCCGTCCAGATCAATACCGTCGTTGTTGGCGTTGGAAAAATTCCAGACCCGAATGCCGCGCACCGTGACCCGCTCGCAGGCAAGATAATGCTGCATCCACATGGCGGAGTTTCGCAAGCGGAGGCCTTCCACGCGCACCTCGCGACAATTCACGAGCCGGATCAGATAGGGACGGTTTTCGTACGGGCGTTCGCGGTTTTTGACAAAGCTGCCGCCTTGACCGTCAATCAGCCCTTCGCCAACGAGTCCGATGTTCTCCAGGTTTTCGCCGGCGATCAGGCTCTGCTTCACGTAATTGTCGGTGTAGGAGCGGATCGCCGGAACGTTGTGCGGGTAATCCGCCACGTTCGTGCTCCCCAACAACTTCGCCCCGGCCTCAATCCGCAGCGTGACGTGGCTGCGCAAAAAAATCGTGCCGGAAAGGAAAGTGCCGTTGGCAAGCTCCACCGTGCCGCCGCCAGCCGTGGCGCATTTGTCCATGGCGGCTTGAATTGCCTTGGTGTTCACCGACATCCCGTCGCCCACGGCGCCGAAATCGCGGGCATTGAGCGTCAAGCCGTGCGCGTTGAACACGGCCAGCAGTTGCGTGAAGACCAAAGCAAGCAGGTTGGAGGTTTTCATAGTGTCAGGCTGCCATTCGCGGCGATCCATGCGGGAGGAGGAGCCGCGAAATCCCAAGCCACGCCACAGTAGAATGGCAGCAACGGCGAGTAAAGTTTCCAACCTGCTTCGCCTGGCTGCGGCGCGCGCGTTGTCTTCGAGCCCGTGCCAGAATTCCACTCACGTTGCGTTCTTGAAGCGCTTTCAAATTGCGCAGCGGCACTGTCGGCGCCTAGTCTGACCGAGAGTTTCATGTTCCAAATTTTCATTATGGGTTGGGCAAACACCGGCAGGACGCCGTTGTTGTGCGGGCTGCTGCTCACAATGTTGACCGTCCTTTCGGCCGATGGCGCGCCGGGCCTGTCCACGAACAAACGCGGTGAACTTTTGTTTGAGGGCAGGCCGTTTCGGGGCATCGGGGTCAACTACTACGATGCGTTCACCCGAACCCTCGAGGCAACGGTTCGCACGAACTACGACGCGGGCTTTCGCGAACTGGCTGCCCGGAAGCTTCGCTTCGCGCGTTTCTCCGCGGGCGGCTTCTGGCCGCGCGACTGGCAACTTTACCAGACGAATCGCGCCGAGCACTTCGCGCGTTTGGACGGCGTTGTCCGCAGTGCCGAACAGCACGGCATCGGATTAATTCCCTCGTGCTTCTGGCATTTGAGTGCGATCCCGGACGTCGTGGGCGAGCCCTGCAATCGCTGGGGCGACCCGAATAGCCGCACCATCGCTTTTATGAGCCAATACACGGCGGAGTTGGTGAAACGGTATTCGAAGTCGCCGGCCATCTGGGCTTGGGAATTTGGCAACGAGTACAACCTCGCCGCTGATCTGCCGAATGCCGCCACTCATCGGCCACCGGTGGTGCCGCAACTGGGCACGCCGTCGCAGCGCAGCGCACAGGATGAATTGACGCACGAGAACATTCGCGTGGCGCTTCGCGAGTTTGCCCTCGAAGTACGGAAGCACGATCGGCAACGACTCATCGTCAGCGGCAATTCCTTCCCCCGCCCGTCGGCGTGGCATCAAATGCAGGAACGAAGCTGGCAGAAGGATACGCCCGCGCAATTCGCCGAGATACTCGCAGCGGACAACCCTTCTCCGATCAATTCAATCTGCGTCCGTGCCTATGATGCGACGAATGATTTGAGCCGGCTTGCCCAAGCGATGTCAGTGGCCAAGGCCGTCGAGAAGCCCTTGTTCGTAGGTGAGTTTGGCGCACCGGGCGATAATGGGCCTGAAGCCAAGGCGCTCTTTGCGGCGATTCTTAACGCGATTCAAACGAACCAGATTCCGCTCAGCGCGCTTTGGGTGTTCGATTTTGACGGCCAAAAGAAGGACTGGAATGTCACCCCAACAAATTTGCGGAGCTGGCAGTTGGATGCGATTCAGCAAGCGAACCAGGAAATGCAAAGCGGGCGCTAGCTATCGCTGTAGCATTCAGCGAAGAGCGCAGCGCGGGCGCTGATTCAATGCCGGATTCAAGGACGTTCTTGGTTGCACATCAAGCCAGCGCCTTCAGCACCAAGTCGCTCATGGTGTTGCGGAGGAGGTTGGTCTGTTCGGAAGTCCGGGGCGAATGCGTAGTGGAAAACAAAAACGCCACACGCGTTTTCGGGTTGCCGACGCCGATGAGGGTATCAATCCCCGCGTGACCAAAAATTGTCGGCTCGGTTTGATTGGCGAAACCAAACCATTTCAGGCCGCCATTCATCGGACCTTTTCCCCGCAACAACGGCGCCAAACCCCACGACTCATGTGCGGGCGTTTTGCCCGCGGCCTGCGCGGCTTCGATTTCGCGCGCGTACTGCACCGTGTGCATTTCCTGGAAGACCTCGCGCGCGATGAGGCGCTTTCCTCTCCACACGCCTTGTTGCAGGTGAAGGTGCAGAACTTTGAGCGCATCGTCGAGCGTCCCGAAGCAACCGGCACCCGGCTGGCCGGCGTAACCGAATGCTGCTTCGGCGGATTGAGGCAGCGGCTTGTCCGCAGCGGGCTGTGGAACGACCGCCACTGCGGCAGCGCTCTCGGGCGTTCCATACGAAAGCGAGTCAGCTCCAAGGCGCGCGAAAAGTTTCTCCCGGCAATGCTCCGCCCAAGGCTTGCCGCCGTGGACGCGCCGCACGCATTCCGCCGCGAGAAACGCCCCGCTCCAACCGTGATACGCCGTGCGCGAGCCCGGCTCCCATTCCACCGTAGCGGCACAAAGATTTTGCAGCGCCTGCTGCCAGCCCGCTGCATCGCGCACCGATTTTGACTGCACTTTCGCCAGTCCAGCCGAGTGCGTGAGGCAATGACGAATCGTAATCACGTCCTTGCCGCTGCCCATAAACTCGGGAATGTGTTTCGACACCAGATCGCTGTAGTTCAACTTCCCGTCCGTCACCGCCATTGCCACCACCGTGCCAGTGATGAGTTTCGAGAACGAATAGAGCGGGTGCATCGTGGCGAGCGTGAGCGGCGCGTCCCGTCGATCCACGCGACAATACGTGCCGACGACTTTCAGTAGTTTGATCTTGCCGCGTCGCGATGCCACCAACGCCGCTCCCGGAACGATGCCGTCGCGAACAATTTCCTCGAGATAATCCGCCGGGCTTGTGCTGGCGGCCAAGGCCACGTTTTCTACCGCCGCCGGTAGCGCTGCGGCGAGCGACAGGAATGTTCGACGGTTCATGGCAGGTTTCATCATATGCATCGCGATCCGATTACTTGAATGTGTTCAACAGCGCGCGGTGGCAGCGTGGTCAGGCAAATCGAATGTCCAAAACGCAATGCCGCCGGTCTTACCGATGTCGGTGTAGTTCCCAGATTTCGAGTTTGAGCAGCGCCGGACTTCGAGGCGAGCAAATTGTCCGCGTGATCGCCACTTGATCAATCAGCCCCTTCGTCGTTGCGGCGAATCGGTTTTTCCACTTCTGGTACGCGCGGCCGCATCCCCCTGATTTCATTGGGCAGACCTGTGTAATACCGAAGCGCTATTTCCGGTTCTCCCGGCCTGAACTAGAACTACACGCGTAACGAGAAACCGGAATTTGAACTATGAAAAATATCGCAGTCAAAACGAACGGGGTGAACAAAGGGTTCGGCA
>CAYWCK010000279.1:0-7229 GCA_964456685.1 uncultured Bifidobacteriaceae bacterium | reverse complement strand
AACCAATCTGGCGATAGCTGGTCACGCGGCGCGGATTGAACTCCACCTGAACCTTGACGTCCGACGCGGCGACCTTGAGCGCACCGGCGAGTTGTCCCGCGAATTCCGTGGCCGCTTCTTCGGGCGAATTGATAAAGCCGTAGCGGCCATCGCCGTTGCGCGAGAGGACTTCGAGCAAATCGTCGTTGTAACCTTCCCAGCCGATGCCGAACGCGTCGAGGGCGATGCCTTGCCGGCGATGCGTCTCGACTTTGTTCTTCAGCGACTCGGGCTCAACGTCGCCGAGATTCGCCGCGCCATCGGTGAGCAGCACGACGCGATTGATGCCGCCAGCGAGGTAATGCTTCAGCGCCGTGGCGTAGGCGAGGTTCATCGCCTCTTCGAGATTCGTGCCGCCTTGCGGGGTGAGGCCGGCAACCTGCTCGACGACTTCACCGGCCTTGTCGCCGGATATTCCGTCGGCCACGAGCCGCGCCGTGCGCGCGAACATGATGACGCTGACCTTGTCCTGCGGCTGCAATTGCTCCGTCAACACGCGCAACGCCTGGCGAATGATCTGCACCCGATCCGCTCGCTCCATCGAGCCGGAGTTGTCCAGCAACAGCACGATGTTCATCGCCCGACCGTTGATGCGCCCGGCCGCTGCGGTCTTGAGCGAGAAACGAAGCAAGTCGCGATTGTGTGCGAACGGATACCGCGCCCTTTCCCAAGTGAAACCAATCGCCGCGCCAGCGGGCGGTTCGGGGTCGCGATAATCGAACGCGTTGAGGAACTCCTCGCTGCGCACCGAAGCCGGTTCGGGCATCTGGCCCTTCTCCAAACTCGCCGCCGCGAGCTTGAACGACACGTCGCTAACGTTGAGCGAGAAGGTGGAGAAATTATTTTCGCTGGTCTGGATTTCGGGTTGAGGGATCGGGGCGTTGGTGGAGGGCTGTCGCCGCAAGGGCAAATCGGGTTCGGTCTTCAACAGCCGAGCAGGCGCGGCACCTTGACGAGCTTCACTATAGAAAGTATCCAAGCTTGCACGCTGTCCGGCCCGCTCTTTCTTGGTCTTACCAATAGTGTTGGTGGCAATAACCCCCTTGCTCGCGAATGTCACTGCACCGCCGCCAGTCGGCGGTCTGACTCGGTAATACGGCACAGGCGCTTTTGCCTCGATTGGGACACGCATGGTGCCATTTGCGGCGAGTGGAGGAGTAACAAAGCTGTTCGGCTCGTTGAAGCCGGCGAGTTCCAAAGTCTGTCTGTTTGTAATAATCATTCCGCTGTTGGTTACCGACACCGACGTGCCGCGGAAGGCTCGGCGAACGAAGGGTAAATCTCCGAGCGTCGGCGCTTTTTTGGCATCGGCCTCCGCCAACTCCCGGTTACGATCCGTCTCCACTC
This sequence comes from uncultured Bifidobacteriaceae bacterium, assembly GCA_964456685.1. Taxonomy (GTDB): domain Bacteria; phylum Verrucomicrobiota; class Verrucomicrobiia; order Limisphaerales; family JADLHS01; genus CAYWCK01. The sequence goes on along the minus strand of CAYWCK010000279.1, from coordinate 5,843 downwards.
CAAGCGCAACGGTGGCAGGCGGCTTGGCGGTGACGACTCCCGCTCCCAAGTAAATACCTCCGCCCGGAGAGATGTCATCGGCGTCAATCAGCGACGGCACGGGCAAACCGGTCGCGAAATTCACTGCTGGTAACGGCGAAGTTGCCGGCGAATCAAGGACGCCGCCGGGTGCAACTTCGGTTCGCGATTCACCTCTGCCACCCGGCACGGAAGCAACACCGTCGGTTGCTGCGAAAAGACCATAGGCAAAGTTATCTTTGGCAAAACGGCCGCCAGTATCTGCGTAGGCCAGATAGTTGGTGGTCAAAAGCGGGGGCGTGCCGCCTTGTCCGCCGATTCGATTGGTGGTCACCATCCCGAGGTCACCGGCATACCATTCACCTCCGGCAACACCACCAGGCTTCGTTCCTTCTGCTTGATTAAAGGCGCTTTTCAAAGCGACTCCGAAGCGTTCCCGCAGCTGTTCATTTTCGGCCCGCACTCCCACTCCGTTGATTGTGGAAACGGGAGACGAAGGTGCGCTGATTGATCCGGACGAATCGAAATTCCAGTTTACTCCGGTAGCGCCCGCGCTCACGACCACCGCTGATTGAACAGGCACGGCAAAATCAAAGGATACAGGTGGCACGTCAACCACCGTGGCGACCACCGGTTCGCCAGCCGATTCCGCGTGGACGGAGGGCAGGACAATTGAAGGCGTGGGCGCGGGGCTGGCGACTGGAGCCGGTGGTGCCGCCATCAGCATGCCCTTGGCGAGAGTGCCAGCACTTGAGCGGGTGTTGTTTTCGGGCGAGCGAACCGCTGCCTGCCGGCGAGGCCTGTTCAGCACCGCACCACCGCGGGTGGCGAGCGTTTCGCCCAGCGGCTCGATATTCGGGCCGCTCGGCAAATCTTCCGGCGTGCCCTTCAACGCCGGCGCGGGGTACTGAATCGGCAGTGGTGCGAGTTCGGTGGCGGCAACGTTCTGGCCTAACACGCTTTGGGTGAAAGTGTGCAGGTTCGGGGCGACCGCAGATTTATCCCTCTTGCTTGTGTCCACACTAAAGTAGCCGACGACGTTTACTGAGTCGGAGTTGGTGGTGGTTACAATGTTTCCGGCGGAGCGAGTGGCCGCAGGCAATCCTGTTTCATCTTTAGCAAGAATCCCCTCTTCAAGATACGCCAGTCTGCCCGGAAGCGAGGTGAGTGGGCTGGGCTTCTTTGCCCCGCCGGCTAGCGGGTTTATCGCGGGAAAGATTACGGCAATGAGCAAGCCGAGGATTGCAGCAACCGCTAGGATTTCAACCACGCTGAACGGGAGCTTTCGTTTCGGTTTTCGATCGGCCGGTTTAAGCGGCGGAATCTTGAATGCCGTGAGCAATCGCTTTCGCCTTTCGTCCGAAAGCCGCAGCGGCTCGGATGGTGCGATTTGCTCGGACGTCTTCGGCTCGGCTTCGCGCAGCAGCGCGATGGACTGCCGCAAACGGTTGTGCAGCTTCGCGAGTTCCGGATCGTGCTGGATCAACTCGCGCACGGCGGCGGCCTCGCCTTCGGACAACTCGCCCAGCAGAAGCGAGGTGAGCCAGGCTTCCATTTCTTCGCGCGGTGTCTTAGGTGCGTCAGGGTTCATACGCGGAGTGCTTCAGGGTTTCGCCGACTTTGCGCGTATTCATCCGGCGTAGCAGCCGACGTTAGGAGGCTCTGACTTGCTTTCCCGGAAACAGAATGAGCCTCCTCACGTCGGCTGCTACTTAGAGGAAAAACTTCCGCCGGCCTGACGGAATGAAGTCGCGCGCCCAGACTTGGCAGCTGTTGATAGCGGGTGAAGTCGCGGTTCATTTGATCACCCCACTTTTCGCGAGTTCGTCCGCGATGGCTTTCAGCGCGTGATGCAGCAGGTAGCCGACGTGGCCAACCTTCAAGCCGGTGCGCTCGCTGATTTGCTGGTAGGAGAGATCTTCGTTGAACTTGAGCCGGATCAATTCACGGCTGCGTTCGTCGAGCGCTTCCAGGCTGAGCCGCACGAGGCCGATGCCTTCAAGGCGGATGATTTGCTCGTCGGGAAGCAACTGCGTGTCGGTCAAATCGGCGCCCACGGCGGCATCGTCGCTTTCGGGAGGAGTCAGGGTCACGGTCCGGCCTGTCCCGCGCCGGTGATTGAACGCGGCATTATGAATGGTGCGGTAAAGCCAGCGTTGCGGCTCGCGCACTTCGTCAAATTGGGCGTGCAGTTTCATGAACGCATCCTGGACCAAGTCCTCCGCGGTGCTGCGTTCGCCGACAAGGCGCAGGGCATAGCCCAAAAGCGGCGACTCCAGAGCCGCGAACAGCTCTTCGATCGATTCCCACTTGGGCGGTTGCGCGGCTGCTGGTAGTTTGGCCACGTCCATGCCTGGCTGATTGTCTCTCGCGTCACCCTTCTGGCGTCCGCCCGGTTTTCCGGCCGCGGTATCGCTGGTCTCAAGGGAATGACACGTGAGCCCGTGCTTTCTTAGACGAAAACCAGGGAAAAATGCTCGGAAGAAAATGAGCCACCGACAGACAGGGACGAAACACGGATCAAATGTCGTCGGATTCGCGCCGCCGGAACAGCGTCAACGGCTGTGCTTGACCACCCGGAATTCGGTGAATTTCACCCAATGCTCCACCGTTTTCGGCCCTTGATAGGTTTGCAAGCTGGCCTTCGGCTCGCCCTTCGCGGGCATGTCGCATTCGCCAGCCAAGCGCCACTTTTCGTCCTCCGGCAACCGGAACTCGCCGCGCAGCAAACCACCGCTTGCCGTCAGGCGCAGTCGCACCTTGAACGAGTTCAGCGGGATGATGGCGATGGTGCGGGTGCGGTCCTTTTCCTCGCGGCCCATCACGATGCTCAGCTTCCCGTCCACGAGTTCCTGGCCCAGCTTCACCATGTGACTGTCATCGTAATACCAGACCAGGTCAGCCTGCTCGTACTGTTCGGTGGGGCGGTTTTCGATGGTGACGGCGATCTCCAAAGTGGAGTTGGTGAAGTTCGGCAAAGGACGCACAAGCACGTTAACGGCGTTGTTGGGCGGCCCCCACATATTGCCGGGCAGAGACCGCACTTCCAAACCGTGCCCGGTCACGCGCCAGGCAGAGGGATTCTCCCGAACCCACAACCAGCCGTCGGCCAGCTTGCGCTCGAAATCCTCTCGCACCATGGTTTCGTCCGCTGCCAGACAGGCGCAAGTCGTAAGCAATACTCCGATTGCCAATACCAGATGAAATTTGCCGCGCATATTGAATCCCCTGCTCCATCCGCGTCTGCGAGTGCTTCGTCCGCGACTAAAAATGACTCGGCTTGCGGGCGAGGAATTTCCCGTGACCGTGTTTGCCGACGAATTTACCGTCGCGCACGGCGACTTTCCCGCGCACGGTGACATGACTCGGGCGTCCTTCGAGTTTCCAGCCTTCGAATGCGCTGTAGTCGAGGTTCATGTGCTGCGTCTTCACGGAGATTTTGCCGCGATAGTTCGGGTCATAGACCACGAGGTCGGCGTCCGCGCCGGGCTGGATAGTGCCTTTGCGCGGGAAGAGGTCGAAAGTCTTCGCGACCTGCGTGCTGAGTACATTCACGAACGTGTGCAAGTCGATCTTGCCCGTCTTCACGCCGTAGGTGTAGAGCAGGTTCACGCGCTCTTCGAGCGACGGGATGCCGTTCGGGATTTTGGTGAAATCATTTTTGCCCAGGGTCTTCTGCTTGCGGAAATCGAACGGCGCGTGGTCGGTGGCGACGGTTTGCACGAGGCCGTCGCGCAATCCGTTCCAAAGGACTTCCTGATTCCGTTTATCGCGGAGCGGCGGCGACATGACGTATTTCGCGCCCTCAAACTTCGGTAGCTCGGCGTAGGTTTTATCGAGCGTGAGATATTGGATGAGCGTCTCGACGCTAACGCGCACACCGCGTTGGCGAGCGGCGATCGCTTCGGCCAACGCTTCCTTGCAACTCAAGTGAACGATGTAAGTCGCCGCGCCGGTGAGTTCGGCAAAGGTCATCAAGTGATGCACGCCTTCGGCCTCGACCTGAACGGGGCGGCTCGGCTCGTGGAAACCCGGGCCAAACTTGCCTTCGGCGAGCAGTTCTTTGCAGCGTTCGCTGACGAGGGTTTCATTTTCGCAGTGCGCGGTGACGATGACACCGAGTTCTTTCGCGAGTTTCAGCGTTCGGTAAAGCTCCGTGTCGTCCACGCCGAACGCGCCTTTGTAGGCGAGAAAAACTTTGAACGAGCTGATGCCGCGCTTCACGATTTCGCGAAGCTGCTTCTCGGTCGTTTCGTCGAACTTCGTCACGCCCATGTGGAACGTGAAATCACACGCAGACTTCCCTTCGGCCTGGCTCATCCATAGCTCGAAACTTTTCAGCGCATCGTCTTTGCGCGACGGACAGCACATCTCGATGAGCGTGGTCGTGCCGCCGACGAGCGCGGCTTCGCTGCCGGTGATGTAGTCGTCCTTCGAGAACGTCCCCATGAACGGCAGATAGATGTGCACGTGCGGATCAATGAAGCCGGGGAAGACGAACTTGCCCTTCGCGTCGATGACTTCCGCGTCTTTCGGCGGCGTGATGCCGCGGTCGATGCGCGTGATGGTTTCGTTCTCGCAGAGGATGTCGGCCACGTAGCGTTCGCTGGCCGTGACGATTTCGCCGTTCTTGATGAGGAGTGGCATGGCTGTGTGAGATTGTTGACTCGCTTTTAGCCGATGCGTGAATACGCTGCCAGCGAAATTCGTCCGTCCCAGCGCCCAATATGAACCGCTTGCTATTTGTCCTGCCTTTTCTGTGCCTCAACCTTCGCGCCCCAGCGGCCACCATTCCTATCGGCGAAGGCGTGCAATTGTTCACCGGCACTGCCCTGATTGAATCCCTGACTGGCGTCGCCTTGCACTTGCATCAACCGGAGCGACGCGAGGTGGTGTTCCACTTCGATGCGCCGTGGGAAGGCGCGGAAAGCGCCTACGTGACGATGCTCCGGGACGGGGAAAAGTTCCGCATGTATTACCGCGGCGGCGGCGAGACGACACAGGAATCCACGTGCATGGCGGAGAGCGCGGACGGCATCAATTGGACTCGCCCGAAGCTCGGGTTGTTTGCGTTCAACGGCTCGAAGGAGAACAACATCATCTGGGTCGGCCGGAAGAAGGCGTACTGGGAATCGCATAATTTCTCACCGTTCAAGGACCTGAATCCCGCCGCGAAGCCCGGCGAGGAATGGAAAGCGATGGCGCTGGGACGTTACCCCAACGACAAAGGCGAAACCCAGAAGATGCTGGTGACGCTGGTTTCCTCGAACGGCATCCATTGGCGCCGCGTGCGCGAAGAGCCAACGATCCGCAAAGGCGGATTCGATTCGCAGAACGTGGCCTTCTGGGATTCAGCGCGGCAGAAATACGTCTGTTACTTCCGCGAGGGCCGCGACGGCAAACGCAGCGTGCGCCGCACAACCTCGACGGATTTCGCGAACTGGACCGAGGCCGAGTGGCTCGATTTCGGCAACACACCGCTGGAACAGTTCTACACCTGCGCAATCACGCCGTATTTCCGCAACCCCGAAATCCTGCTGGGTCTGCCGATGCGCTTCGTGCCGGAACGCAAGGTTGTCGGCGCGGAAGGACGAAAAGTGGATGCGCTGTCCGACGGCGTGTTCATGGCCTCCCGCGATGGTATTCATTTCGAGCGGCATTTTCTGGAGGCCTTCATTCGCCCTGGGCTCGACGCGAAGAACTGGGGCAGCGGACACGGCAACAACACTCCGGCGTGGGGCGTGCTCGACACGAGCCCAACGGAAATCTCCGTCTATTGGGCCGAGAACTACGGTGTGGATTGGATCGAGAACCAGGCGCGCAAG
>CAYWCK010000278.1:5353-7238 GCA_964456685.1 uncultured Bifidobacteriaceae bacterium | reverse complement strand
GCTTGGCCATCGCGCGCTTCATGCCATCCGGCAGCGCCACGTCCTTCACCTCGACCGCCGTCACCTTGATGCCCCACGGGTCGGTCTGGCGATCAATGATCTCTTGCAACGTCTGGTTGATCTTCTCGCGGTGGGCGAGCAGTTCGTCCATCTCCGCCTGACCCAGCACGCTGCGCAAGGTCGTTTGGGCGATCAGCGAGGTGGCTTTCCAATAATTCTCCACCTTCACCACGGACGCGACTGGATCCACCACCCGGAAATAAACCACTGCATCCACCGTCACGGGCACATTGTCGCGTGTCATCACCTCTTGTTTGGCCACATCGATCGTTACGACGCGCAAATCCATCTTGACCATGCGGTCCACGAGCGGAATCAGGAAGACGATGCCCGGGCCTTTGGCGCCGTGGGCGTGGAGTTTACCGAGGCGGAAGATGACCCCGCGCTCGTACTCGCGCAGGATCCGCACCATTTGGGGAAGCAGAACCGAGCCCAAGACAAAGATCGCTACGATCCAGGGGCCAAATTTAATCAGTGATTTGAGCAGCTCTTCCATAATGTTTTCCTTTCTGGCGAACCTCGCCCCTTCAGCCTGGCACCGGTTTGACCCGTAAAGTCAGGCCATTCACCGCGGTGATCTCCACCAGTTCGCCGGCTTCCGCCGGCGTGTCGCTCACCGCGTTCCAATACTCACCTTCGACAAACACTTTTCCACTTCGTTCGTCAATGCGCGAAATTGCTTTGATGCGCTGGCCGATCATCGTTTCCACCCCGGCGCGGGTCGGTAGAAATTGTGCCCGCACGCCGGCGCCGGCCACGAATATGAAAAATCCCGCCGTGAGCAAGATGCCGGGAAGGATGTAGCTCAAGGAAAGCCGGAAGCCGGGCTCGGCGTGGTTGAAGAGCATCAGCGCGCCCAAGGTAAACGACACCACGCCGCCCGCCGTCAAGACCCCATGAGTCGGCGCATAAATGTCCACGACCAACAGGATGATGGCCAGGCCAATGAAGGCGAGGCCCGCAATGTTCACCGGCAAAATGGCTGTCATGTAGAGCACCAAAATAAGCGCAATTGCACCAACCACCCCGGGCAAAACCGCGCCCGGATTGTTGAGTTCACCAATGATGCCGTAGATGGCCAGGAGCATGAAAATGAACATGGCTTCCGGCCGCAGCAGGACATTGGAGAACTTCTCCCACGTGTTCATGGGAATCTCCGCCACGGTGGCCTCCCGGGTTCGCAATGTTTTTCCGCCCGCTTCCCGCCCATCGAGTTGCTTGAGCAAATCAGGCAAATCATTCGCGACAAGGTCAACGACGGTGAGTTCGAGTGCCTTGTCCGCTTTGATGACCTCGCTTTCCACGACGGCTTTGCGCGCCCACTCGACATTGCGGTGGCGCTTCTCCGCGATGGTCTCGATAAAACTGGCCGCCGCGTTTTCCATCTTCTTTTTCATCGTGTCATCGGACTTCTCGACCTCACCGCTGGAGCTGATGGCGACGGGATGCGCCGCGCCGATGCTGGTGTGCGGGGCCATAGCCGCAACGTCCGCCGCCATGGTGATGAATGTGCCCGCGCTGCCGGCGATGGCGCCGGCTGGGGCGACGTACACCACCGTTGGCACGGGGGAGTCGTAGAAGGAGCGAACGATGTGCTTGGTGGATTCCAGCAAGCCGCCTGGTGTGTCCAATTGGATGATGAGGCACTCGTCGTTGCGTGCGGCCGCCAATTTGATGGAACGGGCAATGTAACCGGCGGTCGCCGGACCGATGGCCCCGTCAATGTTGATGAAACTCACCTGCGACGCCGGCAGCGTCGTCACCAGGCCGAGAACCGCCGTGTGCGCCAAGATGGATGGCCAGCGTCTCATATCATTCCCGCTCC
>CAYWCK010000278.1:0-5253 GCA_964456685.1 uncultured Bifidobacteriaceae bacterium | reverse complement strand
AGAACCGCCGTGTGCGCCAAGATGGATGGCCAGCGTCTCATATCATTCCCGCTCCTCCAACAAGTTAACAGATTGCGCGGTCTCTGCAAATTCAATACCGGTCCAACGTCCTCATTCAGGTCAACGCCTTCCACGCTTGGGTTCTCTTCAGCACGGATGTTGCAACGGCAGAAAGTTTGGAGCAGAACAAGAGCGCCATCGGGGCGTCTCGCTTGAGACGATGCCGGCGGATCATTGCACCTCCCGATACCGCCGCACTTTGCGTTGTCTATTTCCGGCGCGGCGAGATACGATGCGCTCATGGCGCTCGTGCGAATCCTCGTTGACGGCTACAGCCTGTTGCATAACTGGCCGGAGCTGGCGCGTGGCAAGCCACGTCATTCCGCAGCCGCCCGCGACGCGTTGGTGCAGGTGCTCACGCAATATCAGGATGCCAGTGGCACTCCGATCACGATCTTTTTCGATGGCGCCGGTTCACCGCCCAACGTGCCGAAGAACGAAACGCATCACATCGAGGTGCTTTTTTCCAAAGCCGGTCAGACCGCCGACGACCTGATCGAGCGGGCGGCTTACCGTTTTCAAGCGTATGGCCAGGTGATGGCCGTGACGGATGACTATGCCGAACGGGACACGGTGATTTCGATGGGCGGCACGGCAACGTCTTGCGATATTTTCATCAGCATGGTGGAAGAGGCGCTGGATGGACTGGCCGATGATGTGCGCCATCACAACCGCACCGAGCGCAACCGCTACCAACGCAGCCGATGAACTGGAAAGCCGCCCAATGCCTGCTCGGCCGCAGCCTCCTGCTGCTGGCCTGTTTTTCTGTGACTTCCTTGTCGCGGGCCGAAACCAATGCGCCGCCCAATCGGTCCAGCCGCTACCTGTTCCTCGTGGATACTTCCACGCCCATGAAACGCCGCGCCACCGCGGTGCAGACGGCCGTGGACAACTTGCTGCGTTCCAGCATGGCGGCCCAGTTGGATGGCGGCGACACCATCGCTGTTTGGACCTTCGACGAACAACTTCACACGGGCCAGTTCCCGCTCCAGGTCTGGTCTCCTGAGAGCAGCGACTTCGTGGCCAGCAATGTCGTCGCGTTCCTCAAGAACCAGAAGTACCAAAGCAAGACCTCCAACTTTGAGGCGGTGGTGCCGGCGTTGAACCGGGTCGTCCAAGGTTCGTATCGGCTCACCGTGCTGCTCGTCAGTGATGGCAATGAGCGAATTGCCGGCACGCCGTTCGACCGGCAGATTGAAGGTGTGTTTGCGCAAAAGGGCAAGGAACAGGAGAAAGCCCGCATGCCGTTCATCACCGTGCTGCGCTCGATGCGCGGGCAATACCGTAGTGCCATCGTGAATCTTGCGCCTTGGCCGGTGGAGTTTCCCGAGTTCCCGCCGGAACCCAAGGTGGTCGAAGCGCCCAAGCCGGTTGCGCCGGCACCCAAGCCCGCCCCGCGCCCGCTAGCCCCGCCATTGATCCTTTCCGGCAAGAAGCCGCCGGCCACCAATGAGCCACCAGCGCAGACCAACGCTCCTTTGGTGGCACCTGCAACGGGAGTCGTGGTTACCAACGTCATTGCCACCGAGCCGGCCACGCCCACCAATCCGCCGCCGGCTCAACCCGCGCCGGGCGAAGCAAAATCGACTGCGCCGACCGCACCTGCGCCGGTCGTGCCAGAACCGGCTCCAAGTCCGGTCACGTCGCCAGCGACGAACGCAGCGGTGGCGCCGTCCAATTCCCGCGCGCCTTCAGTTCCAGCTGTTGCGGTGGAGACACAACCGGCCGCACCTTCACCTTCGCAACCCAACCCTCCGGCCGCGAAGCTTCCGTCCGCGGCGGCAACTAATCTGCCTGCGGCAAATGTGGCGAACGCGGAAGTGCCACCAACGAATCCGCCTGAGCCGGTGGTGCTGGCGGTCAAACCCGAGCCCGGCTTCATGCGACTGGGATTGCTGGGCATCGGTATCGCCTTGGCGCTCCTCTCGGTGGGGTTGTTCTTCATCTTCCGCAGTCGGGCCCGACATGCCACTGGTGCCAGCCTCATCACGCGATCCATGGATCGCGATCAGCATGAACCCTGATTTCAGTCGCCGCACCTTCATTGCCACGACGGCCGCGGCCTCGGTCGCTGTGGCGTTGTCGCCCATCGCTGCTTTCGCCGAAGCCAAGCAAGCCGTGCCAACGCCGGCCCGGTTGCCGCGCTGGCGCGGGTTCAACCTGACGCAGAAGTTTCACGCCCGAGACGAAGGGAATCCGCCCTTTCCCGAAAGCGACTTTGCCCTGCTCGAGGAGTGGGGATTCGATTTTGCGCGTTTGCCAATGTCGTACCTCTGCTGGGCCACGGCGGAAGAGCCGCTCAAGTTCCGCGAGGCCGAGCTGCGGCATCTCGACGATGCAGTGACTTTCGGGCGCAAACACGGTGTGCATGTGAATTTTAACCTGCATCGCGCCCCGGGCTATTGCGTGAATCCGCCGAAGGAGCCGCTCGATTTGTGGACGGACGAAAAGGCGCTCGATGCGTGCGCTTTTCACTGGGCACATTTCGCGCGGCGGTTCAAAGGAGTGTCGAATCAGCACGTGAGCTTCGACTTGCTGAACGAGCCGGCGAACATCAACGAGGAGACGTACGTGCGCGTAGTCACGCGCTTGGTGCAAGCCATCCGCGCCGAGGATCCGCAGCGACTGATCATCGCCGACGGTTTGCGTTGGGGGCGCGACCCGGTGCACGGGTTGGTGAAACTCGGAGTCGCACAGAGCACGCGCGGTTATGATCCCATGGAGGTCAGCCACTACAAAGCGAACTGGGTCAATGGCGCCGACAAGTGGCCGATGCCGACCTGGCCCCTCAAGCGCGGCGAGCGGATCACCGACAAAAGTTTTCTCCAGCGGGATCGCATTGCGCCCTGGCAGGAATTGGAGCGCAAGGGCGTGGGCATTCATGTTGGCGAATGGGGTGCGTACAACCAGACCCCGCACGACGTTGCCTTGGCGTGGATGCGCGACCAGCTCTCGCTTTGGAAAGAGGCGGGCTGGGGCTGGTCACTGTGGAATTTGCACGGCTCGTTTGGCGTGCTCGACAGCGGTCGTGCCGACGTGCAGTACGAGGATTTTCGCGGGCACAAGCTCGACCGGGAAATGCTGAAGGTAATCCAGGCTGGCTGAGCCGATGTCCTGCCAAAGTTCCCACTAAGCCACGCGCAACCACACCGTCTTCAAATACGCCGGCTCCTCGCGACTGATTGGAAAGTCCGGCGGCTGCGGCACGTAATGCTGTTGGGAAACTGCGCGACCGGATTTATTGATCGCCTGATGAATCTGCGCGAGAAAATCCTCCGGCTTCAACTCCGCCGCGTTCGTAGAGGCCAGCAATACACCTTCCGGTTTTAACAGCGGCAACGCGGTGGAAACAAGTTTGCCATAATCTTTCCCGGCCCGGAAAACGCCGCTCTCCCGAGATTGAGAAAATGTGGGCGGATCGAGCACGATCGCATCGAACTGCCGCTGCTTTTTCCCCAGCCGCTTGAGCCAGTCAAAAGTGTCGCCGTAGATGAAGTCGTGCTGCTTCGGATCGAGTCCGTTGAGCGCGAAGTTGTGTCGCCCCCACTCCAGATACTTTTTCGACAAATCCAGACTCGTCGCCCGCGCGCCACCACGCGCCGCGCAAACCGAGAAGCCGCACGTGTACGCAAAGCAGTTCAGGATCTCGGGTTTCGATCCCGACATCTTGGCATCACAGAGCGGAAAGTTCGCCGCCACCTGGCCGGTCAAGAAGCGACGTCGATTGTCGCGCTGGTCGAGAAACAGCCCGACCGAGTAGCCCTCGGTAAAGCTCAACGCAAACTGGACTCCATTTTCCCGCACGACGAAGCGCTCCGCGGCCGGCTTGCCCTGCACCAACTGGGGAGAACTTTCGCGCGTGCTGGTGCCGCGCACGTGTCGCGACAACAGCTTGTGGTAAACCGTGCTGCCATCGGGCGAAAGGCCGGCAGCAAGTTGGGCAATTTGCTTTTGCAGTTCTGGCGCAAGTTCCCGCTCGGATTGCGCGAGCAGGTTGGTGCCGAAACGATCGACATACCAGCCCGGCCAGCCATCGCTCGCGCCGTGGATGAGGCGATAGGTATCCGTCCCGGTCGGTTCAACGAGCGCTGTACGCAGCGATTGCCGCACGTCCGCCGTGAAGTTTGCGGGCACGGAAAAGGTCACGTCCGCATGCGTCGCCGGGTGCTGGCAGGTGAGTTCCGCGGCGTGCAGGCAGACGCGCGGGAAGGGCGAACCACCGTAGAGCCGGTCGCCTAAAATGGGAAACCCATGCGCAGCCGCATGCACGCGGATCTGGTGAGTGCGACCGGTCAGCGGCTCGGCCTCGAGCACTGTTTGGGGCGCGCTGCCGGTCACAACCCGGAAGCGTGTTTCGGCCGGCTCACCATGGTCGCTGCTGACGTAGCGCTCACCAGCACGCGCGATTTTGGATTTGGCGGTGAACGTCGGATGTTTTGGCGTGCGGTCGGTGACGAGCAGATATTTTTTCCGCACGCCGCGGCCGGCGAACTGTTCCGTGAGCGAGCGATTGGCGAGCGGTGTTTTTCCGAAGACCAGTACGCCGCTGGTTTCCTTGTCGAGCCGGTGGATGATGGCGAGTGAAGCCCAGCGGGGCTCGCGGTGTTTGAGCCAGTCGTAAATGCCCTCTCCGGCGTAGGGCGACGGCGCGTGTGTGTTCCAGCCGGCGGGTTTGTTGACGACGAGCAAATGCTCGTCTTCAAACAAGACACACGGAGGAAGGCTGGATTGCATCGCGCATCACCAGAATTGCCAGGCGCCCTTCCACACCACCCAGACGCCGAGGAGAAAGTTCGTGATGCCGTGCGCAACGATCGCGTCGCCCAGCCGTTGCTTCCGCAGCACGAGCCAGTGATAAATGAACCCGCACAGCAACCCAGAGAGCCAGTACTGGCCGTGTTCGGAGGCGAAGATCACCGCGGTCAGAATAAATGGCACCGGTAGAAAAGTGCCCAGCGACACGGATTCAAAATCCGGTTTCGCAATGTACCGGTAAAGAAACGAGCGGAAGAAAACTTCCTCCAGAAACGGGACCACGAGGGAAGAGCCGAGGATTCGTGCCGCGATGTAGAACCACGCCGCGCCCGAGCCGTCACCGAATTGAGCGTGCGGATTCCATGGCAGCGTTGGGGTGGGGTGTTCGGGTGGTTTGCTCCAGCCGAGCTTTTGCCCGAGCCCCGTGATTCCCTCGCT
>CAYWCK010000277.1:0-7250 GCA_964456685.1 uncultured Bifidobacteriaceae bacterium | reverse complement strand
GGCACGCGGGCGGATTCTTCGTAGAGCAGCCATTTCATCCATTGCCCGTGCTGGCCGAGCAGGTAGCCGTGGTCGCTCCAGAAGACGATGATGGTTTTGTCGGCGAGTTTGAGGCGGTCGAGCGCGTCGAGGACTTTGCCGAGTTGTTCGTCCATGAAGCTGACGCTGGCGTAGTAGCCCTGGATGACTTCGCGCTGGTGTTGCTCGCTCACGCCGAAGTTCGGCGGGTCCACCCAGAGCGCGGCTTTGGGTTTAGTGGCGAGGTCATTGGTGGGACACGGCGGCAGCGTGATTTTGTCGAGCGGGTAGAGGTCAAAGAACTTTTTCGGCGCGACGTGCGGTGAGTGCGGACGGAAGAAGCCGACGCCGAGGAAGAATTGCCGGTCGCGATTGGCTTCGAGGAGTTTGATGGCTTCCTCGGCGACCTTGCCGTCGGTCTGGTCTTCGGACGCGCCTTCGGCTTGTTGGTAGCACATGCAACTGCCCAGGCTGCGGCCGGGCGTGAAGTTGGTGAGGGAATCTTCGTCGTCGCGGTCGCGCCCGCGGGGGTTGACGACCTTTTCCCAGGACGGCGCGTCGTCTTTGCCATCGGTGCCGATGTCGAACGGGACGCCGTAGTGAAACATCTTGCCGACGCGCGCGACGAAGTAGCTGTTTTGCCGGAACATCTGCGGGAGCGTGACGACGTTGGGGAGGACCTCGCGGAAGTGCGGGCCGTTGTTGATGATCTTGGTGACGTCGGGCCGGCGACCAGTCATGAGCGAGGAGCGCGAGGGATTGCAGAGCGGATACTGGCAATAGGCGCGGTCGAAGCGCACGCCACGCGCGGCCAGGCGATCAATGTTCGGCGACTTCACGAGCGGATGGCCATAGCAACCGAGATCGGCGTTAAGGTCGTCGGCGGCGATGAAGAGGACGTTGAGCTTGGGCGCGGCGGATTCGGCGGCAAGGGCAGGGGAGGCGCACAACAGAAGCGCTACTCCAGTTGCCGCAGCTCTGCACAATGACGAATGGCGAATGACGAATGACGAAAGCCAAGCTGCTTGCGAGGACGCTCGCCCCACCCGGCTGATACCCGCGCCGCGTGGCTTGGCTGGAGTTGGCGGCAGGCTTTGGGGATTTGGATTTTGAGCTTCGACTTTCATGTGGCCCAGCAACTTTAGAATGAGGTCCGCGGCGGGCAACTTTTTACCGCGGAAACGACCTAGCTATGACTTAGACAAGCATTGTCCCCTTGAGGGTGAGAGGGCGAGAAGCAACTGTTCAAACAGTGAATCACCCAACGCCGATCAATGTTCGGTCGTAGCGTGTTCACCAGTGCAGTTGTCGTCGTCGCGCCCTGTCCATGCGTGGTGTCGCTTGACAAGTGGAAGGGCGACGCGAGAATGAAGCATCAACCCGGAAATCTTGATGAGCTTGTTGTCAGAGCCGTTCTGCCGTTGAACGGGGCGAAGTAATGATCGCCCGACCTCAGTCGTTGCCAGGTATCACCCAAACACAAACCAAACCATGAACAGGAAGATTCGAACCTCCGCGTGTCCGCACTCGCATTCATCACCGCCAACAGAGCACGGCCGGCGCTTCGGGCGCCACGGGATGCGCTGGCTTACGATTTTGCCATCAGTGGTGGCATGTTTGCTTTCGGGGCAGCGTCCGGCCGCAGCGCTGGATGGGTCTTGGAATGTTGGCGGGAATAGCACGTGGAACACGGCGGGGAATTGGACCAACAGTCAGATTGCTGATGGCACAGACTTCACCGCCTATTTCATCAACAACATTACCGCTGATCGTACCGTTACCGTGGATGCGAACCGCACGATCGGTAATCTGATTATTACCGATCCGACCGGGAGTCAGAACCGAACCTTTACCGGTGGGCCTTTGATCTTATCCACCACTTCTTTGAAGCCGCAGATTCGGGTATCTGGAGGCGCGACCTTGACCGTCTTCAACTTGGAGTTGACGGGTAACAACGGGCTGCGGAAGGAGCAAGCCAACGCCATCGTGCTGGGTGTCTCCAACAGTTGGACCGGTGACACTGACATCAACCGCGGGACTCTCCGTGCCGGTCACGTGAATGCCATTCCCAGCGGGCCTGGTCGCGGCAATGTGAACCTGCAGGTTGTTAGCGGGAATCCCAATCTGGACCTCGGCTCGGTCAGTCCGATCATCAACGGCCTGAACAGCACCTCATCAGTGGCACTCGTGAATGCCAGCGGCGGCGCCGGAACGAGCATTCTGACCGTCGGTGCGGGCGATGCGAATGGTGAGTATGGTGGAGTGATTGCGGATGGTGCCACGCGCACCGTGGGTTTGACCAAAACCGGTGCGGGCACGCAAATTCTGACCAACATCAATACCTATACCGGACCGACTGCGGTTAATGGTGGCGTGCTGAAGCTGAACGGCGATGGTTCGATTGCCAGTTCCAGCCGGATTAGCCTGAGTGGCGGTGGCACGCTTGACGTTACTGGCATTACCACCCTGCCATTTTCCATTGGCGCGTCCCAAACCCTCGGCGGTGGCAGTTCTACGGGCAATATCCAAGGTGACACCACGCTCGACGCCAATGCCCCAGTAGCGTTGACCTACACCAAGGGCACGCCATCACTGAATGTGTCCAGCGGGACGCTGACTTTGAATGGCAACAACGTGACGGTTGATATTACCGGCGCCGCGCCTTTGTTGGATGGCAGCTATAAACTGATTTCCAAGTCAGGAAGCGGCTCAGTGGTCGGCACAGTGGGCACTTTGACGATTACTGGTTTGGGCATCGCTGGTGGTGGCACCCCGCAGCTCAACATCGTGGGGAACGAGTTGTTTCTTAACATCACGGGTGGAGCGCCGGGTGTCGAATGGGGCTCTGGTGACGGCACATGGGCGGACAACGTGGTTGGTTGGAATAGTGGCGGCACCTCGGTCTTTACGAACGGCAATGTGGCATTGCTGACAGACACCTTCTCCACGGGCAATCCGACTCTGACGCTTAACACAACCGTCCTGCCGCAGAGCGTGGTAGTAAGTTCGACCAACAATTACACCGTCTCTGGCAGCGGCACGATCGGCGGCTCAGCCAGCATCACCAAACTGGGCAGCGGTTCCTTAACCTTGGATGTGGCCAACACTCACACCGGTGGCGTGGCTCACTACGCGGGTGCGCTGAACATCAAGAATGCCAGTGCGTTGGGCGACGTGACCGGCACCTTCACCGTGCGGGGAGGCACGATTGACAACACGAGCGGTGGCGCTTTGACGCTGCCGAATCACCCGCAATCGTGGGGCAGCACGCTGAATTTCATCGGCTCCAGCGACCTCAATCTTGGCGCTGGTGCGGTGACGATGACCACCGGCTGCTCGTTTACTGTGGGCGGCGCCTCGAAGTTGACCGTAGGCGGCGATATTGCCGGTGCCGGCTTCGGCTTCGTGAAGAATGGCACGGGAACTCTTGAGTTGAACGGCAACAACACCTGGACCGCCAGTTCCACGCTCAATCTTGGCGAAATCGTCATTGGTAATGACAACGCACTGAATGGGGCGTTGGGGTTGTCCCTCGTGTTTCCGACCGACGCCAACAGCAAGACGCTCACTTTGAACGGTCATAGCACCACCATCCGCAGCTTGATCATGGGTGTCGTTGTGGGCGGCACCGCCACGGTGATTCGCAATAATCATGCGTCCACCCCGGTGACATTGACGGTCAGCCCTAATGCGGCGGCCCAATATGCCGGCACTATCACTGACGGCGGGGCGGCGCCACTCTCCTTGGTCAAGGACGGCACGCAAAACTGGACTTTTGGTGGCGGCGGCGTCGGCGCGGCAACGTATAGCGGAGACACGATCATCAACCAGGGAACTTTGACCGCCGGCGTGAACAACCTCCTGCCGAGTGGTCCGGGCAAAGGGAACCTGACGGTAGTTTCCGGCGCCACGTTTGACATTCTTGATCGCAGCGCGATGAGCCTGAACGGATTGTCTGGTGCCGGTACGGTGGACCGTTCCAACCCGGGCGGTTCGACGGTCAGCATTTTGACCATCGGCAATGCCGATGCGACCAGCACTTTCGATGGCAGAATCCGCACCACGCACGCTTCGGCCGTGATGCATGTCGTCAAGACCGGCGCAGGCAAGCTGACCTTAGCGGGCTCGAATGACTATCGTGGTTCTACCACGAACAATTCCGGGATCCTCGAGATCGGTGCGGGGGGCAGCGCGGGCAGTTTGACCAGCACCCAGATCATGAACAATGCGGTGTTGGTCTTCAATCGTAGTGGCAATCTGACCTACGCCGGCAAAATCGAAGGTCCGGGTTCGGTGACTAACGCCGGTCCCGGAATTGTCTCGCTCACCGGTGCCAGCACGCTCACCGGTCCGGTCACGGTCACGGCGGGAACACTCCGCATCAACAGTCCGGGCTCGCTCCCGGCGACCACTACCGTCACTGTGAAATCCGGCGCCACGATTGGCGGCACGGGCACGATCGGTGCACCCGTTACCGTCGAAGCCGGCGGTTTCCTCGCACCGGGAGCTTCGGTTGGTACGCTGACCGTCAATAACACCGTGTCGCTCTCCGGCACGAGCGTCATGGAAGTGAGCCGCGATAGTGGTTCAGCCGCCAGCGACCTCCTGACGGGTGTCACCACGCTTAATTATGGCGGCGATTTGATCGTCACGAACATCGGCATCACCTCGCTGCGCTCGGGCGACAGCTTCAACCTCTTTGACGCAGTGACCATCAATCCTGGCTTCGCGAATGTGAATCTTCCGCCCTTGTTGCCCGGTTTGACCTGGAACAACAACCTCAACGCCGATGGCACGCTTAACATCACGGGTACCGTGATTCCGCCGCAATTCACCTCCAAAGTGGTGGCCGGGGACACGCTGACCATGAGCGGCTCGGGTGGCGTCTCTGGTGGCAGTTACTACGTGCTTACTTCGCCCGATGTTGCGGCGCCCATCGGCAGCTGGACGACGGTGTCCACGAACGTGTTTGATGGCAGCGGCAACTTCAGCTTCCAACAGACCGCCATTTTGGATCAGCCGCAGCAGTTCTTCATGATCGCCATCCCCTGAGCGGGACGCAGTGCAATTGACAGCGCGCCGGGTTTCGCAAGAACCCGGCGCTTTCTTTTGTGCAGACCGCGCCGGTTGCCGCTGATCATCGAGTTCGAGATTTTGGGGAATAGTAGACTTCTCCCTGTGGCTTCTGTAGATGCAAAAGTTTGGCGACCGCGTGCGCCGCGCTGTCACGTGACTTGGAGAAATGCGGCGCGGCGTGCTGGGGTTATTCAGGAGCCGAATCCTGCAATTTCAGTGCCGACGCGGGAGGCGGGGCAAAGAAGAGGCTCGCCAGCCAGCCAATGGCCATCGTGACGCCGCCACCGATCACGCCGTACCAGAGGAAGGAGGTCTTCAACGCGGGGAAGGTGTCGCCAAAAAAACAGACCGGCACCAAGGCGGCCACGCCCGATACCCAGCCAATCAGCGCGCCGTAGGTGTTCGCGCGTCTGACCAGAATGCCGAGCAAAAAAAGTCCTAGCAATGGGCCGCCGACCATCCCAATGGCTTTGTTGCTGGCTTCCAGAAGTGATCCGAGGCGCTCGACGACAAAGGCCAGCACCACCACGAGCACACCGTAACCGAAGGTGAGCCAGCGTGCGAGATTCAGCTTCACTCCCTCCGCGTCCGTGGACTTGCGCCACCAGCGTTGATGAAAGTCAACGAGTGTAGCGGTAGTGAGCGCATTGATGCCCGCCGAGGTCGTGGACATGCTGGCGGCGTAAATGGCGGCGATCAACAAGCCGGGCAGACCGGCGGGAAGTTCGTTGATGACAAAGTACGGAAGAATTTGATCCGGCTTGGTGATCAGTCCGGCGGCGAGAGGGTCGCCTTTGGTCTGGTAAAAGGCCCAAAGCACAATGCCTGTCGCGTAAAAGATCACAAACACCGGCACGAGCAGCCAGAGCTTGAGCCACAGGGCACGTTTGGCCTCCTTGACGTTAGGGGCGGTCAAATAGCGTTGCACCGACACCTGATCGGTCGCCATCTGCACCAGGTTGATGGCCGCGCCGCCCAGCAGCAAGCTCCAGAGCGTGACGCGTACCTTCGGATCCAAGCTCAGGCTGAGATCAAACTTGTGCGCCGCCTGGCCGATTTTATAGACGCCACTTACGCCTCCCGGCACGTGGCCAATGGCGACCAGCAAAATGATGAACTGACCAACAATCAGCACGATGAACTGCATTACATCCGTCCAGATTACTGCCTTCATGCCGCCCAGCGCGGTGTAAATGGTGGTCAATACGCCCGTGCAAAGGATCGTAAACCAAAGCGGCATGCCGGTGACCTGTTCCAATGCCAAAGCGGGAGCGTAGGTGGCCAACGCCAACCAGAGCAGCACGCGGAGGATGAACAAGGCCGAGGAGAGCATCCGGACCTGCACGGAGAAACGCTCCTCCAGGTACTGGTAGGCGGTGTAGGTGCGCGCGCGTTGGAATACAGGGATAAATAGCCAGTTGGTGACGGGCGTAGCGATGAAGAAGCTGGCGCCAAAGAGAATGAAAGCCATGCCGTGCGCATAAACTTCCGCCGGGGCGCCGAGAAAGCTGATGCCGGAGAAGAGTGCCGCCAGCACGGAGATAGCCACTGTGATGTAGCCCATGTTGCGGCCAGCGAGGAAGTAATCCTTCACGCTTTTCTGTTCCTTGACGAACAGGACCCCGATCAAAACCGAAGCCGCGAGATAGGCAGTGAAAATGGTGTAATCCAGCCAGCCGAATCGTGTCACGCGTGGGGTTCGGTTAAGGTTGGTTGAGGGTCGGGCGGAGGTTTAGCCATGCCTGCCGATCACTGGTAAACGCGTTGCTTGCGCGGCCCCTTGGTTTTGGAGACGCCGTTCGGCTTGTGCAGGCCGTTGGTCTCGTTGTTAAACGCGGCGACTTTGGCCTTGAGATAGTCGCCCAGCCCCAGCACATCCGCGCCGAGATTGAAAATCCGGTAGCCTTCCGCTTCGAGCTCTGCGCGCGGCGCCATGAAGCCCGGCGCCATCATGTATTTGCCGTGCTTTTTTGCGGCAGCGGCGACGCGTTTGCGCGCCGCGACCACTTCTGGCGCGCTCGCCTGGCCGGCCTTGCCAATCAGATGGCTGAAATCGCCGGGGCCGAACAACAAGACTTCGAAGCCGGGTACGGCGGCAATCTTCTCCACATTTTCCAGCGCTTCCGGCGATTCGATCTGGAATATCAACAGCCGCT
>CAYWCK010000276.1:0-7258 GCA_964456685.1 uncultured Bifidobacteriaceae bacterium | reverse complement strand
AGGATTGTCCGCCAACGGCGAGAGCTGGAGCGCGGCAACGGGCGCGGACCTGAGGTTTCCACCGAGCGAAGCCAGATCGTAACGCGGCGCCGCGCAGCGCGGGTTGCCCGTCAACACGTGATGCACACCGGCACTCTTGGCGAAGAACACGAGGTAAACCGGCCGCCGTTGCGCCGAAATGGATTTGATCGTGATGGGCGGGCTGTCATCGTTGCGGATCAACACGAGCAACTCGCGCGAGTGCACGCGACTCTCCAGCTCAGCCGTCAACGAAGCCACACTCACCTGGCTGTCGAGCGCGACGCGGTAAATCGTGTCGTGGCCGATGACCTTTTCGCGGATGGCGTCCTCGGTCACCTGCGGCACGGCGAAGGTGAGCTGGCGTTGGAACAGCGGCTCGTCGGTTTCGAAATGCAGGCTGGCGAGGTCAAGATTGGCCGCGCCGAGATTCAACGTGAGCCGCGTTTCACGCGGGTTCTCGTGGCGCTCGGCAATGGTGACGGGGAACGATTCGCCCGGTGTCGGCCCGGCCTCGGCGGCGTGAACGCGTGCCCCGGTGAAGGGAATGGGCTGCGAACGTTGATCGTCCACAGTGAGCCGCAGCGAACGCCATGTTTCCGGCGGCAACGCCAGTCGCAACTGGCTCGCACCATTCGCCTGCCGGAAAATCGGCTGGCCTTCGGCAATCGTGCGCCAGGTGCGGCCGTTGTTGGAGCCTTCAATTTTGACGGGCTTGATGAAACTTGGTGCAGGCGTCTCCAGTGTGACGGCGTCAATCGGCTGCGAGAGCCCGGTATTGAAAGTCATGACCGTTTGATTGGCACTGAGTGTGACTTTGAAGGCCTGCGCGGGCTGGGTGAGTTTGGCGGCGGGCACGGGCCGCTCGATCAAATACGGCACCTCATTCCCGTTGTCATCGTAGAGCCGCAAGTCTTCGAGCGCGCTGCGCGCGGCATCGAGCGTTGGGAGCGGGAGGCTGATTTTCACCAATCCCGCTGCGGGGATTTCCAGTTTCTGTTCACGTTGCCAGTCGGCGGGAAGATTTGCCGCTTCGCAGACAAGAGCGAAGCCGGCGACAGCTGCGGTCAAAAATACCAAACCGAAATTACTTGGCCGTTTCATTCTGAGATTCCTCTTTGTTGCTGGCGGCGAAGAACCGTTGATACGCGAACGACGCCAGCGTCGCGATCACGGCCACGCCGATGAGCGCGCCGATACGGTAAAGTTGATTCAACGTCGCGAGATCGTAGAAGAACAGTTTCAGCACGGTCACGCAGAGCAAGGCGATGGCGGCGTAGCGCGGCGGGCCGAGGCGTTTTACAATGCCCACGACCAGCAGCGTGAGCGCAAACAAACCCCAGGCGATCGAATAGGCCATGTGCCGCTTGAGGATCATGTCCGGCGCAAGGTCGTTGGCGAATCGGAATTGCACCGACTGGCCCGCCGGCGTGAAAGCGTCGGCAATTTCGATGTTCAACAGCAGAAACGCCAGCACCGTGCCGAGCGTGTAGAGAATCGGCGGCACATTGGATTTCAATACCAGGTTTCGCGGCGGGGCGAGCAGGCGCGCGCCGAGGAACAGGCAGACGGTGACGAGACCGTAGGTGTAGAGATACCAGTTAAAGACGGGCGTCGTGCTGCGGACGGCGTACTGAAGCACTTCCACGTTGAGCGCCAGCCGGACAAACGCGGCTACGAGCAACGCGACGCCGGTGAGCCGTAGTCCGTCGTGCGGCACGCGATGGAACAGCCAGAGCAACGCCGCGCCTTCGAGCGCCCAGGCGATCGTCCACCATTGCTTCTCGAATTGAATCGGGAAAATCAAAGTGATGAAGAACAGTCCGACGCCACCGAAAATGGCGAGTTGCGTCAGGCGGGATTTAGTCTCGGACGGAATCTGCTTCAGCACCACGACGAGCGCTAGCAATGGCGGGATTGCGAACGCGGCGGGGATCAACCCCATCATTTCGTTCGGCCAGGCGACTTTCACCAGCCGGTAAACGAGGAGGAATTGCGGCAAGCCCACGAGTGCCGCCGCGGCCCACGGCGCGACCTTGTCGCGAAACTGTTTGAGAAACAGAAACGGAAACAACGCGAAGAGGCCGTAGAAAATCAAATACCAGGTCAACGCGAGCGTGGGCGAGTTCGCCGGATTGTTGGGATCGAATCGGTTGGCCTGCCAGGTGGCTTCCAGCGCGGCAATGCAAGCGAAGCCGATGACCGGCATGAAATTCTGACGGAACAGTTTGGTCACGCCAAGCAGCAAGACGACCAGCAACAAGGCCACGCCGAAGACCGGCGAAGGATTCGCCAGCGGCAATCGCAGCGTGGCCATGATGAGCAGGAGGAACGGCAGGATGGCGGAAAACGCCGGCAGCAGCGCCGCGAGATTTTCCGGCGCGGAGAAGTCGTCGTTGAGATTTAGGCCGCGGGCAAGGGCGGAGGGTTTGAGTTTCCGCACCAGCCACACACTGACGACGACAAAGAACGCCGCGAAGCCGCCGAGCAGAAAGAACGAAGCTGGGAGACCCGTGAGATCAGCCGGAATTTTTGAGATCAATGAGCCTGTCGCCGCAAGGGTGAGCAACAAAACGCCCAGCACCGGCAGCAGCGATGCCGTAAGCGCCGCGAGCGCGATGGCCAACAAGTCCACCAGCAGGACAAAAGGCCACACGGCGAACGAGAGATTCGCGAGTTTGAAAATGGGAATCAGCACGAGTACGAGTGCGAGGGGCGGGAAGAGCTGAGCGCCCCAGAGCGAGGTCTTCACACCGCGCATTCGTTGCAGCCAGACTGGAAAGACGGCATGGACGATGGCGAAAATGAAGTAGAACGCGAGCGCGGAGTTGAGAAGTTCGTTGGTCATCGAATGGCTTGTCCAGCCCGCGAGGATGCCGAACACGGCCAGGCCGGCGAGCGATTGCGCGGGGGCGAGCCGGTTTTCCAAGAGCACGACGGCGGCAATGCCGAGATCAATCAGCATGAGGAAGCTGAAAATCAGCCACGGCCGCTCCGCCAGCGTCGGATAAGAAAGGAAGAACGCGGTGAACGCGAGCGCCACGGCAGCGAGGCCGAGCGTGCTGCCGGAGAGCCACCAGTTGAAGGAGGATTTTTTCTTCGCCCGCCAAGTTGCGCCGAGATAGAGCGCGTTGAAGCCTGCGAGCACGCCGAGGGTGATGAAGATTTTGTCGCCGGCAAAATATTTCTGCGACTCGAAGAATTCGCCCGCCCAGCCGATTTGCATCAATGCCGTGCCGACGGCCGCGAGCGCCGTCAGAAAATGCCAACGGCGATGATGCGCGACGAACAACAGCCCAAGATCGAGCAACGCAATGTAGCCGAACAAACCGAGCGGATTGTCCACGCCGGTCGAAAGCAGAATTGGCGTGAGGAAGCCGCCGAGCATTCCGAGAATAGCGACGACGAGCGCGTTGAGTCGGACCGCGAGCAGAAAGCCCGTTGCCGTGACGAGCACCATGATGGCGAACGCCGGCAGCGCGTCGTACCAAGTGTTGGGCCACGAAAGGAAGTGGTAATAGGCGCGCGCGGCGAAAGTAATCGCGTAGAGAATCAACACGCCGGTTGCGCACAACGCCTGCGCGCCGATGACGTACTGCTTGCGCCGATGCAACACGACACCGCCCACCACCAATGCAAGACCGATCACGTAGCCAATGGTCACGCGCAGCTCCGGCGGGATGAGATTGTTGTCGAAGGAGTACTTGACGAAATACGCGACGCCGAGAAAACCGAGCAAGCCACCAATCCAAGCGAAGAGTTTTACGCCCAGGAATTGTTCCCAGTTGATCGAAGTCTGCTTTGCTCCTGGCGCTGGCTCGACCCGGGGCGGCGGCGCAGCAACCGGAGCGACCGTTGCGATGGGCTCCAGTTTCGGCAACGTGGAGAGGATCGACGCTTTGGGCACAGGGATGGGCGGCGGCGCAACCGGTTGAACGGGTGCAGGGGTGAATTGTGGCAAGGGCGGCGCAGGTGCGGGCGCGACCTTTTCCGGGGGAACCTCCGCAGGTGCGGCGCTGGCTTCCGGCTGGCGTCGGTGCAATTCGAGTTCCAGTTCACCGACGCGCCGGGAAAGTTCATCCAGACGCTGGCGGGCGGAGACCGCACGCACAATGAGCCAGATGCCAACGCCGAGTGGCAGGGCGAGAATCATCAGCACGAGCAAAACTACAATACCTTCCATAGCTCAGTCCTCTCGATGAACGGCGTGGGTTGACCGCAACCAGTCCAGTGAAACACGACGCGTCCGCCACACAAGTCCGAAGAGATACCTCGCGCCGGTTGAAACCATCAGTTTCATGGCGGTAATTCTAAGGAGCGGGCTGGGGAGAACGTGAATTGAGAATTTTTCCGCACCGGCCAAAAAAGCAATGCCCGCCGCGCCGCGTCGGGTAAATATCTTTGAACACTTCCGCGCGCGCGTGGCCGTGCGCCGTCCAGCACATTCAACTTCCCTGCCGGATTGGTTTCGCTAGATTCCGCGCATGAGTTCTGCGACCAAACCGCGCCGCCATTTCGCCAGTGATAATTACGCCGGCATCTGCCCCGAAGCTTGGGCGGCGTTGGCAGAGGCGAATGCCGATCACGAAGTCGGCTATGGCAATGACACTTGGACACAACGCGCCGCGGATTTGTTGCGCGAGGTGTTTGAGAAAGACTGCGAGGTTTATTTCGTTTTCAACGGCACCTCCGCCAACTCGCTCGCCTTGGCATCGCTTTGTCAGTCCTACAACAGCGTCCTTTGCAACGAGCTGGCTCACATCGAAACGGCGGAATGCGGTGCGCCGGAGTTTTTCGCGAACGGCAGCAAGGTTCTGCTCTTGAGCGGAGCCAACGGCAAGATCAACCCGGCGGAGATCGACCGCGCGGTGCACAAGCGCACGGACATTCATTACCCGAAGCCGCGTGTGCTCTCCGTGACGCAAGCCACGGAACTCGGGACGGTCTATTCGCTGGCCGAGTTGCGCGAGTTGGTCGGCGAAGCGCGCCGTTTCGGCCTGCGCGTGCAGATGGACGGCGCGCGCTTCTCCAACGCGGTGGCTTCGCTTGGCGTTGCTCCCAAAGACCTGACCTGGAAAGCGGGCGTGGATGTGTTGTGTTTCGGCATGACGAAGAACGGCATCGCGGTCGGCGAAGCGGTGGTGTTTTTCGACAAAGACCTCGCGCGCGATTTCGATTACCGCTGCAAGCAAGGCGGGCAGCTCGCATCCAAGATGCGTTTCCTTTCCGCGCCCTGGGTTGGAATGCTAAAAGACGGTGCCTGGCTCAAGCACGCGCAACATTCCAACGCGATGGCGAAACGGTTGGAGGCTGGTTTGCGGAGCATTTCGGGCGTGCAAATCAGCTACCCGGTGGAATCCAACGCCGTGTTCGCCAAAATGCCGCCCGCGGTCGAAAAGAAAATGCACGAGCGCGGCTGGAAGTTTTATACCGGCGTCATCACCGCAGACGAATCACGGCTCATGTGCAGTTGGGACACGACGGCGGAGGACGTGGATGGATTCGTCCAGGATCTGCGCGCCTTGATGCCGCCGGCTTAGCCGAAGTTGCGCCGATTCGCACTATGGTCTCGGTGCTGGCACTTTCCGACGGCGATCCACCCAAGCCGCCCACAAGGGCAGAAGCCACACCGCCAAAGCAACCCAGCTCACCGCGTGCGCGCTGGGCGGCGGTGGACCGAATACGTTCGCGAAATAAGTCGTGAGCAGAAAGCCGATGAAAATCCATGGGGCAACGCGTCCAGAGTTTTCCCGCGGACTGGTGGTGCGGAGGTAGATCCATACGGCGGCTCCGAACAAAGCCAACTCCACGACCAGCGTCGCCAGCACTGAGTTCCACAAGCCGAGCCCGACACGGGTTTCCAAGCCGGGCGCTAGGGGTAGATCCGGCCCATGCGAAATAAAATCCAACACCCAATGACTGAACACGGCGATGCCAACCATCCAGGCGCCGGGCTGATATCGGGTCACACTCCAGTACACCGTTGCCAGTACCGCCGCGATGCCGAGCGAGGTCAGCAAGCTGTGGGAGAAGGGATACGAGTCGAAGGCGAGCGAAGTGAACGCGGTGTTGCCGGGCTCGACGCGAAAGCTCTCCACTCCCGCCAGCACGAGCACCGGCCACACCAAGTCCAGCAGCAACGCCGCGCCCATCAACACGCCAAGGGAAGTCTGAGGCGCGACGCGCTTGGCAGCCAAAGCCACTGCATGATGGCCGAGAAACATGCGCCCTTTCTAATTGCCCCTTCGCTTCAAAACCAGTCGAGATTCAGTTTTGTATCGGCGCGCTTCCACGCTTCATTGAATTCCTGTTGCACGAGGCTGGCCGAATCCGTTTTGCCCTGTGCGCGCAAGCTCGCTTCCAGACCCAGCAAGCCCCAGCCGTTGCGCGGCCACAGCTTCACATCCTGGCGGAAAATTGCTTCGGCCTCGCTCGCACGACCGGCCTTGAGTAACGCAGCGCCCAGCGTCGGCCGCACCGGAATCGGCCAGTAGGCCGGCTCCATGTAGGGCATTTCATCCTCGCCTTTCACCGCGCGTTCGAGATGAGCGATGGCGGACTTCAAGTCGCCCTGCCCCTCGGCCACTTTGCCAGCGAGCCAGGCTTCCGCGATACGCAGCATCGCGGTCGCTGGAAACTGCGGACTATCGAGCTTCCGGGCGTCCTCGCTATTGACCAGCCTGGACATCTCAGCGAGTTCGGTGGCAGCGGTTGAACTTTGTTTCTTGGCCACCAAGGCAAGGCCACGAGCGAAGTGCCACATGGCGCGATCGATCAGAAAGTCATTCGTCGCCGGCGGTTGCGGAACTTTCAGCACCTCGTCCCACCGACCGAAACGCGCCTGCGTAATCCATGGCAGATGCCGCAAGCGGGGGCCTTCCAGCGCTTTCTTCGGACCACAATAGTTTTCCAATGCAACTTGGGCCGTCTGGTTGGCCGCAGCCTGAGCATCCGCGCTCCGCCCTTGGAACAACGTGGCGTACCAGAGGAAATGTTCGTTATGTGGATAATACGCGCCCGGATAAAAACCCTGCGCCGCGCAATGCTGGATGTAGGAGCGGTCCGCCTTGACCGCTGCGCGATTGGCGAGTTCGGCTTCCCGATATTGACCGACGCGCATGTAGATATGACCGGGCATGTGGACGAGATGCCCCGCTTGCGGGGCAAAACTACCGAGCCGATCCGCGGAGGGCAGGCCAAGCTCCGGATGCGGGCCGGCTTCGACCGCATGAATGAAAAA
>CAYWCK010000275.1:0-7281 GCA_964456685.1 uncultured Bifidobacteriaceae bacterium | reverse complement strand
TCGACAACCTGGCGCGTAATGTCGTCGCGCAGCTTGTCCGTGCTCAAGGTGGCGATCTTCCAGCGCGCCTCGGCAGAACGGGTTCGCCCGGTATCAAACAACCCGCCCGGACCGATCCGCCAGGTCGCACCGACGATGAAATCCTGTTGCCCGCCGAAGGAATCGGAAACGCCATCACGCCCGCCGCCCAGTCCGCCCCAGAACGCTTGGGCGCCGAGGGACGGGATCAACGGCCCGTACACCGCGCCCTGTTTCGATGCGCGCGCCGCGGCGCTGAGCGATTGGCTTTGCTTCAACTCGGGGCGCGAAGCGAGCGATTGTTGAACGACCGAAGCCAATGCGGTGTTGGACGCAATCAATTCAATCGGGGCGAGTTCACCCGCTGAGGCTGCGAGTGCCACCGTTGGGTCGAGGCGCAGCAGCTGCGCCAGACGCGCGCCGCTCACGCGCTGCTGTTCCTGTGCTTGCCGCACGGCCAGACGATTCCGCTCCAGTTGCACCCGCGCCCGCAACAGATCGCCTTTGAAAGCGACGCCGGCGTCGACGGCGTGACTGAGTTGATTTTCGTAATCGCTCGAAATTTTCACAGCCTCGTTTGCGACCTCAATAGCGTTCTGCGCCAGCACGAGATCGAAGTAGCCCTGTGCCGCCGCGAGCACGCTGTCTTGTCGTTGCAGTTCGAAACCGTGATCTGCTGCGCGCGCGAGCTGTTTGGCGGCGAGGGTTTTGTAGAGGGCATCGCCAAAGTCCAGTTGCACGCCCACCGTCGCCCCGGGCGCGTAGTAATAATTGTTCACGTCAATGATGTTGCCCTGAACATCCTGAATCTTGTCGTCGTGCTGGCGGTAAGTGATGCCGGGCGAAACCCACGGAAAAAATTGCAGACGCGTGCTTTGATGATTGGCCTTGGCCTCGGCTAATCGTTCGCGCGCGATTTGAATGTCGAGGTTTTGCGCGCCCGCCAGTCGGAGGGCGGTGGGCAGGTCAATTTCTTGAGCCGCATTCTTCGTGTCGGCTTTCGCGGGGAGGATTAAGAGTAAGATTGCGATTACGATTAAGACCGAGTCCAGATTCTTAATCTTACTCTTAATCATAATCTTAATCTCCTGCGTTGGCTTCACTTTGCCTCCGTTGCGTTGATGGCAACCCCTTCCGCCAGCGTCATCTTCCCAACGAGAATCACGGCTTCATTGCTGGTCAACCCGCTGGCCACTTCAACTTTAACGCCGTCGTTGAAGCCAATTTTGATCGGCGTTTTCTTTGCTTTCCCCTCGACGGCGATGAGCGTGAACGCATTCGCCTTTTCCATTACGAGAGCTTCGACCGGAACTAACATCACGTCAGCGTGCTTTTCGACGCCGACTTTAATCGTGGCATACATGCCGGGGCGCAAGGTCAGGTCCGGGTTGGTCAGGTCGGCCTCGACCAGCATCGTGCGCGTGGCGTCCTCGAGCGCGTAACTGATGCGTGAGACGCCACCTTCAAACTTTTTCCCTGGCAGGCTTTCCGTGGTGAGGCGAACGGGTTGGCCGACGCGCACCGCCGCCGCCTCCAGTTCCGGCACGGCAACCTGCGCGCGCACGGTATTGAAATCCATCAGCGTTACGATCGCCGCCGTCTGCGCTGCGCTGCCGGAGGTGGCGGCCGGAACAAATGAGCCCGGGTCAACATGCCGCGCCGTGACCACGCCACTGAACGGCGCGGTGAGTTTGCTGTAAGCCAGCAAAGTCTCTGTGCGTTCGAGATTGGCCTGCGCGATTTCCAGTCGTCCGCGCGCTTCGTCCACCGATTGCGGGGTCACCAGATCAGGCGCGGACTTTTGTGCGGCGGTGAGGCGTTTCAATTCGGTTTCGGCGACGCGAATTTCGGCGCGGTACTTGAGCGCCTCCGCCGCGAGTTCCGGCACTTCAATTTCGCCCAAGGCCTGCCCGGCGGCGACGCGATCGCCTTTGTCCACGCTCAGTGATTTCAGATAGCCGGCGACCTTCGCGTAAAGCGTGGCTTGTTGGTTTGCCTTGATGCTGCCGGGCAGCGTGACGAAGCGGTGAATTTCGCCGCGAGACGGCTTCGTGGTTTTGACGTCAATCGGCTTGGGCGCGTCAGCCGCATGCAAATGTGGCGAGCATAAGAAGGCGAGGCCAGCCAGAGCCGCCACTGTGGGAATTGAAACTGGTTTCATGGTAAAGAATCTCAATTGCGCTTGATCAATCATGGCCGACCGATGAAACAAAATGTCCGCTCAACGGATCGTCGGGATCGAGCGAGCGAGATTTGGTGCTGGCGCGATTGCGGACCAACGTGAACACGGCGGGCAACACGAAAAGCGTCGCCACTGTGGCAAGAGCGAGTCCGCCAATCACCGCGCGACCGAGCGGAGCGGTCTGATCGCCGCCTTCGCCCAAGCCGAGCGCCAGCGGCAACATGCCGGCGATCATCGCACAACTCGTCATCAAGATCGGACGCAACCGGCTGCGCGCGCCGTCGAGGGCTGCCGCGTCCGCTGCGCTGCCGGCGATGCGCGCGCGTTCGGCAAAGGTGACCAGCAAGATTGCATTCGCCACCGCCACGCCCACGGACATGATCGCGCCCATTGCGGACTGGATGTTTAACGTCGTGCCCGTAAGCCAGAGCGCGAGCACCACGCCGGCGATTACCGCGGGCACGGTGGAGACCACGACGAACGAGAGGCGCAGCGATTGGAAATTCGCCGCCAGCAAAAGGAAAATCACGACGACCGTGATGACGAGGCCGCTGCGGAAGCCATCGAGCAATTGGTTGAGCGGCACGATTTGTCCCCGCACTTCCCGCTTGGTCTTGGCATCAGGCGGTGCGCCGACTTCCGCGAGTGCTTTGTTGAGTTCGCGCAAGGCCGTGCCCAGGTCCTTTCCCTGGATGTTCGCCGTCACGCTCACGACGCGCGCCATGTTGTAACGTTCATACGTGCCGACAGCCGTGCCGGGAGTAACCTTCGCCACGTTGCGTAGCAGCACGGTTTTGCTGCCTTCGGCCGTGACCGGAACGTTTTTCAAATCCTCAATCGTCTGCGTCTTTGCTTCGGGAATCTGGACTTGCAGGTTGTAGCTGATGCCGGAAGCGGGGTCGGCCCAGAAATTCGGCACCGTGAAACGGCTCGATGTCGTCGCCGCGACGAGCGATTTCGTCACGTCGTCCACTTTCACACCCATCACGCCGGCGCGCTCGCGGTTGATGTCCACGTTCACCGTCGGGAAATCCAAGGTTTGCGAAATCTGCACGTCGCGCAGGAAGGGAAGCGCCTTCATGCGTTCGAGAATTTTTTCCGCGTGACCCTTGCTCACGCCGATGCTCGCGCCGCTCACCGCGACCTCGATGGGCGTCGGTGAACCGAAACTCATCACGCGCGTCACGATGTCCTGCGGCTCGAACGACAGCCGGACCTCAGGGAGTTCCTTGGTCAGCGCGGCGCGGAGTTGTTCCTTGAACGCCTCAATCTTCACGCCAGCTTCGCGTTTGAGTTGCACAGCCAGCCAGCCTTCTTCCGGGCCGCCGTTCCAGAGGTGGACGAAGTTCACGGGAAAACTGGAGTTGTGAACGCCCACCAGGCCGATGCTGAACTCGACCTTGTCCGCGCCGCCGGCTTCGCGTGCGATCGTGGCGAGAATTTTTTGGGCGATCTGCTCCGTGAGGCCGACTTGCGTGCCGCTCGGGGCGCGAAAGCGCAGCGCGAACTGTCCGGTGTCCGTCTTCGGAAAAATCTCCACGCCGAGCCGGCTGCCGCAAAGCCAGATCACCGCACTGCAACCGATGACATACGCCAACACCACGAGCCAGCGGAGATTAACCGTGCGTTGCACCACGGCGCCAAAACCGCTGGCCACACGATCAAACGCGCTCCGCGCCTTCATGGCGGTTTCAAGCTCTTCCTTGGCATGCGCCCGCACCATCCAGACCGTCAGCACCGGGACGAGTGTGCTCGACAGCAGATACGAAGCGATCATCGAGAAGCCCACGGCCAGCGCCATCGGCACAAACAGAGCCTTCGCCGCGCCGACCATGAAGAAAGCCGGAATGAACACAGCGAGAATGCAAAGCATCGCCAGCAGACGCGGGATGGTGGTTTCTTCCGTGGCGTCGCGGGCCGCGCGCGCCACGCCGGAGCCGCGCGTGAGATGGGTGTGGATGTTCTCCATCGTCACCGTCGCTTCGTCCACGAGAATGCCGACGGCCAGCGCCATGCCGCCCAGCGTCATGAGATGAATGTTCTCGCCCGTGAGCCACAGGCCGAACGCGGCCGCCGCCAGCGAGAGCGGGATGTTGATCACTACGATGAACGCGCTGCGCCAGTCGCGCAAAAACAGCAGCACCATCAGGCCGGTGAGAATAGCGCCGAGGCCGCCTTCCTTGAGCAGGTCGCGAATGGAGCGCTTCACCACCGGCGATTGGTCGAATTCGTAGCTGACCTTGATTCCGTCGGGCAGGAGTTTTTGAAACTCGGGCAGGTTCTTTTTCACCAGGTCAACGACGGCGAGCGTCGAGGCGTCGCCGCGTTTGGTGACGGGCAGATAAACCGTGCGACGACCGTTCGCCAGCGCGTAGGAGGTGACGACGTCCGCGCCGTCCTCCACCGTCGCGATGTCGCGCAGGAACACAGTGCCGTTCGCGCCACGCTTGAGCGCGACGGCTTCGAGGTCCTTGACGTTTGAGACAATGGCGTTGACCGGCACGATGGGATACTTGTCACCGAGGTTCATGTTGCCCGACGGACTGATCGTGTTGCCCTTGGCGAGCGCTTGGACAACGTCGTCCGGGGACAAACCCATTGCGCGCATGCGGTCGGGATTAACATTCACGAGGACGCCGCGCGAACTCCCGCCAAACGGCGGCGGCGCGGACACACCAGACAAAGTGGCGAACGCCGGACGCACCCGATTCAACGCCTGATCCTGCATCTGGCCGAGCGTGATGTTGGGATCGTCGGTCGAAAACACGAGATAACCCACCGCCACGCTGCCCGCGTCGAAGCGTGTGATGAACGGTGCGGGCGTGCCGAGCGGCATGAAGGCGCGCGCGCGGTTCACGTAGCTGACGGTTTCCGACATCGCCTGGCTCATGTCCGTGCCGGGATGAAATTGCAGCTTCATGATCGAAGCGCCCTGGATGGACTTTGATTCGACGTGCTCGATGCCGCTGATGTAAAGGAAGTGATACTCGTACCGGTAAGTGAGATAGCCTTCCATCTGCGCCGGGTCCATGCCGCCGTACGGTTGGGCGACGTAAATGGTCGGAATGCCGAGCGGCGGAAAAATATCCTGCGTCATCCGCTGGACCGAAATCCAGGCGCCAAGAGTAACGGCGACGACCAGGACGAAAATTGTCAGCGGTCGGCGCAGGGCAAATTGGACCAGATTCATTCGGGTGAGAGACGGCGTGGCGTTGGGCAGAGGTTACAAACTATCGATGCTTGGATTTCGCTTCGGCGACGACCTCGTCGTAAAGCTCCGCGATTTGTTCGCGGACATGAGCGAGCACCTTTTTTCCTTCAGCCGTGAGCCGGTAGTCTTTGCGGGCGCGCGGGCCGGCGCGGCGGTCGGATTTGCTCTTGAGCCAGCCGAGTCGTTCCATGCGCGCAAGCAACGGATAAAGCGTGCCGGGGCTGATCTGGTAGCCATGCTCGTTAAGTTCCTTGAGCATCCATTGGCCGTGCAACGGCGACTCGCTGGCGTGATGCAGGATGTGCACCTTCCAGAAGGCGAGCAGAATCTCGCGACTGACTTCTTTAGCGCTGTAAGGCATAGCATTACGGGGGACGATATCGGGGATCGTAATACAAGCTCGGGGAGGATCGTCAACGGATTTTTTTGCGCTGAGGATTCAGATTTCGCCGTCGGCTCGCCCGCTTGAATTCATTCCCGTGCTTGCCCGGCGTCCGAGGCTTGCCTGGGCAGTGGGTATCTTTCATTCTTCGAGCATGCTTACGCGCCGCCAATTTCTTCAAGCCACTCCCGTGTTGCTCGCTGCCCTGAGCGCGCCCGGGGCGACCACGCCGTCTGATGCAAAGCCGGCCGCCACGCCCCCTGAAATCGGGCGCAGCCAGCGTTCCGGTGCGGCCGGTGCGGTGGTGGCAACTTTGGAGATCGGCAATCGTTCCGGCCTGCGCTTGTTGCAGTTCACTGACAACCATTTCTTTTGCGGCGTCAAAGAGGGGCTGGCGCGCACCGATGCCGACGCGGCCACCGAGCGGGACTGGCGTGAATTCGTGCGGATCTTCCGCCCGGACGCGATCATCAGCACGGGCGACCTGTGGCACGACAATCCCGGCGGTCGCGGGGCGGCGACGCAGGCGTACGCGTTAAAACAGTTGGAGCAGCTGGAAATTCCGTGGGGCTTTTGCTGGGGCAATCACGACCAGATGAATGATTTCGCGGCGGGGCATGCGGCACTGGAAGCCGCGCGCGGCTCGCTGTATCGCGGCGGTGGCACGCACGGCGATTACCGGATTGATGTGCGGCGTGGCGCGGATCGAAAGGTCGCGGCCCGGCTCTGGTTGCTGAATAGCAATCGTTACGGTCTCACGGCCTGGCAACTCGAATGGCTGCGTGCTTCGCGAGCCCAACTCGCGCAGGAGAAAGCCCCGGCGGTGCCGGCCCTGGGTTTCTTTCACATCCCACTTCTCGACCAAAAGACCCTGCACCGTCCGGCAGCGACGCCGGGTGTGTCGCTCGAGGCCGTCTGTCACGAGAGCGAGAATGGTCAGGCGGCGCCGGTGCTGGCGGGTGACGATCGCCTCCGCGCTTGCTTTTGCGGGCACGACCACGTCAATGACTACTCAGTGCGGACGCAAAGTCTCGATCTCGTTTACGGTCGCGCGA
The DNA here is from genome assembly GCA_964456685.1 of uncultured Bifidobacteriaceae bacterium. Classification (GTDB taxonomy): domain Bacteria; phylum Verrucomicrobiota; class Verrucomicrobiia; order Limisphaerales; family JADLHS01; genus CAYWCK01. The sequence goes on along the minus strand of CAYWCK010000275.1, from coordinate 433 downwards.
CGGGTCACGCGGGGTACGGCGGCGAAAAGGTGCGCAAGGGCGCCAAGTTGATCGAGCTGGATTTGCAAACGGGCGACTATCAGCAGGTGACAGTCTTCGCCGACGGTTCGCGCTGGAAACCGGCGTGATGCTCATCGGCGGCCTGCGTGGGGCGAGCTTCAGTTGCGACCGGCCTAATTTGTCTGTGGCTTGATCCCCAGCCCGAAGCGGGAAGGGGAACGGCGCAACCGCCAGTTCTACTTCTGGGTCAAAATCCATTCGGTCAGCAACTTGATCTCCGCATCGCTGATCTGCGGAAACGGCGGCATGATCACCGGCCCCCATTTACCCGAACCACCCTTTTGGATTTGCTCTGCGATTTTCTGGCGCGCCTCCGGATTGGCGTTGTATTTCTCGGCGAGGTCGGCGATCTCCGCGAGCGGCGCGATGTCGC
>CAYWCK010000274.1:0-7303 GCA_964456685.1 uncultured Bifidobacteriaceae bacterium | reverse complement strand
GGTGGCTGAGCCCATTTTCTAAGATATAAAAATCAACAAAACCGTCGAATAACGGAGGCGGCCGGGCAGGTTATATTCAATCCTCTCAGAGAATGAAGACCCTCTGGCTCGAAACTGCCCGAACGCTGGCTTCCCGCATGGAATCGCCAGGAATGAAGCCAACCAAACAGACACTATGAAGCGCCCAGACTCTCTACTTTGCCTCTTTCTCGCGCCGTGCCTTTTTTTCGCAGCTGCCTGCAATGGCGAGATTGCTGTCGAGCCTTACTCTTCAAAACCGACGGCCGCTGAGATGGCGTTCGTTGCGCAATGGAAAAACTTTCTGCTCCGGCAGGGGAAGGCCGACTCGGGGCGTTACGTCGCCGACCTGCCATTTTCGTTTCAATGCGGCAAGCGAAGCAGTCGAGAATGGGTCAAGATCGAGACAGCGAATATCGAATCCGGTGATTGGAAGGATGACCAGACCCGCACGCATACGCTGACTTGGAAAGACGACCAGACCGCGCTCGCCTGCGAAATGAGGCTGACCGAATTCCGGGAGTTTCCCGCCTTCCAATGGGTGGTCCACTTGCGTAACGACGCGAAGACGAACTCCGCGAAGGTCCATGATTTCTGGGGAATCGACACCTCATGGAACGCGACGGCTGGGGCAATGCCGGTGTTGCATCGTTCGGTCGGTTCGCCTGGTCATGAAGATGATTTCCAGTTCCGCAGCGAAGTCATGCACAATTCGATGTGGGACAAGCGCCGTCGCATTGCGATGGATACTCCCGCGAACACCGCGTGGGGGCAGGCAAACGCCTACTTGTTCCCCGGAGACAAGCGCTCCAGCGCGATCTGGTTGCCGTTCTTCAATTATCAGACGGGTGGCGACGGATTGATCACCGGACTCGGCTGGAGCGGCGCGTGGCGGGCCTACTTCGATCATCAAGGAGGAGGCAAGTCCACGATTCTGGCCGGAGTTGAGAACCTCGATTCAATTCTGCATCCCGGCGAGTCGGTGCGCTCCACACTGAATTTCGCCCTCTATTGGCAAAAGGAACTGCTCCACGGTCAAAACATGTTCCGCCGACTGGTGCGGGAGCATTACTCACCCCGGATCGGCGGGAAGCTGGTCGAACCGCCGATCTCGGGATTGGTTTGGGGAGGTGTTCCTTCAAAGGAGCATCTGCAGATGATCGACAAGGTCAAAGAGCACAAGATACCGCTGGACGTCTATTGGCTGGATGCCGGGTGGTACGGCACAGGGACCGTTCCGTCCTACTCCGTGTTTGAGGGCGACTGGGGGCCGATGGCTGGCGACTGGCGCCCAAATCCGAACTGGCACAATGGAACACTCAAGCCGGTCAGCGACGCCGCACACGCAGCAGGAATGAAGTTTCTCCTCTGGGTTGAGCCAGCCCGCGCCATTCACGGCCGGCCCGTCACGCTCGAACATCCGGAGTACTTTCTCACCGGAAATGCGGACGGCAAAATCCGCGACGGGCAGACCCTCTTGCTCGATCTCGGGAAGCCCGAAGCATTGCAATGGGGGATCGACGTCGTCGCCGGCCTGGTTCGCAACTACCAGATCGACTGGTACGAGGAAGATTTCAATATCGAACCAAATCCGTATCTGGAAAAGGCCGCCGAGCCGGATCGTTGGGGCATGAACGAGATGCGGTTCATCGAGGGTCATTTCGCTTTCTGGGACGCCCTTTGCAAACAATTCCCGAATCTGGCCATTCTCAATTGTGCCAGCGGCGGACGACGCCTCGATCTTGAATCCATTGCGCGTGGGCAGCCGCTTTGGCGAAGTGATTACAACTGCTTTCCCGAAGCGACCGCCGAGTCCACCCAGGATCACAGTCACGGAATTCTCCACTGGCTCCCTTATCATGGAAGCATGACTCGAGCTTGGACCATCCTGGATACTTATGATGCCCGGAGTTCCCTGAGCCCGGGCGTGGAGATCAACCTTGTGGCCAAGACGGAGGCCGAGTGGCGGCAGATCAAGGCGAACGCCGTGCAGGCGCAGCGCTGCAAAAAATACTTCTTGGGCGATTACTATCCTCTGACCCATCAGCAGCGCAGCCCGGCCGCCTGGAGCGCGTATCATCTTTATCTTCCGGAAACTAAAGAGGGGATGATCTTGGCGTTGCGCCGCCCCCAGAGCGACGCACGCGCGATGACGTTTGATCTGCTGACGATTGACCCGGCGAAGCGGTGGAAGTTTGAAGATTTTGATTCCGGGGAATCGCGGGTCATTTCGGGGCAGGAGATTCGCGACAAGGGGTACGAGATCATGATTCCGAACCGGCGTGATTCGCGGCTCATTTTCTATTCGATATCCTCACCGTGAGCAGTTGCTCACACCACCCTCAGGCAACGTCGCGCAGGCTCTTCGCTTTGATCGCGACCGTCGCCTTGTGTCCTCCGCTGGCCGCGGCGCCCGTGGCGCGCCCGGATCCGGCCGAGGCGGCGGCGGTCGAGCGGGCCAACGAAACTCTGTCGCCCGCCCAGGCCTTCACAAACCTCGAAGCCAAGGCGGGCGACTGGCGGGTGGAGAAAGGTGTGCTGGTGCAAACCGACCGCTCCGCCTCTCACGCCCGCACCTTCATCAAGGGACCTCGCTGGATGGACTGCGTCATCAAGGCGAAGGTGCGGGTGGATGCCGTCGGCGGACCAGCGGCTTCGCCTGGCGCCCGGCTGATTGTGCGCGGCGATCCAAAGACGGATACGTTCTACACCGTCGGCCTCTGGGCGGGCAGCCGGGAGGTGCGCATCGAAAAGTCGCGCGGGCTGGCCTTCGAGTTCCTGAAGAGCGACCATCTGGGAACGCTGGCCGTCGCGCCCTTTCCGGTGGAACTCGGCAAGACCTACGACATGACCGTGGTAGCCGACCACGCGACAATCTATTGCTATATTGATGGCAAGTTTGTGGTGCTGGCGCAGCAGGAGGATTTCATCACCCACCCGGTGGGGCAGGTGGGTTTCTTCATGAACGCCGCGGCCGGGGCGTTCAGCGACGTTTCCATCAAGGGGCTCAAGAGCGTCACCACGTCACCCGTTATTCCGTATGCGGGGAATCCAGTGAACCTGAGAATCTATTCCCCCGCGGTGATCAAGGATGACAAGTTCCGGATGTGGGATTCGCTGCAGGGCCGATACGTCGAGTCGGCGGACGGGATATTCTGGACCTGGCCGGCGGGCAAGGAGTCCGTCGTTAACAAAGGCAACACGGGGGATTGGCCGACCGGCAACCAGTGTGGCGATCCGGACGTTCTGAAATTCGAGGGCCAATACTGGATGACCTTCTGGTCCACCTGCAACCGGCGCAACGGGTCCTTCGACGGTATGGGCCTCAAGCGCTCGCCGGACGGCATCCACTGGACGCCCGAGCCGGCGAACCCGGTCTTCTACATGGGGCCGAATGGGGACTGGGATGAGATGGTGGTGGGCGATCACGCCATGATCCGGGACGGGGATCGCTTCAAGCTCTGGCATGTCGGCATCTCGCGCGGGCAGCGGGGCTACCGCAATGAATTTGGCTACGCGGAGAGCCAAGACGGCCTCCACTGGCGCAAGTGCCGGCTGAACCCGATTCTGACCCAAGGCGAACCGGGAACTTGGGACGGAGGCTGGATCTACGCGGCGGGGATCGTGAAGATTGATGACGAGCAGTCGGAAACACACGTCTATGCGGGCAAGCCCGGCGCCAGCTACCACCTCTTCTACACCGGCCAACCCAGCAACAACGAGATGATCCTGGGGGTCAAAAGGATTGGCTATGCGTTTTCACTCGACGGCATCCACTGGGTCAAATGGAACGACCCGAACACGGCCGAGCCGTTCCACGAAAGCGATCCGGTGGTGACCTGGGCGGACTTCACCAAGAGAGGGTCCACCGGCGTAGGCGCCTCGACGGCCATCCTCCTCGGCGATGAAGTGCGAATTTACTACACGATGTTTGAGGAGCGGTTGGAGCCTGGGCGACCTCCCGAGGGACCCGTGGATACCGCCTTCGCCACGGTCAAGGTGGACGCGCTGCGCAAGATCGTGGCCGACGCAAAAGCCAGGGGCCTGCTCCGGGGCGCCAGTCGCCAGGAGGTCGAGGCTACCCTGGATGAGCCTCTGCCCCAGTCCATGTGGGACGATTTGCAGGGCCGAGTGCTGGCCGCGGTGCAGGCGAAGCAGTCGGGCAACGCGGACGGCGAGAAGTCGGCGATGGCCGAGATCGCGGCCGTCCGCGCCAAGTTCACCAAGGCCCTCGATCGCTACTACGCAAGCGCCTTTGCTCCGCTGAAACAAGTCGTCGAGCAGTTGGAAGCCGGACGTCCCGTGACCGAGAAAGTGCTCTGGACGCTGCCGGCGGATCGCTTGGGCAGGAATGTGTCCGGCGAATTTGCAGGCTTGAACATCGCGGCCGGGAATCATCCCCTCTTGATCGAGATCGAGGCGAAGTGCAATCGATTCGAAGTCGCGCGGGTGGCGTGGGCGACGGGCGATGGATTCAAAGAAGGGCAGGAAAGGGAGTTCATCGCCGGCTACCCCGGCGTGGAATGCCCGACGCATCGCGTCACGATTACCACGGGTGGCCAACCCATCCGCGCACTGCGACTCCAGTTCCCCAGCGGAGCCACCGTGGATCTGAAACAAGTCCGCATCCGCGAACTGGGCATCCGGCCAGGTGAGGAACGTCCCGGCGCACAGTGATTGGGCTGATGGTTTTGGACGCGTGGTGCGGGCGCTATTTGCGCCGCCGCATCCAGCCCATGTGCCGGGTCGCCCTCCCGCTGACGACGCGAAGTGATCAAGGCAGGAGCACCACACAATAAAAGCGGTTGAGCACCGCGCCATCGAGAAGATTGATCATGCTGAGGGCGGGGCCGGCGGCAAAGCTCTTCGAATACAAAATTACCGGCACTCTCTCCGAGCCGAAGCCAGAGCCGCTCCACATCCCTAAACTCTTTTACAAGCCCATCCTCCATCCGTTCCAGACGCTGGAAGGGATCTTCAATCCGCGCCGTCAGGGACGAATGCGGAACCGAAGTTCAGTCCGCCCTGATCACCGGCACCGCACCAACACCCGCAACCGCTTTACGGGCCAGTTGCCGGCGCTGGCGGAGAAAGTCCAATCCGTGTTTTCCGCCGCCTGATTGCCGATGCCGAGGTCCGCGCGATTGCCTTCGCTCCAGTGGTTGATGGCGAACAGCGTTTGTTTGGCATTGTGATTGTGGATCTGCATCGAGCCGTAACCGGCGGACGTATCGGCTGGCTGATCACCGAAGTCATAAACGCTGCCAGAGGCGTTCGGCACATTCGCGCCATTGTTCTGGCCGTAATTACTTGACCAGAACTCGAGGTTGCCGCCGGCGAGGTTCGTGCCAACGACGATGCTACGCACGTTCGAGTAAACATTCAGGTTGGCGACGTCGCGCTGGAAATTCGCGCCAGATGTCACCGTCGGTACGCCGATCTTGTCGAGCGAATCAGTGAACGCGTCCATCGAAACGTAAAGATACTGGCTGTCGCCATTAGCGGATTGCAGTTCCAGGAAATAGGCAACGCGGTCGAAGGCGGATTTGATCTTTGCGCGATTGTCGGTGTCGTAATTGATCGTGGCGCCGAGCTTGTTCAGATCGAGATCGTAAACCAGTTGATACTCTTTTGCCTCCGGAACTTTCAGTCCTAGCAAATCGCGTTTGGGCACCTCACCCGCGCGGAACGCACTCGCCGGCAAACCGGCCGAGTTCATCAGATTTGGCTCGGCCAGCATGTTCCACGCGAACCGCATCGCCACTGGCCGCTGCACTTCTGGTGACGACAGCACCAAGCTCGCTCCATCAATCTGTGCGTCCGCCGTCACGAATCCGCCGTCATCGGCATCAATAATCTCGAACCAGTTCAACGGTTTTCCGTCGCGGCTTTTCAATCCGCCCGCAATGTTGTCGAGCGTCACGCGCAGTTTGCCGCCTTCGACGTTCATTGATTTGAAAGTCGGGCCGCTGTAAACCACATCCGCTTTGCCGTAGGTTTTTCCCAGCGCCAGTGCGGCGAGCCGGTGGCCAACGTCCTGTTTGTTCTTGGGATGAATGTCCTTGAGGTCGCCGATGTCGGTGATTACCGCCATGCCGGCGTTGGGAATCGCCTGCGCTTCGGCTTGCGCTTCCCAAAATTCACCGATGCGCTCGCCGTTGCCACCGTAATTGTACGGCGCGATCTGCACATAGAAAAATGGAAACGCTTCATCGGACCACACCTTACGCCAACCCGCGATCAACGCCTTCATTCGCTCCGTGTAGAGTCGGCCTTCGCCAGAGTTGGATTCGCCCTGATACCAGATCGCGCCGCGTACCGCGAACGGATGCAGCGGGTGGATCATACCGTTGTAAAGCGCCGTGGCGTGCTGCACGTTGTTCGGCGGCTGCAACTCAGCGGGATACGCGGGCATCGCGGGCACCAGCTTGAATTGCGTGAGCGCTTCACGGCTGGCCGTAACCCATTGCTCGACGCTCTTGAGCGTTTGCTCGAGTTTGGTTTGATGCTCCGGCGTGCGCGGATCGCCCAGCTTGACGCGCTCGTATTCGTCCTTCAGCGCGGGCACTTCAGCGAAGCCCTCGGGTGGCGTCCAGGATTCGATGCGGGTGCCGCCCCAGGTCGCGTCAATCAAACCCACCGGCACATTTAATTCCTTGTTCAGTTCGCGCCCGAAATAATACGCCGCCGCGGAAAACCCGCCCCAGCCCGCTTCCGCCACGGTTTTCGGCGAGCAGACCTTCCATTGATTTTCGGGATTGGCCGCGCCGCCCTTGCCGGCGTCGAGATCGTTCTGCGGTTGTGGCGTCCAGCGATTGGCCACCATGAACAGCCGGATTTCCGGATGCCCGGCGGCGGCGATTTCCTCCTTGGCGTCGTTGCACATGCCGATGCCCATTTCCATGTTCGATTGCCCGGAGGCCAGCCACACTTCGCCGATCAACACATCTTCAAATTCCACCGTGCTCGAACCACTGACCTTCACCGTCATCGGTCCGCCCGCTTTCTGCGCCGGCAAGGTGAGCTTCCACTCCCCGCGCTCATTGGCCTTCGCTTGCTGTGACACCGAACCGAGCGTCACGGTGATGGTTTCATTCGGTTCGCCCCAACCCCAGAAAGCCAGTGGCTTCTCGCGTTGCAGGACCATGTGGCTGCTGAAAACTTTGGGCAGACGCACTTCGGCTTGCGCGGACGGATGCCACGCGGTCACAGCGAGAGCCAGCGTGAGGAATTTTGCGGTGAGATTCGTTTTCATCGTGTCAGAGGTGAAGGTTTCTTCGCGCTG
>CAYWCK010000273.1:1980-7323 GCA_964456685.1 uncultured Bifidobacteriaceae bacterium | reverse complement strand
GGATTCGAGTTGACCATGATCGTCTCGAAACCGTCCTCCTTAAGCGCAAAGGCAGCATGGACACAGCAGTAGTCGAACTCGATGCCTTGCCCGATGCGGTTGGGCCCGCCGCCCAGGATCATCACCTTTTTGGCGACGTTGCCCTTCACCTCGTCGTCGCCCCGATCGTAGGTCGAGTAGTAGTAAGGCGTGTAGGCTTCAAACTCCGCCGCGCAGGTGTCCACGAGGCGATAACTGGGCACGAGCCCGAGCTTTTTCCGCAACGCGCGGACTTCGTCTTCCGTCTGGCGGGTCAAATGAGCGATTTGCCGGTCGGAAAACCCGAGCGACTTGGCTTTGGCGAGTAGTTCTGCGTTCATCCAGTCTGGCGCGAAATAAATCCTGCGCAGCAAACCGGAACGGCGCTTCGCTGTCGAGTTTGAAAACAGGAGCAGGGAATCGTTGCCGCCGGAATTACCAGTGCCCTTCGCTGGTTTCCCCTGCGGAAACCGCAAAAATCGCTTGCAGTTGAAGCCGGGGCTGTCTCAATACGTTCCGCTCGATTATGAAATTGTTCCCCGTGTCTTCTTTGCTAACTGCGGCGACGGTTTTGACACTGAACGCCACTGCGGCCGCGCCTGAACTCAAGCCCGAGGATCTGCCACGGGTGCCTCCGGTGGAAAAGTCCAATTACGCGAAGGTGTTCCAGCTGAAGCCGGGCTTCGAACTTCAACTGGCCGCCGCCGAACCGCTCACGCTCGATCCGATCGACATCGCCTTCGACGAGAATGGCCGGATGTACACCGTCGAGATGCTCGACTATTCCGAGTTGCGCGAGGTGAAGCCGCACCTTGGCCAGATCCGGTTGCTCGTGGACTCGAATGGCGACGGCGTTTTCGACAAGATGACGGTCTTCGCCGACGACCTACCGTGGCCGACCGGATTGTGTTGCTACGACGGGGGACTCTTTGTGGCGGCCTCGCCGGACATCCTCTACTTCAAGGACACGAACGGCGACGGCAAAGCGGACATCCGCAAAGTGGTCTTCACCGGTTTTGGCGCCGGCAAGGAGGACAAGCTCAACGTCCAGGCGCTCGTCAACGGTCTGCGTTGGGGGCTTGATAATCGCATTCACGGCCAGACGGCCGGGAATGGCGGCGTGGTCAAACGTGCCGGCGCTCCGGATTCCGAGGCGCTCGAATTGCGCGGGCGCGACTTCAGTTTCGATCCCCGCACTTTGGATTTGTTGCCGGAGAACGGCGGCGGGCAGTACGGCATCAGCTTCGACGACCACGGCCGCAAGTTCGTCTGCAGCAACTCGCGGCACATTCAGACCTTCATGTACGACGCCCATTATGCGGAGCGAAACAAGTTTTACCATCTGCCGCCGGCACTCGTGGATATTCCGGTGGATGGTCCGGCGGCGGAAGTTTATCGGACAAGCCCCGAGGAAGCCTGGCGCGTTATTCGCACCAAGTGGCGCGTGACTGGAGTTGTGCCGGGCTTGATCGAAGGCGGCGGGCGTTCCTCCGGCTATTTCACGTCGGCGACCGGCATTACAATTTATCGCGGCGACGCTTGGCCGGAGAGTTTCTTGGGCGACGCATTCATTGCCGATGTCGGCAGCAATTTGTTGCATCGGAAAAAAGTCCGCCCGCAGGGCGTGGAACTGATCGCCGAACGGCCGGCGGATGAACAAAAGGTCGAGTTCCTGACGGCAACTGATCTTTGGTTTCGCCCGGTGCAGCTCGCCAACGCGCCCGATGGCTGCCTTTACCTTTGCGACATGTACCGCGAAGTGATCGAGCATCCGTGGTCGCTGCCGGAGAACATCAAGAAGCTGCTCGACTTGAACTCGGGCAACGATCGCGGTCGCATCTACCGCATTGCGCCGTCCGGTTTCAAACAACCCAAGCCGCCTCAACTCGGCAAGGCCAAGACCGCGCAGCTTGTCGCCACCCTGGAGAGCAAGAACGGCTGGCATCGCGAAACGGCGTCGCGGCTGCTGTGGCAGAAACAAGACAAGGCCGCCGTGCCGTTGCTGAACAAACTCTTGAAGAACTCCAAATCTCCCTTGGCCCGCCTGCACGCGCTGCATGCGCTGGTGGGGCAGGGCGCATTGACGGAAGTGAACCTGCAGACGGCCCTTGTCGACACCGACCCGGCGGTGCGCGAACACGCCGTGAAACTATCCGAACGGTTCATCGCGAAGGGCATCCTGCCGCCGCAATTGTGGGCGCGGTTGCAAGCCCTGACGGGTGACCCGGACATTACCGTTCGTTACCAGCTCGCCTTCACTCTGGGTGAATTGCAAAACCCGGAACGCCTCGCGGCCCTGGCGGCGATTGCGAGCAAAGACGCCGATAGCGCCTGGACGCGCGCGGCCATCCTCAGTTCTCTGGCGGAAGGCGCCGGGACGGTTTTCACCACGCTGTCCGGCGATGCGGCATTTCGCGGCAGCAAACCGGGACAGGAAATGTTGCGGCAATTGATCGCGCTGGTTGGCGCGAAAAAAGATCCGGCTGAACTCAATGGCGTGGTCACCTTTCTCAAACAGTTGAATGATCCTGCGCTGGTCTTTTCCATGACCCGCGCCCTCGGCGACGGCTTGCAAAAGGCCAAGGCATCGCTGGTGAATGTAGGTGATGATGTCACCGCCATCCTGACGCGGGCGACGACAGCCGCGGCCGACGCCAGTTTGCCGGAGCCGGCGCGCGTGCCCGCCGTGCAATTGTTGTCGCACCTGCCGTATGCCACGGTTTCCCCGGTCCTGCTGCCGTTGCTGGATCAACGCCAGCCACAGGTCATCCAACTCGCGGCTTTGGAAACACTGGCGCGTTTCAACGACGCCCTCGTCGGCACGGCGCTGGTGGAACGTTGGGATTCGCTCACGCCGCGCGTCCGCGCCGAGGCCGTTCCGGTCTTGCTCGCGCGGCCCGAACGCGCGACGGCCTTCCTGCACGCCATTGAAGCCGGCTCCATTCGTGCCAGCGTGCTCGATACCACCCAGGTCAAATTGCTCACCACGTATCGCGATGCCGGGGTGCGGCAGCTCGCCACCAAGGTTCTCGCCGCGCAGCCGGCCAGCTCGCGGCAGCAGGTGATTGATAATTTCTCGGCGGCCCTCACCCTCAAAGGCGACGTTGCGCACGGCAAAAAGATTTACGAAGAGCGCTGCATTTCCTGTCACCGTTCCAGCGGCGAAGGGTTCGCGCTGGGGCCGGATATGGTCACCGTCAAAACCACCGGCAAGGAGAAGCTGCTCACGAATATCCTGGATCCGAATCGCGAGGTGCGGCCCGAGTTCGTGGCGTACGTGGTCGAGACGAAGGACGACGAGAGTTACATCGGCCTTGTGGTGAATGAAACTTCCAGCAGCGTGACCGTGCGGCAGGCATACGGGAAGGAGACCGTGGTTCCCCGCGCCAACATTGCGAAGATGCGTAGCCAGGGACAATCGGTCATGCCCGAAGGGCTCGAAGCCAACCTCAAGCCGCAGGATCTCGCTGACTTGCTCGATTACATTTCCACCGCGTCGCAGTAGGCCCGGTTGGTCTGTGTCGGCCTAACTTCCCGCTTGGTCTGGGGACGCGAATGCGTAAATTCCCGCCGTGCTCGATTCCTTGATTCAACAACTCGCGTCCGCCCGCCCGTTGACCGAAGCCCAGATTCAGGAGGCGGTCGAGGCGCTGGTCAGCGAGGCGCTGCCCGCGGCGGTCAAAGCGGATTTTCTCAGCGCCCTCGCGCGCAAGGGCGAAACGGTCGAGGAAATTTCCGCCTTTGCCCGGGCGCTGCAAGCCAAGGCCGTCGTGCCGCCCTTGAGCGACGAATTGCGGCGGCGAGAAATCCTCGATGTCTGCGGCGCGGGGGGCGACCGCTTGGGCACGTTCAACATTTCCACGACCGTCGCCATTGTTTGCGCGGCGGCCGGCGTTGCGGTGGCCAAGCACGGCAACCGCGCCATCACGTCCAAGACCGGCAGTGCCGACGTGCTCGAGGCGTTGGGCATTCCGATTGATCTTCCACCCGCCGAGGCCGTGCGCGCGCTGGCTGAACACAACTTTGCGTTCTTCTTCGCACCGTTCTACCATCCGGCCTTCAAACAACTCGCGCAGGGTCGAAAAATTTGCGCGGAGCGCGGGCAACTCACGATTTTCAACTTTCTCGGCCCCCTGTTGAATCCGGCGCGGCCCAGCGCGCAGTTGGTCGGGGTTTACCGGCCCCAACTCTGCGAGCCGATCGCCGCCGTGTTGCAGGCGGTCGGCGTCCGGCGCGGCATGGTGGTCTGCGGAAAAGTGCCGACCGGCGGCGTGTTCAGCCACTTGGATGAATTCTCCACGCTCGGCGAAAATACCGTGGCGGAATTTTATCAGCCGCGCGGCTTTACCTCGTCCACCTTGGACCCGCGCCAATTCCCGCTGCAACCCGTCACCGTGGAGGATTTGCGCGGCGGTGACCGCGAGGTCAACGCGGAGATCATCCGCCGGATTCTGCGGGGCGAAGAACGCGGCGCGAAACGGGACGCGGTGTTGCTCAATGCCGGGGCCGCCTTGTTCGTCGCCGGTACGGTCCGCTCGATGGCCGAGGGCTGGGAATTGGCCGCCGCCGTGATCGACGACGGGCGCGCCCAGGGCAAGTTGAACGAACTCGCCGCCCGCTGACCCACGCTTGACGCGCCGGAGTTTGTCCCGCTTACTGGCGGCGCACTCCGCCGGTGGCCGTGCGGGCCGGCACAACCAGGACGACCATGTATAAAATCATTGGAGCTGACGGCAAGGAATACGGTCCCATCACCGCGGATATTCTCAAAAAGTGGGTCGTGGACGGCCGTGCGAATGCGCAGACCAAGGTGCAGTTGGAAGGCACGACGGAATGGCGGACGCTCGCCGAATTTCCGGAGCTGGCCGCGGCTTTGCCGACCATTGCGCCGCTACCCAGCACCAGCGCGGGCAGCGTGGTGTCGGCCACCGACCAGGTCAACGGACCGGGCATAGGTTTGATCGTGGCGGGGGCGCTCAACATTTTGATTGGCCTGGCGCGGCTGGTCCTCTCGTTGTTCATGGGTGCCATCATGGGCACGATGCCCGCCGCCAGCGGGCAGGACGCCGAAATCCAAAAGATCATCGCCATGGCCAGCGGCACCGTCGGCATCGTGGTGGGGCTGGTGGTGCTCATCATGGGCGGGTTGACGATTTTCGCGGGCATCAAGATGCGGAAGTTGGAGAGCTACGGCTTGTGCATGACGGGTGCGATCCTCGCTCTCATTCCCTGCACGTTTCCCTGTTGCGTGGTCGGCTTGCCGATCGGCATCTGGGCCATCGTGGTGCTTTCCAAGAACGAAGTGAAATCGCAGTTCCACTGAGC
>CAYWCK010000273.1:0-1880 GCA_964456685.1 uncultured Bifidobacteriaceae bacterium | reverse complement strand
TCTGGGCCATCGTGGTGCTTTCCAAGAACGAAGTGAAATCGCAGTTCCACTGAGCCGGTGAGTCCAACCGTCCACCAATTGACCGACGAACCATCGCGCCTTCCGCCCCGGCTGACCGCGCCGGCCAGGAGCGGGTCGGTTGGAATCTTCGTCGCGCTGATCGCGTTGCTGGCGGTGGTGGTCACCCTGTTCCTGTTCAACCCGGCGGAACATGCCTTCTATCCGCAATGCTACTTTCACCTGCTGACCGGCTGGCAATGTCCCGGCTGCGGAGGATTGCGGGCCATGCACCGGCTGCTGCACGGCGATGTTCTGGCCGCTTTGCAATTCAATGCGCTGGCGGTCATCGCGTTGCCCGGATGCGGTTGGTTGCTGTTCCAGGAGTTTCGCGCCCGGCGGCAGGGACGGGCGCATCGCTTCCTGACTCCGCGCCGGGTGTGGACCGGTCTGGCGTTGTTGCTGGTGTTCTCTGTGCTGCGCAACCTGCCTGCTTTTGCCTTCCTATCCCCGTGAGGCCGGCCGGTTGGCCTGGTCCAAACCGGTGGACATTTGGCTTGCGCGGAAGGCGTGGCCGCCGGAAGTTCGCCTCACATGCAACCGCTCGTGCAAATTCATCAATGGATTGGGAATGCCTTCTCCCTCCTGGTGGCGGTTTGCGTGGCGGCGTGGTTTCTCTTCCTGTTCCTGCGGAAATCGGATGACCCCGCATTGCTCGTTTTCAAGTGGCTGCTCACCGCCTTGATCGTCGGCTGGCTGGTTTGGTTTACGGAAGCCGGCCGCAACACGCCGATGAACTTCCAGCACGTCATCGCCACGCTGGTGGGCGGCCTGGTGCTGGCGGCGATCTGGCGGCATAACCTCACCGGTTTCTTTGCCAAACCCTTTACCTCGCTCTATGAGGGCGGCGATACCGAGGTGGAACCGCAGCCGTTTTATTCCATCGCCGACGCGAAGCGCAAACAAGGTCGCTACCTCGAAGCCATCACGGAAATCCGGAAGCAACTCGCTCGCTTCCCGACGGATTACCTCGGGCAGATGATGCTGGCGGAAATCCAGGCGCAGAACATGAACGACCTGCCCGGCGCGGGGCTCACCATTCACCGCCTGCTCGAACAGCCCGGTCACGCGCCGCGCAATGTCACCGACGCCCTGCTCAAGCTCGCAGATTGGCATCTGAAATACGAACTCGACCGCGATGCCGCCCGCGTTGAGCTGGAGAAGATCGTGCAGCTGTTTCCCGACACCGAACTCGCTTTGGTGGCGCAGCAACGTATCGCGCATCTTGCCACGACCGAAAAAATGGTCGCAGCGCTCGATCCGAAACGCTACGAAATGAGGGAAGGCATTCAGAATCTCGGCTTGCGCGATTCCGTGCCCACAAACCAGGAACTCGCCCGCGCGGACACCGACGGCGTGGCCGCGGATTACGTGCGGCACTTGAGCGAGTTCCCGCTCGACTTCGAAGTGCGCGAAAAGCTGGCGTTGATTTATGCCGATCACTATCGCCGGCTCGATCTAGCCACGGATCAACTCGAGCAAATGATCGCCGCCCCCGGCCAGCCGGCGAAGAAGGTGACGCACTGGCTGAACCTGCTGGCGGATTTGCAAGTGCGACATGGCGCGGACCTGCCGACGGTGCAAACCACACTCGAACGCATCCTCGACCAATATCCCAATACGTCCGCCGCCGAGCTCGCCCGCACCCGCCTCTCGCATCTCAAGCTCGAATTCAAGGGCAAGGAAAAGACCGGTGGGCTGAAGATGGGAACTTACGAGCAGAACATCGGGTTGAAGCAAGGAATGAATCGGAAGTATTGATGCGCTAGATCAATGGACCAGCACCAACACTGCCGCCGCTACCGGCTCAGAGAGGCCATGAC
>CAYWCK010000272.1:0-7413 GCA_964456685.1 uncultured Bifidobacteriaceae bacterium | reverse complement strand
GTTTGCGCGCGGCGAATTGCCCGCCGGAATGAGCCGGTGGAATTCGTCCTCGCCGGCAGCGTTCTGCTCACGCAACCGGCCTTCGCCCGCGGCGTGGCTCAGCAGTTGCGCAAACAGCGGGCCGGCTCTGTTATCACGCTACTCGACCGTGAGAATGTTTGGGGCGCGGTGGAATTCGCCCATCGCTTGCCCGCGAACGATGCCGCCTTGGCCGCGAAAGAAACCAAAGAAGCGAGCTTGCCCGTCATTCGCACTCGACGCATGTCGCCCACCGAGCAGCGCAATCCGCGATCGCAGAAGCTCGACCAGATGCCCATCGCCCGCGCGGTCCGTTTGATGATCACCGAGGACGCGCGCATTCACCGGGCACTTTTGCGCGAGCAACGGAACATCGCCGAAGCGGTGCGTTTGATCGTGAATTCGTTCCGGCGCGGTGGACGGCTTTTTTACGTCGGCGCCGGCACGAGCGGTCGTTTGGGAGTGCTCGATGCCAGCGAGTGCCCGGTCACGTTCCGCACCCCGCCGGAACTCGTGCAGGGCATCATCGCGGGTGGCCAACGGGCGCTGTGGCAACCGGTGGAGGGCGCGGAAGATGATGCGCCCGCCGGCGCAAACGCCTTGAACTATCGCGGTGTGAATGCGCGCGACGTGGTCGTGGGCATCGCAGCCAGCGGCACGACGCGCTTCGTGTGGGGCGCGTTGCAGGAAGCCCAAGCCCGGCGCGCCCGCACCGTACTGCTGGCCTTTAATCCATTCGTGGAAATCCCCCGCGCTCTGCGACCCAATGTCTGCATCCTGCCGGATTTGGGACCGGAAATTTTGACCGGTTCAACGCGCCTGAAAGCCGGCGGCGCCACCAAGCTCGTGTTGAACACGCTGACGACCTTGGCCATGGTGCAAATCGGAAAAGTGGCGAGCAATTTGATGGTGGATGTCGTGCCGACCAATGTGAAACTGCGCGATCGCGCGACGCGGATCGTTCAAGCACTGACGGGCCGGGATTACGAGACTGCGCGCGCCACGTTGCAGCGATGCGGCTGGGTCATCAAAACGGCAGCCGCGCGGCTAGGGCGGAAATCCACTGCTCCACGACCTGGAAATGGCCGCCGAGATACCAAGCGGTGAGGAAGCGCAACAAACCTGTTGCCAGCAGCAAGACAAGGCAGCTGACGAGGTAGAGCCCGAGGGCGTGGGGCGGGTCTGGCAGCATGACCCGCGGCAATCCTTGATAAAGGATCGCCATGCTGAGCAGGATGCCGATACTCCAACTCACCCAGGGATGCACCACCGGAAAAGCGTCAAAGAGTCGCAGCAAAAAGAACGGACTCAATCCGTGAACGACGACGGTGAAGCCGTGCGTAAAAGTGTTACGGCCGTGAAAGGTCGTTCCCAAGGACCGCAACGTTTGCGCCAGGATGAATACCAGCAGGAGCAGGAGCGAAGTTTGCAGAATTTCGTAAACCACGGCCTGGCTCACCGGAAACTTTCGCAGGCCATGATAGCCGGTTTCCACGTACTTGCCCCACCTGACCAAGCCATAACCTTCAGCCGCTGCCGCCAGCACGGCCATGGGCAGGAGGTTCAAAAAGCACAATGACCAGAAACCACGCGAGGCCCGCGCGACCTGATCCCAAGTCTTCGCGGGCTCGAAAATGAACAAGAAGGCCTTGATCATGCGGCGCATACTGATATCGGCGGGACCTGCTCAATTCAATCAAATACCTCCGCGACCGCGCGCACTCACGGATTGCGCGAAACCTCCGGGCGGTTAGATTGTGCCCATGAACATTCTCCGAACCAAGCTGGG
Organism: uncultured Bifidobacteriaceae bacterium; assembly: GCA_964456685.1. Classification (GTDB taxonomy): domain Bacteria; phylum Verrucomicrobiota; class Verrucomicrobiia; order Limisphaerales; family JADLHS01; genus CAYWCK01. The sequence goes on along the minus strand of CAYWCK010000272.1, from coordinate 5,606 downwards.
CCCGGTTGGATTGATACTGCTTGGCCTCTGGCTCGGCGGCTGCGCCACCCAGCGGGTGGATTGGTCCGCCCGCGTGGGCAATTACACGTTTGACCAGGCCATCTCCGAAATCGGCCCCCCGGACAAACAGGCGAAACTCACCGACGGCACCGTCGTCGCGGAGTGGATGACTCAGCAGGGTTATCAGCAGATCGCGCCCATCGGCGGCTACCATTATCACGGGCCGTACCGGTATTACTACCCCGCCCCGCCAGTGTACGTGAGCGGCTACGCGCCGAGTTACTACCTGCGGTTGACGTTCGCCCCGGACGGCAAGTTGACCGCCTGGAAGAATTTTTCCCGATGATTTCCGCTTTCGTTTTTACGCAGAGGGTTTATAACTCGGCGGCATGAACGTTGACTTGGGCATCTGGAACAAACTCACGCGCGTGGTGATCGTTCTCTGCCTGGTCGCCGGCTTGATTGGCGTCGGCCTGTGGTACCTCCCCGAAATTCGCAAAAACGAGCGCATGCGGCAGGTGGTCGAGCGACTCGACGACCAGATCAAGAAGGAAGAAGACAGCTCTCGCCAACTGAAGAACTCCATCGAGTCCCTGCGCAACGATCCCAAAGTCGTCGAACGCCTCACGCGCGAAAAACTTGGTTACGCTAAACCCGGCGAGACCATCATCCGCTTCGAAGGTCCTGCGGCGACCCGCTGACTTCTTCCGCCCAGAAAACAAAACGGGCGAAGATTCTGCAACCTTCGCCCGCTCGCTTCAAAACTCTCGGTCGCACGTCACACCGTCATGATTTCCTTTTCCTTGTGCGTCACGTGTTGGTCAATCTTGGCGACGTAATCGTCCGTCAGCTTCTGCAAATCCTTTTCGCACTGCTTTTCCTCGTCCTCGGTCACACCGCTGTCATGCGCGTGCTTCTTCAATTGATCCATTGCGTCGCGGCGCACATGGCGGATCGCCACGCGACCGTCCTCGGCCATCTTCTTGATGATCTTGGTGAATTCCTGACGCCGCTCCGTGCTGAGTTCCGGGAAGAAGATGCGGATCGTCTTGCCCTGCGTCGCCGGATTCAAACCGAGATTGGCTTTCTGAATCGCCTTCTCGATATGCACGATCGTGCTGGCGTCCCACGGTTGAATTGAAAGCGTGCGTGGCTCGGGCGTGGTGATGCCGGCCAGTTCACGGATGCGCATGTTCGAGCCGTAAACCTCCACCATGATGTTCTCAACCAACCCGGCCGAAGCCTTGCCCGTCCGAACCCCGGCGAATTCATTGACGACGACCTGCACGGTCTTTTCCATCTTTTCTTCCGCCTCTAGGAGAATGTCATCGAGTGCCATAAGTGAATGCAGCGTAACAAAACCGCCCGTGAGTGTATAGCGGCAACTGGCTCTGAGGAATCCACGGCAGCAAATGAACCAAATAATCCTGTGGCGAACGAACCCGGTAGAATTGTCCGGCGAAATTTCTGACAGAGGAGTCAGTATAAAGGAACTGCTCGGGATTCGGCTGGCTGGCAACCGGGGTTTCGGCTCTTCGTGGCAGGACGGCGCACCTCAAAATTGGGGAACGAAAAAAAAGGTCGCGGCACATCTCCCTCACCCCAGCCCTCTCCCGCTGGGAGAGGGAGCACACTGCTCCGTCCTCTCCGGATGCCAGCAGCGGAAGTCGCGGGACGACGCACAAAATGAACGAGCCAGCCGATGACTGTTTCCCTCTCCCAGCGGGAGAGGGATAAAGGGTGAGGGAGAACCGTCCAACCACAAACCAGGTCCGATTCGTCAGAAACCTCAATGCACCGACAATCACTTCCAATCGCACCCGCTTTCGCTCAACCCATTTCATCCTTCAACCGCTTCTCCGCTTCCTCGTTCGTCAACCCGTGGCGATGGCGCATCACGCTCACGCCCACGACCGGCGGATACGCTTGATCCGCCTTCATGCGCGGCTCGACGTATTCGAAAAGTTCAAAAAGCAATCCGTTCGCGGCGACGTAATCGAGGCCGGTGAGTTTCTGGATGTAACGCGTCGCGCGATCAATGAGCTTCAGGTTGCTCGGCACGACCCAGATCATGTAATTGCCCATCACACGACCAAGCCGCACCATCGTGCAGGTCGAAAGCGTGTTCAGCAGCATCTTCAACCCAACGCGCATCGCGCCGTTCAAGAGAAAATCCGTCTTCGGCACCGGCACGGTGACGACGTTGCAACCGGGATTCCACTTCGCAGCGAACTCGCTGACTTCACGGCAGGTTTCTGCGCTGCCGAAGAAGATCAAACCAATCTGCGCGCCGGCTTTGGCCGCAGCTTCGAGTTGCTGGCGTTGAAATCCGTTGGGTGAAAGAATCGCGTCCTTCTCCGCCTCCACCACCAGCGCCACCGCGCTGTCGCCAGGGCCAAGCGGACGGTTCTTGATGCCGTCCAGGCCAATGCGGAAGCGCATCAACTCCGGGTAGCCGATCTTGCTGATAATTTCGCACGTGCGCGCGAACTTGTCCTCCGGCACGAGCCCGCGCACATCTTCCGGCTTCCACTCCACGCAACGCGGCACGCGTTTGCAGACGCGCTCCCACGCCTTGTCGGAGTTCTCATAAGGCACGTAGAGAAACGCCCACGATTCCGTCGCCGTCGTGTCGTCGAACTTGCGGAACGGCGGCGTGCAATAGGTCGGCGAGCGCTCCGTTGTGTCCGTGAGCATGTCAATTCCCACACGGTCGGCGAAGTAATTGTTCTTCCGGCCCGCGCGATAGACCTTTTCCTCCATCGCCGTCAGCTTCGCGAGCGCATTCAAAACGGCCGGCGATTTCAACGTGGCATGAAGCTCCGTGAGTTGCGCAAGGAACTCCGTAGGACAGGCGTCGCGCCTGTCTCCATTCTCAGGCGATTCGGAGACAGGCGAGACGCCTGTCCTACCCACCAAATCGCGCACGACCATCTCCAGCACCGTGACCATGACGGAGAGCTCCATGCTCGTCGCCTGCATGCGGGTCGAGCCGGTAATCCCCATCGGCCCGGTGGTGATGTTGATCTTCTCGATGCGCGCGTCCTGAATGACCTCGCGACTGCGCTGGACGTGCTGGCAAAGAATGTCGTCGGGATTGTTGTAAACGAAATAAACCTTCGCGCCGACTTCGACGCCTTTCCACGCCGTGCCAATGACGAACGAAGTCTCGCCACCCTCAGTGATCGCGAACACGACGTCTTTGGCGCACACGCCGAGGTCGCCGATCTGCTTTTTACCGAAACTCGTGAAGTCCTCGAATCCCTCGACAGCTTTGATGAGCGCAAAATCACCGCCCGCCATCACCGGAAACGCGCGATTCTCCCAATCCTCATCTCCGTAGCAGCCGACGTGAGGAGGCTCTGACATTTTTTCAGAATGAGCCTCGTTACCTCGGCTGCTACGATGTCGCTGCCAGAAATCGCGCCAGATGGAAACGAGTTGAATACTGAGCCGCCCCGTCGAACCGCAGCCGGTGAAGAACACGTTGCCGCCGTTCTTCAAAGCATCGCGCAACGTGTCCGCAATTCCCCGCGCCCGACCACTCTCCACGAACTCGCGATACTTGCGCACGACATCGTCGTCCACGTCGAAGAGCTGCTTCAACCCGGCGGCGATATCCTTGCGAGCGACATCGCTGAGATTGGCGGTGACGGGGTGGGAAGTTTCCGTGGTGAGCGCGCCGAGCTTGAATTGATCGGCGATCTTCAAAAAATCTCTCGAACGTTGATCGGAAGTTAGACTCATACTGGTCGCGAATTGTTACAGAGAAAGGCGACGCGCGTCGAGCGTCGTGTCACGCGAATCGCCGATGAATCGAATCAATTCATGGCAGCGGCTCGCCCCGGGCCGCGAGCAGCAATCGATACCATTCGTCGCGCGTCAATTCGATCTCCGTCGCCCGTACGGCTTCGCGAATACGCTGTGGGTCATTTGAACCAACGATGGGCTGAATCCGGCTCGGATGTTTCAGCAGCCATGCGTAGGCAATGACACTGCGGCTGACGCCACGCGCTTGGGCAATTGCGTAGAGCACTTTGACGATTTCGTCCGTGCGATAGCCCTGCTGCCACGAAAGCACTTTCTTCGCGCCGTCGCCGAGCAAGCCGCCGCCCAACGGACTCCACGCCATCGGTGTGATTTGCTTTTCGAGACATTGATCCAACGTGCCGTCTTCGAAGGCCGCGCGTTGCGCGAGACTGATCTCAACCTGATTCACCACGAGCGGCAACGGACACGCCGCCTGCAACGCTGACACGAGCGACGGACGGAAATTGCTCACCCCGAAGCAGCGCACCTTGCCCGCGTCGTGGAGTTGGAGAAACGCACCGGCGATTTCGTGCGGGTCGGCCAGATAATCGGGCCGGTGCAGCATGAGCAGATCAATCGTTTCGATCTTCATACGACGCAGCGAGGCCTCGCAAGCTTGCACGATGTAGTCGCCCGAAAAATCCCAGCGCTGCGGCGCATTCGCATCCGGATCGCCGGCACGGCGGATACCGCATTTCGTCGCCACGAGAACGCGCTCGCGCATGCCGCTAACTTCGCGCAACGTTTCGCCGAACAACTCCTCGCAGCGGCCCCGGCAGTAAATGTCCGCGAGGTCGAACAACGTGTACCCAGCTTCATACGCCGTGCGGATGGCCAGTCGTCCGGCGGCAAGTGAGTCGGCTGTGACTTCAGCGGGATTCCACGAACCAGCCACGCGCCAACAGCCGTACGCCAGCCGGCTCGCGATCAAGGGACTCGTTCCAATGCGAATTGTATTCATGCAAAACTTTCCGTTCAGCGCCAGTCCAGTTCAACAATCACCGGCGCCCAAGCGACATGCTGCACGAGCCGGCTGAATTTGGGAATCGAATCCGGCGTTGGCACGCGCGCGGTGTTGATCACGCGCAGCGAAGCCAGGTCGGGATGCGACTTAAGTTGCTCAACAATCGCACCAAAGCGCCGGTAGTAATCGAACTGCGTGAGGATGATCCGCGTTGGGCGCAAGCTCCCAAAGGCGCGGTATTCCCACATGCTCTCGCCCGGCGCGGCGGCCCAGTCGTTGTGGACGATGATCAAGTTGCCGTGACGCGCAAGTTCGTAAAGGTAAGCAGCGGAGGCGATGACCGTCGTGCCAGCGGGAAGCCTCTCCACGTCCGTGCGGATTTGCGCCAGCGCTTCCGAGTGGCTGATATCACGGGCACACGCCACGCCCCATGTGCTCATGCCGATCGCTCGGATGCCGGTCACCAGCGACAACACCACGAACGCGCTTGAGCAGATCCGCGCCGGCCCGGCCGCGCCACGGAAGAAAAGTCCGGCGCCCAGGAAAGCGCCAACGACAACCGGTTGAAGATAATTTGCGATATGCACCGTGTTCGGCGTGAGCACGAGCAAGCTGGCCATCACCAAAGCCAAGCCGGCGACTGCTCCGGCGATGGCAAGCAGAGCCGCTGGGGATTGTTTCAAGTGCTCGCGCGTCACGCGGCGGCTGGCCACGGCAAAGAGAATTCCTGCAGCAACAACGAAGATGCCCGGTGCGGTGCGGATGGCTTTGAGCACGTCCAACAAGATCGGGACGCGCATCCCGGTCACCGAAGGCGTGATGCGGACATGTT
>CAYWCK010000271.1:0-7502 GCA_964456685.1 uncultured Bifidobacteriaceae bacterium | reverse complement strand
TGATGCTCAAACCGGGCAAACGCGCACGCGTCGGCACGGAAATCAAAATCCTGTGCCCCGATGGAAACGACTCCGAATTTCAAGCGACCGTAACCGACACGAACCCAGAAGGTCACCGACGCCTCCGATTTGCGGGATCAGGCAACTTGCTGACGGTCCTGAACCAACTCGGGGAAATCCCGCTGCCGCCATACATCGTTCGCGACCAATCCGGCGTACTTGCGGAAGATCACCATCGCTACCAGACCGTTTTCGCCGACGCGCCGGGTTCGGTGGCGGCCCCGACCGCCGGGTTGCATTTCACTCCGCAAAAACTGGATGAGATTCGCGCGTGCGGTGTGACGATCCATTTCATCACACTCCATGTCGGGCTCGGCACGTTTGCGCCAGTGAAGGCGGAGCAACTCTCCGAGCATGCGATGCACGAGGAGCGCTACGAAGTGAGCGATGCGACGGCACACGCGGTGAACGAAGCCAAAGCAGAAAATCGTCGCGTGATCGCCGTGGGCACTACCACCGTGCGAGTTCTGGAAAGTGTTGCTGCGGCCAACGCCGGCCGATTGGTCGCCGGCAGCGGACGGACAAGGATATTCCTGCATCCGCCCTGCGAATTTCGCGTGGTGAATGCGTTGCTCACGAATTTTCATCTGCCGCGCTCCACCTTGTTGATGCTCGTCAGCGCCTTCGCGTCGCCGGGCCAGTTCCGCGGTCGCGAAATGATTCTCTCCGCCTACGACGAAGCGATCCGCGAGCGTTATCGCTTCTTTAGCTACGGCGATGCGATGTTGATTTTATGAAAACGAAGCCTCGCCGCTCCGCCAGCCAGCTGCCGTTCGTTTTGGTCAACATGGCCATGACCGCCGACGGCAAGATTGCCACGGCCAACCGGGCCATTTCATTCTTCACCAGCGCGCGGGACCACGAACACTTGCTCGAACTCCGCGCCACCGCTGACGCCGTCATGTGCGGCGCACGCACGGCGGATTCTGCAGGGATAAATCTTGGACCGGGGCCGGCCCGATTTCGTCGCCGGCGATTACGCCGTGGTTTGGCGGAATACAATCTTCGCATCCTGGTTTCCGGCAGTGGCTCGATCAATCCAGACGCGGAGATCTTCAAGCATCGCTTTTCCCCGATCATCATCCTGACAACCAAAGGCGCCGGACAAAATCGCCTGCGCAAACTTGCGACAGTGGCGGATGAGGTTGTTTGTTTCGGAGAGCGTGAGCTGAACCTCCGCGCGGCACTGCGCTGGTTGTGGAGCAAAAAAGGCGTCCGCCGATTAGTATGCGAGGGGGGTGGCGAGTTGAACGACGCAATGTTCCGCGCCGACTTAGTGGACGAATTGCACCTCACCGTTTCCCCGAAAATATTTGGCGGTCGCAACGCGCCGACGATCAGTGATGGCTTGGGCTTTCCCAAACTCGGCGCGGCACGGGAGTTCCGATTGCAATCGGCACGACGAATTGGTGACGAGATGTTTCTCACCTTCATTCGGGGCAAAACCGGCCGGTGACCAGATCACCGGGCAGATCCGGAGCTTGAAGTCCTCCGGCCGAAGATTGACGCCCGGGGCTGAATCTCCAAGAATCACCCGATGCAAATTCCCGATCAGCCGCACCGGTTCGGATGCAACCTCAAATGACCGGCCCGCTGCAAATCCTCCCGCTCACCCGTTCCGCGAGCCACGTTCAACGCTTTCTCGAAGTCAGCTACGGGATTTACAATGGTGACCCGCATTGGGTAGCGCCTTTGCTGCTGGATGCGCGCAAGGTTTTTTCGGACGTCAACCCGCTGTTCCAACACGCCGAAATGCAATTGTGGGTTGCCCAGCGCAACGGACGCGACGTCGGACGCATCGCGGGCATTCTGGATGCGCATTACAACCAGCTTCAGCCCGAGCCCGCGGCGTTCTTTGGCTTCTTTGAGTGCGAGCAAAACCCGGAAACCAGCCGCGAACTTTTTGCCGCTGCGCAAACTTGGGCGCGCGACCGCGGCGCGCGACGCCTGTTGGGACCAATGAACCCGACCACCAACGATGAATGCGGCCTGCTGGTTGAAGGATTCGATTCGGCGCCGCAGTTCATGATGACTTACAACCCGCCGTATTACGAAGACTTGATCCTGCGCGAAGGCTACACCAATGCGAAGAACCTGTTCGCCTTTCAGATTGAGGTGGCCAATTGCCCGCTTGAACGGTTGCAACGCATCGCCCGGCAAACCCGGCGTCGCAATCCCGACATTCAATTCACCGCCGTGCGCCGCAAAACGCTCGCGGCCGACCTCGACAAGATCAAGGAAGTTTACAACGCGGCCTGGCAAAAAAATTGGGGCTTCGCGCCCATGACGACGGCGGAGATTGACTTCATGGCTGCACGTTTGAAACCGCTCCTCCGGGAAGGCCTGGTGTGGATTGCCGAGAAGCCCGGAGAGGCCATCGGTTTCATGCTGGCCTTGCCCGACTTTAACGAGGTGCTCAAACCGTTGCGAGGCCGGCTGCTAACGCCAAAAATTTTCGGCGCCATCCCCTATCTGCTGAACGGACGAGTGCCGAGCCGCTGTCGCGTCGTCACGCTCGGCGTCAAGGAAGCATACCGGAATCGCGGCATCGAAGCCGTCATGCTGGCAGAAGGTTTGATCACCGGTCGCCAGCTCGGATTCAAGGAAGCGGAAGCGTCGTGGGTGCTGGAGGATAATTTGCCGATGCGCCGGCTGCTGGAGCCGTTCGGCGGACGGGCGTACAAGACTTATCGCATTTACGAGCGCGCGGTCTGAGCGCCATTCGCTGATTCGCCCAGTCGAAAATAAAGCCAGTTGCCCAGCGGCACGAGCACCGCAGCCACCGCGAGACCTGCGATCACATCCACCACATAATGGTAGCGGCCATACACGGTGGAAATGGATAACAGGACTGCCACGATTGCGTGCGCGTAACGGATCGGGCGCAAGTAGCGAAAGGAAAAGAAAACCGTGCACCACGCCACCGCCACGTGGCTGCTGGGAAAAGCCGCTCCCGCGGCTTCAAAGTGGTCATAGATCCACCCCATTAGACGATAGAACACCGCTCCTTCAACTGTGGCCGGCGGGGTCAGGTCAATGGCCGGCACAACATCCGGCGGCAACGGTTGTGCCACCGTCTCACGGTGCACGATGCGCGGTCCGACTACCGGCACGAAAATGTATATCGTGTAGCAGACGTAAAACACAAAGGAGACGACCGACACGAAGTGCGTGAATTGCCGGCGATCACGCAACAGCAGCACGACGCCAATCCCGGCGATCATCAGGTAGTACGAAAAATAGGAGGCATAAAGAATCTCTGCGATCCAGCGCGATGGCAGGCGCAGGATGAGTTCCAATCCCGGCTGCATCCCAAAAAGCTTCTGCTCCAACCGCAGGAAATGTGCATCCCAAAAACCGGTGTTGAACATTTGGTTGAGTAGCTCGGTTTCGCGGTAAAAGGCGATGTAGAGCGGAATCGGATAGAACCGCCGCACGAAGCCAAGCCATCGCTGCGATGGAAACCGCGTCTCGGCGACAATCAGCAAGTGAATCAGCCCGCTGACCACCGCGTGGCCAAGCAACACCCACGGCCATGCCGACAAGCGCGCCCCGTGAAAGCAGAGCACCAAACTCCCCACCAGCAAAACGTAGATCTGCGTGGCATAGTCAACGAACTTGTAGCGATTCATGCCGGACGATTCCAGGTGGACCTTACTTCAATGCCTGATAATACGCCGTCTGGAAGGCAGCAAAAAAATTGTGCTGGTTGAAGGGGAGGTGTTGCGCCAGAGCAATGGCGATGATGCGTTCCTTCGGATCAATCTGGCAATAGGTCGTCGCCGCGCCGTACCAGCCAAATTGCCCGGGCGAGGAGAGCATGGACAGCTGGCCAAGGTCCGTCGTTACTTCAACCCCGAAGCCAAAGCCCTTCTGTCGCGTGGCCGCCTGATTGTTCGGCAACGTGACCATGTGATTCGCGGTCATCAACTCCACCGTCTTGCGTCCGAGAATCCGTTTCCCCTCCAGCGAGCCGCCGTTGCCGAGCATCTGCGCGAACCGCGCGAAGTCGCCCGCCGTTGAAAAAATACCGGAGCCGCCCGCCTCGATCCCCCGCCCCGCTTCCGGCCAGGTTTCGAGAATGGGTTGCTCCTCCACAAAATTTCCATCCGGCCCGTTCTTGTACGTCTTCGCCAGCCGCGACAGCTTTGCTTCCGGCACATCAAAGCCGGTGTCCTTCATCTGGAGCGGGCCGAAGATCCGCGCTTGCAGAAATTCGCCGAAGCGTTTTCCCGACACGCGCTCAATCAACGCCCCGAGCACATCCTGATTCACCCCGTACGTGTACGCATCACCCGGCTGATGCGCCAAAGGCAGCTTGCTCAGCTTTTGAATGAACCCATCCAAGCCCGGCCCGTTCCACAAATCCGCTTCACGCCACAGTTTCGCCAGCTCGCCATTCGCGCTGAAGTCATAGACCAAACCGCTCGTGTGCGTGAGCAGATGCTTGATGGTGATCGGGCGCTTGAGGGGTTCGAGCTGCGCCGACTCCGCTTTGTTGCCGGACCAGACCTTCATGTCCTTCAACTCCGGCAAATACTTCGCCACCGGATCGTCGAGATTAAACCGGCCTTCCTCGAACAGAATCAGCGTGCCCACCGTTGTGATGATCTTCGACATCGAATACACGCGGCAAATTGTGTCGCGCTCCATCGGCAGCTTCCGCTCCAAGTCGCGATAGCCGTAGGTTTCGAAATCCACAATCTTGCCGTCGCGCGCCACCAGCGTGATGAGGCCAGCGTGTTTGCGGTCATCCACGAATCGCTTCACCGTCGCATGCATGACCGCGAGGCGGGCCGGATCAAAGCCGGCTCGTTGCGGCGCGGCGGTTGGCAATTGCGCCTGCCCGGCCACTGTGGACACCAACAACAGACTAAAAAGGAGTGCTTTCATGATATTGTTCTCCAGCCCATCAAAGGGATCAGTGTCGCTGCAAGTAATACCAGATCAGGGCTGCCACCGCCGCGATTGCGACCAAACCAACGGCGATCCGCAGAACGAATTTGCCGATCTTGTACGCGATTACCAACACCAACACGGCTCCGACCGCCAGACCAATCATCACCGGCAACGGCAAGTCCGGCGCGGACGAACGCGCCACCAACGCAAATATGGGATTTGAATTCAAACTCCGGGTTGCCCTGCGCGACGCCTTTCCGGCACGCCGCTGGGCGTCGGGAGATTATTCTGCTACCCGCACTGGTCAAGCGGGGAGAATTTGTTGGGGAGGCTTTATCACACCTATGCGCAGTCGCCTGGGAAAATCGCTCCAGCGCGCGGTGGCCGGAAACTCTCGTTCCAAATGCTGCATCGCACTGCAGCAACCGCACCGACGGTGAAATTCTCCGCGAGTGATCTCGTCAGAAATTTTCCACGTCGCTTTGGTTTGAAATCAGGGCGCGTTGGCGGTTGTGAACGGTGGGCGGCACCAAAGTGGATTTGACCGATGCACTCTTGAGCGCAGGCTTCGTCCCCGCCGTAAAATTGCCAGGCGCTTCTGCTCCGGGCGGCGAAATTTTTTGAAGTGCTTCTGTTGCCGTGGCGGCATGCCCCTGAACCAGCAACAACAGTTCGGTAACTGATTGCTTCATGGCCGTGGCCTGAGCGTTCAATTGTTGAGCGGCGGCGGCGCTTTCCTCGGCATTGGCGGCGTTCTTCTGGGTCACCTTGTCCATCTCACCGACGGCGTGGTTAATCTGGCCGATGCCTTGGGTTTGCTCACGCGAAGCTCCGGCCACTTCGGCCACGAGTTCATCCACCTGTCGCACTTTGGCATCAATCTCGTTCAGAGCAGCGTCCACCTTGCTGCTGATTTCCGCCCCTTGACCGGCGCACCGCAATGCGTCCTGGATCTTCTCCGCCGTTTCCTTGGCGGCTACCGCACTCCGCTGGGCGAGCCCGCGGACTTCTTCCGCCACCACCGCAAAGCCCATTCCTGCCTCCCCTGCCCGCGCCGCTTCGACGGCGGCGTTCAATGCGAGAATGTTTGTTTGAAAGGCAATTTGATCAATGGTCTTGATGATCTTGGCCGTTGCGTCACCGGAAGTATTGATGGCTTCCATTGCCTGCGTCATTTTCTGCATGTCCTTTACCACCTGACCGGCCGCAGAACGGGTCTGACGGGTCAAGTCGGTGGCCTGCTGCGCATTGGCGGCATTGCGCTGGATCATGCTGGTCATTTCTTCCAAGGAAGAACTCGACTCTTCGATCGCTGCCGCCTGCTGGCTGGCTCCCGCGGCGAGACTTTGGCTCGATTCGGATACCTGCTCCGCCGCGGCAGCCACTTGATCCGCGCCGGCCACCAGAACCGAAGCGGATGCTTTGATCATACGGGTCAAACGCTCACTCAGATACCAACCACAGAGCAAAGTAAAAACCAACCCGGCCACCACCACCCAAGCGGCCACCCGCTGAATCGTTTTGCTGCTCTTTGCGACATCCGCGTGCTCCGCCTGAACGTGCTCCTCCACGATCTTATGCAACTCGCCAAAAATCGCCTGGGTTTCCAAAAGAATCGCCGAGGTCTGGGTCTTGTAATAGGCCATGGCGCGAGCGCGTGAATTGGTGCCTTCACCGAGCATCCGTTCGAGTTCGATGGCCGAATGGTGCAAGCGTTGATGGGGATCCTCCAATCTCACCAAGACGGGCTTTAGCACGGGCATCGCCTGCTCAACCATCGGTCGGTCAGTTCCATAGTACCATTGCCCCAACCGGCACTTGTGCGGATCCTTTTCCACTTCCAGCCGGGTTACGGTTTCATCTCCTTGAAATCGCCCGACCTTCCGCACCCAATTGAGATGATCCAGTTCCCGTTGCAAAAGCGTCTCGGCGACTTCGCGGGTAAAATTATTCTCGGCCAGCAGCCCCTCCATTTTGCGCGTGCCTTGCCAACCGACGAAACCAACCACCGCGCTGATCATGCCGATGAAGAAGAAAGCGAGCCTGAGCTTCGCGCCAATGGTGGTCTTCATTGAATATTTACCCCTTTCTTAGTTCGGCGGCTTCAGAGCAAGAATTTCAACCGATGGCTGACTAAACCATTGTTTTACAATGCTCTCCGGCGACATCCCTACGATGCCCAGTAACTTGGCTGCCACTTCGTTTGTCGGAATAAACTGATGAGACTTGAGAAAAAAATACTGCTGAGAGCTGCCTTTCTGCGCCGTCGTCGGCAGTTCTGACGGAAAGTTTCGTATCCCAAACGCCCCACTTAAATGGTTCGTAGCAGCGCCACCTTCGATCCGCGCGTTGCGCCGGTCGTTTGCGGCCCGATTCGTCGCAACCCGTTGCGAGATCTCCGCAAAAGTCCGTCGGGCGGGCGGGGCGCGGAGCATTGCTCCGCGAGTTTGTTGGAGTTTTCGCGTGGAGCGATGCCCTGCGCTTGCGGGTGATTGAGGTGGGCAAAAGGCGAAGTCGCGCCAACCGCAGCTTCAAACTCGCAC
>CAYWCK010000270.1:0-7515 GCA_964456685.1 uncultured Bifidobacteriaceae bacterium | reverse complement strand
GATCCGGTCACCTTCTTCAGAAAGCGGAAAAATCCTTGCTTGCGGGCCGTGTCGGCAACGCCTTTCTCCGTGCTCCCGAGGGCTTCGATCCCGTGCGATTTCTCGAGCACGACAAAATCGCTGTTGCTGGCAATGAAATCCAATTCGGCCTCGGTCATCTGCCCGCGCTTGCCGAAATGAATATTCACCGGCACGCGGTCCCAGCTGAAACCGGGGAAACATTCGCCCGACGTCTTCACAGCCGATTTGGGCGGATTAGCCCCGTGAAGCGCGGCGAGTGAAAACAGCATCATCAGTGACCAGACGCGCATTGAGTTTGCCGTAGCCGATAAACATCCGCACGGAGACAGCCACGTGGCCGTCCCACACCAAGCGGCAATCGCCCGGCGTAGCTTCGACCAGTTTGGAACGGGACTTTTTGAAGCCGGCATCGAAGTTGGTGCTTTCATTGCTCGAAGTTCGGCTCAGTCCGCGAGCTTGAGGAAGAGTTTGTGGAGCGAAGCCGCTTGCGTGCTGTTTCCTTGGTGGATCGCCGCCGCAAAGCGCTGGCGGAAACTCTCGCCGCGTTTGACGAGCACGCTGCTCTTCGCGCCCTGCTTCATCGCCTCGCGACCAAAAGGATTCGCGACGAACACGCCGTAATCGCGGTTGTGCCACCAGCTCGCCCGGAAATTCTTCGGGTCAGGCAGGAGAGTGATACCAAGCGGCTGGCCGTCCACCGTGCCGGAGTAATCGCACCAATCGGCGGGTTGTCCCCAGGTTTTCTTCGCGGTCTGCTGCCCGGTGCTGCTGGTGATGAGGCCGCCGTTTTTCTCCGTCATGGCCGTGGCCACGCGCGCGCCAAATCCCATTTCCTCCTGGTCGCCAAACGTGAAGTCATGCTCTTGCGAAAGGAAGGTGGCTTCCCAAATCAGCAACCACGCGTTCCTCAGCGCCACAAGCTCGCAGCGGTTCGTGAGCGAGCCCAACGGCGCACCGTTGGTTGTGCGAAGCAGGTTTTCCGTGGCGAATGAGAGCCGATCCTGCGTCACGGTCGGCAACTCAATGAATCGCAAATGTTCGATCTTCGCTTTGTTGCGCCAGAAGTCCTGACCGCTGATATCGCCGAAAGCGAGCCAAATGCCGGGATGCATTGTGTCGTGGTCGGTCGCGTCCTGGCCGGCGACGGGCGGATGATTGCGCGTGACTTTGATTCCCGCGGGAGCGTGGACATTCGCGAAGAACGGCCGGAGGATTTTCTCGTCGCGAAAAACATATTCAGCGACGGGATTGCCGGCAAAGGTGATCGCGAGCCGGTCGGCGCTTTGTTTGAAAGCGAAAGCGCCGTCGGCAGCGGGTGAACGGCAGACCACTCCCGCGAGCAAGGCGACAAGTGCGATGGGTTTGAAAAGTTTCATTTTCATCCGGTTATCGAAGGTTGGGAGTGGGGTGGGTGCGGGCGGCCAGGAAAATACCAAGGTGCACAATGGCGGCTTCCCTCTCCCAGCGGGAGGGGGATTGAGGGTGAGGGAGAATGTGGCCGCGGTCTGCGTCTTTTAGATCGATCGAGACTGGTGATTGACCAGCTCGCCCTCACCCCAGCCCTCTCCCGCTGGGAGAGGGAGAGGCTACACCGGCGCTCGGTGAGTTTTGCGTCGCAGATCCGTTCCGCCGCAGATAGCAAAATAGATCTCATCCGCGGTAAGGCAGCTCGTAGCCGGCGCGATAAGTCCGCGTGAGCAACGCGTTGGCTTCCGCCTCGCGTCCGCCGCAGCGGGTGATTCGCTCCGCGACCGGATCATATTCAACTCGTTGCCCGCCGAGGCGCGTGCCGATGTTGCCAAGATGGCAGAGATTGGCCGAGACCGCGCCAACCTCAATCGGCGCGCTCAACTTCGCCGGATCGTTCGCCCGCACCGCATTCAGAAAATTCTCCTGATGACTGACCCCGCCCGCTTCGATCTTGCGCGTCTGACCGTCCTTCATCACAACCACAATGCCCTTGCGTCCGTCCTCCAGCCGTCCGTCGGTGCCGTAGAAGATCGTGCCGTTGTCGTGGCCCTCCATTGGGTAATCCGTCCAGAGCCGCATCTCGTAAATCAAATGGCAGTGCTCGTATTCGAACACGATCGTTTGCGTGTCGGGCGTTTCGTGATCGTCGTCGTAGAAAAGCTGACCGCCGGAACAAGCGATCCCCTTTGGATAATCCACGCCCAGCCCCCAGCGCGCGACGTCCAATTGGTGGATACCGTCGTTGGCGAAGTCACCGCAGCCGTAGTCCCAAAACCAGTGCCAGTTGTAGTGCCAACGGTTCTTGGTAAAGGCGTGCTTCGGCGCCGGACCAAGCCACATATCGTAATTCACGCCAGCGGGCGGCTCGCTCACCGGGGCGCGGCCGACGGGTTTGCGCAGCTGGTGATTGATGGCTTTTGCCGCCAGCACCTTTCCAATCGTACCCTCGCGCAGCGCCTTCACGGCGGCGTTGACCTGGCCGGAACTGCGCCGTTGCGTGCCGTGCTGAACGCACTTCTTGTGTTCACGCGCCGCCTTCACCAGCAAGTTGCTCTCGTGGATGTTGTGGCTGCACGGTTTCTCCACGTAAACATGTTTCCCCGCGAGAATGGCCGCGAGCGCAATGGGCGTGTGCCAGTGGTCGCACGTTGCGATGCTCACGGTGTCAATCGTCTTGTCCTCCAGCAATCGCCGGAAGTCGTCGAATTTTTTCACGCTGCCGGCATTCGGCAGAAGTGCCGCTGCTTGTCCGAGGCGTTCGGGATCCAAGTCGCACAGCGCCACCACTTCGCAATCTTTCACCTGCGAGAAATTCTTGCAGTGACTCCGCCCCTGTCCGCCCGTGCCAATAACGGCGTGGCGGATGCGTTCGCTCGCCGCAGCACGGAGGATTGACGGAAACGAAACGGCGGCCGCGGCGGCGGCGCCGGACTGGGTGAGGAATTTTCGACGGTTCATGGTTCGTGCTTGGAGGTGACGGCGTAAATGTTGGCGCTGCGGAGAAAGAAGCGAAGGCGGATGGTCTTGCCAGCGAGTTTGCGTGCGGAGGCATCACCCCACTTGAGCGGAATGTCGCGGCGGCCCTGGTTGACGACGACGCATTTGTCCGCTTCGAAACCGGGGATCGTTTCGCCCTTCCCGTCGAGCGCAGCGACCATCACGTAGGCCTGGTCTTTGGCGAACGAGCGCTCCGGCGCGGGCACGGCGGCGTTCAGGAGCAGGTCTGACTCCGGCATCTTGAAGGGCTTGGTGGAAAATTCCCCATTGGCCCGCGCGCTCACGCCGCTGATCCGATCTTCCGGCAGGCCCAGCAACATTTTGCCGCGCACCCAGAGGAGATTTCCGCCAATGACCATCGGCGGCATTTCGAGCCGCGGCACTTGGGGGAAAACCTCCAGTACGTTCACGCCACGCGCCGGCCGTTCCCAGCGCAGTCCGTCGACGCTCGTCCACCACTCGTTGTCCAACTGCGGGGCGTGCTTGAGCGCCGTGGTCGGGCTGGCGGCGTAGTTGAGCACCATCATGTAGGCGCGATCATAATACCAGAAGCCGTTGCCACTGTAGAATTCCAAGTCCGGCGGGTCCTCCGCGTCGGGCAACGTGAGGAAACCGGGTGGATGCGCGCCTTTCTGCCCATGCCGATCCCACACGTCGGGCAGCGAAACCGACGGCTCCCAACGCCGCCCGTCAGGACTGGAGCGCAGCATCAGCACGCGGCGGTCGCGCAACGCTTCGTCGCCGAGTGCCTTCGTCGCGCCGCCGTGATCGCGGATGTGTTTCCGATGCGGCTGGAGGGTCTTGCTCACGAGCACGAAACGCTTGAGCGCCGGACTCCAGAACATGGTGATGGCGTCGCCTTCGTAGAACAGCGGATTGCCCGGATGCGCCTGCCATCGCCGGCCGTCGGTGCTGAAAAACGCGGTGTAGGCGAAACCGTAACTGTCCATCTTCAACTTCAACAGCAGGTACTCCTTCGCGTCCGGGTTGCAGGCGATGGTTGCGTGCTGCGTCCACGGGGCGGCGGGTTGCTCCAGCACGGTTTCCGGATTCTCGAACGTGAAGCCGTCCCGCGTGATGGCGCGGATGATTTTCCAGGTGTTTGTTTCCTCATGCGTGGCCTTGCCGCGACAAAGTTGTTGCCAATCCTGGCCGAAAACTTCCCAGCTTCCGTCGGCTTGGGGAAAGCACGCCACCAAGGAAAACGGCGGCGGCTCGATTTCGCGAATCAGGCGGATCGGCGTGACGGCGATGTGGAGCTTGCCCCAAGTATTGGCGAGGTCCTGCGCGTTGGAGAACAGCAGTTTCACCTTTGCAGGCGAGTCAGCCGCAAGACCGAGGCTTGCGGTCAAACCGAGCAAAGCCACCGCGCAGGCTTTGGCAACGCGAGCGACATGTTTCGTGCGATTTTTCATTCCTGAAGTTTCTTTCCCGTGGTGTCAGGTGCAAACCAAACAACAATCAGCCCCAGCGCGTAGATGAGTCCACAAATTGAGCCGACGCGCGGATAAGAACCACCCACGGCGGCAAACAGGACGCCGGCAAAAAAAACTCCGACAGCAGTCGCGAAGCGTCCGACGTTGTAGGCAATTCCGCTGCCGGCCGCACGGACATGTGTGGGAAAGAGTTCGGGCAAATACAACGGCAGCCAGCCGAAGAACAAGGTGGCCACGAAACCTTGCGCAAAGACGATCGGCAAGAAGGAAGCCTGCAAAGGCTCGGTGACGAGGAACATCGTCAGCGTCAGGGCCGTTGCGCCGAAGCTGATGATCGCGTAAGCCCGGCGGCGTCCGAACCATGCGGCGATTTGCGCGCCAAAGAAACTGCCCAGCACCGCGCCCAGCGCCCACCAGCCTTGGGTGATCGCTTTGTAACCGGGCTGTGTGGCGCTGCTGATTCTGTCGGCCCAGGGAATCATCCATTTACTCGCGGCCCAGGCGCCGACCATGGGAATTGAACCGAGCATGATGCCAATCAAGGTGACGCGCAGCAGCGGCGGGCGGAAGAGTTCGGGGAGCGGATTATTTGTAGCAGCCGACGTAAGGAGGCGCTGACTTTCCCTACCCGAAACAGTTTGAGCCTCCGCCTCCTTACGTCGGCTGCTACGAGAAGCCAGCCAGAGCGGTGATTCCGGCAACGCGAACAGCACGAGCATGCCAAGCACCGCCGGAGCAGCGGCGAGCCAGAAAATCCAGCGCCACGAGTCCGGCGTGATGTGCCAGGTGCGCGCGATTTGCGAAAGCAGCAGGATGCCGCCGTTGACCGCCGCGCCCATGAGACCCGCCACGATGGGCCGCGATTTATCGGGCCAACATTCCGCCGCCAGTGCCACTGCGTTCGGCCATACTCCGCCCACGCCCAAGCCAACAACGAATCGCAGCACGAGCATCTGCTCCTGCGTGCGAACGAGTCCACCCAAGCCCGCAAACACCGAGTAGAAAAGAATGCTCACACCCAGCGCACGGGTGCGGCCGATGCGGTCCCCCAGACTGCCGAGAAAAATCCCGCCCACCGCCGCGCCGAGCATCAGCGCCGCCGTGAAGCGCGCGAACCAATCGCCACCGAGCGTGGGTGTGTAAGCCGTGCCCAGCAGGCTCTGCGAAACCGAAAGCGACGCCACCGGCATCAGCCCAAGTTCCACGCCGTCGAACAGCAAACCGCCAATCGCGGCAAACAACACCGCGAGGCGGGCACGTGAAGAAAGGGCATGGGGGCCGTGGCTCATTCACTTGCGGTGCGCCGAGCCGAATTCCGACGCAGATTCATTTTAGGCCGTTCACCCTCACCCTGCCCCTCTCCCGCTGGGAGCGGGAACAGTATTCGTCCGTTCTCTTTCGTGCGAGATGCTCCGAACATTTCTCCGTTGCCGGATCGCATCCCAAACGGCGTAGGGTTCTCCCTCTCCCAGCGGGAGAGGGCTGGGGTGAGGGTGAACCGTTCGCCCCACTGTCGCTTCGGATTCAACATTTGGCACCGCAGCGGAACTGGCAAGGCGCTGAGATTCGTGGAGGCTTGTGATTTCACGCTTTCGGAGCGAAGGAGGGTTTGCGCAGGACCTCGATGATCGCACTGTTGTCCAAGTCACCAAGCCCTGCCGCTTCGGCCCGTTCCATCAAGCGCCGATGCGTGTCGGCCAGCGGAAGTTTCATTCCAGCCGCCTTCGCCGCCTGCAGCATCATCCGCACGTCCTTCAAGTGTTGCGAAAGTCGCGCTTGGACGGTGAAGTCGCGCTCGACGAGTTTACGACCTTTCACGTCCATCGCTTTCGAGTAGGCGTTACTGCCCATCATCACTTCGAGCGCGGCGGCGGGCGATACGCCGATGGCTTCGGCAAACGCGAGCCCTTCCGCCAGCGCCGCGCGGTTGAGGCCCAAAACCAGATTGCTGATGAGTTTCATCCTCGCCGCGCTACCGCACGCGCCGACATGAAAAACTTTCGCCCCCATCACGCGCCACAAATCCGCGCAAGCCTCGAAAGTGGCGCGTTCGCCGCCAACAATAATTGTCGCCTCGCCGCGACGGGTTTGTTCACTCGACCCGGAAATCGGCGCATCGAGATATCGAACGCCCCGCGCAGCCAGCCTCGCGCCAAGCGCAGCGGTTTGCTCCGGCTCGCCCGTGGTCGTGTCCACGATGATTTGGCCGGTGTGCAGGCCGGAGTCCATTTGCCGCAAGACCTCTTCAACCACTTCCGTTGTGTACAGACTGATGATGATCCGTTCGCAAGCGGCGAGCGGATTATCACTCCACTCCGCGCCGCGAGCGATCAATGGCCCGGCTTTTTCGCGCGAGCGATTCCAGACCAACACGCGAAAGCCGTGTTCCAGCAACCGCTCAGTCAGCGCCGTGCCCATCAGCCCAAGGCCGATGAGGCCCACGGCAGTGCCCGACAGATTGTCAGTTGAGGAATCAGTCATCGCCCAACGATGGCGGAGTCATTTGGATTGCGCCACGGCATTCTGGCCAAGCACGTTCAATTTGCGAAGCCTGATTACGCCACCCCAGCCGAGCAGGAATGGAAAAGCGATGCTGCGCTTGCCTCAGTCGCCCAACAGAACTACAAACATCAGCAACATGAACTCCACTGCGCGCCTCGTGCTCAACTGATCGATCATGAGCATGCTGCACCATCTTTCTTTCGCGGTGGCGGACTTTGCCCAGGCCGT
Organism: uncultured Bifidobacteriaceae bacterium; assembly: GCA_964456685.1. Lineage (GTDB taxonomy): Bacteria > Verrucomicrobiota > Verrucomicrobiia > Limisphaerales > JADLHS01 > CAYWCK01. The sequence continues at coordinate 361 of CAYWCK010000270.1, read as the reverse complement.
GGCCTTCTACGATGCTGCGCTCGCTCCGCTGGGTTACGTTCGCGTGTGGACCCAAGAGAGCGGCGCCGGGCGCAAGGAGACGGCCGCGGGTTACGGCGTGCCCGGCGCCGAGGAGCAGTTTGCCATCCGGCTCCGTGATGCGGGTGTCGTTGCTCCGGGTGAGGGCTTCCACGTTGCCTTCCGGGCGCCTACGCAGGAGGCGGCAAGGGCTTTTCACCGCGCGGCGCTGGAACAGGGCGGACAAGACAACGGCGGGGTGGGTTTCCATCCGGAACATGGCCCGGGATATTTTGCCGCGTTCGTGCTGGATCCTGATGGCCATCGGATCGAGGCGGTGGTTGACGCACAGAGCCAACCTTGA
>CAYWCK010000269.1:0-7524 GCA_964456685.1 uncultured Bifidobacteriaceae bacterium | reverse complement strand
AAATTCCGGGCCGGTTGCGCCGGCAAACGCACGCGACTGATCAACCCCGCCACCGAGGAAACTCTCGGCGAAGTCGCCGCTGCTGACGTCAGCGATCTCAACGCGGCGATCGAATCCGCGCACCGCGCCTGGGAAGGCGGCTGGCGTGATCTCGCGCCGGGGAAGCGCAGCGAAATCCTCTTCAACGTCGCGCGCGTGCTGCGGGAGAATCTGGAGGAGCTCGCGCAACTGGAAGCGCTGAACATCGGCAAGCCCATCAGCGATGCGCGGGATGAAATCGGCCTTGGCGCGCGGGTGTTTGAATACTACGCGGGCGCGGTCGGAAAGTTCTTCGGCCAGACCATTCCAGTCGCCCGGGGCGGACTTGATTTCACTCTGCGCCAGCCGATGGGCGTTGTCGCCTGCATCGTGCCGTGGAATTTTCCGTTCCCCATCGCCAGCTGGAAAGCCGCGCCGGCGCTGGCGGCGGGCAATTGCGTGATCCTCAAACCCGCGTCGCTTTCGCCGCTCACCGCCATCAAGCTCGGCGAACTCGCCCACCAAGCCGGTCTGCCGGCGGGCGTGTTGCAGGTGATTCCCGGTCCCGGTGGCGCGATTGGCGAGGCGCTCATTACGCATCCGCTCATCCGCAAAGTTTCACTCACTGGCTCGACGGAAGTCGGCCGCCGCGCGATGGAACTGGCCGCGCGCGATTTCAAGCGCGTCTCGCTCGAACTCGGCGGCAAATCGCCCAACATCGTTTTTGCGGACGCCGACTGGCAGACCGCTGCCGAGACTTCCACTATGAGCGTGTTCGCCAACACCGGCCAGGATTGTTGCGCGCGCAGCCGCATGTTTGTTGAGCGCGGCATTTACGATTCGTTTGTGGAAAAGTTCGTCGCCGCGACAAAGAAACTGATCGTTGGCGATCCGCTGAAGCCGGAGACGCAGCTCGGCCCGATGGTTTCCGCCAGCCAACGATCCAGCGTGGAGGAATTTCTCGCCGATGCCAAAGCGCGCGGCAGCAAGTTCGCGTGTGGCGGTGGCCGGCCGCATGCCAAAGGATTTTATCTCGAACCAACCGTGCTGCTCGACGTCGCCAAGTCAGATCGCTGTTGGAAGGAGGAGATTTTCGGCCCCGTGGTTTGCATCACGCCCTTCGACGACGAGGAAACCATGATCCGCGAAGTGAACGCGTCGCCCTACGGTTTGAGCGGCTCGCTGTGGACGAACGACATTCGCCGGGCGATCCGCGTGGCGCGTCGCATCGAAAGCGGCGTGTTGAGCGTGAACTCGCACAGCAGCGTCCACGTGGAAGCCCCGTTCGGCGGCTTCAAGCAAAGCGGCATCGGCCGCGACCTCGGCATGGCGGCAATGGAAGGTTACACCGAGCTCAAGAACATCTACATTGCGCCCTGACCCATGACGCTCAAACAATTGGTCGCCTTTGGTGTGGTTAGAGAAAAGATGCGTTGGGCCATCAGGGGATTGATTTTCCAAACGGCTGCGATCCCGGTTGGTAGTGTTGAGGAAACGCGGTTGCAGAATTGGTGGCGTTTGCCCAACAATCGCCCTCATGGCTACGGGCACTACCAGCAGGACTATCCGCAGACTCGGGCTGGTGGGCATCAGCCTTCACCTCGCCGCTTCCTGTTTTGGCCAAACCAACCCGACGATTGCCACTGTCAACCTTCCAGCCGAACAAGTGGCCCGCGAGTTCGCCCAACGCTCTTGGCAAAGGACACACGGCCTGCCGGACGATCAAGTCAAGTCGCTGCTCCAAACACGTAATGGCTTCCTGTGGATCGGAACCGGTCGCGGGCTGGCACGCTTCGACGGTCTGAAGTTTGTCGTCTTCGACCACCTCAACACGCCGGAACTGACCGAGGACAACTGTAATTCACTGGCCGAGGATTCCGAAGGCAACGTCTGGATCAGCACGAACGACGGGCTCGTGCGCTGCCGTGATGGAAAATTCACACGATTCACGCGTCGAGATGGCCTGCCAGTTACTCACGGTGTTCCCAAAGACATCGTTGGAGCGGTTTGCGCGGACCGCCACGGCGGCGTTTGGTGTCTGCCTCGCTGGTCGGTGGTTCGTTTTCAGGATGGGCGATTCACGAAGCATTTGGATGCGAAGGGAGTGCCGAGCGACATCATGCTCACGTTGCACCGGGACCGAGCGGATGTGCTTTGGGTCGGCGGGGGATCAGGACAACTTTACCGCCTCGACCAGCAAACCGGGAAGTTCGAAACGGCAGCCGGCGCAAACCTGCCGTCGGCCGCCGTGGTTGGAATTCAGGACGATGCCAACGGTGGGCTCTGGCTGCTGTGTGTCAACCCCACCCGAACTGCCGGAATAATCTACCATTTTCACAATGGAAATCTGGAGCCGGCGTCGAATGCGATCTCGCTCGATCCGCGCAGCCTCTTCCTGGTTCACGGGGCAGCAGGAGATTTATGGTTGGCTACCGGCCAAGGGGCGGTGGTTCGCTTCCGCGAAGGAAGGATTACGAGGTTTCCATTACCCAGGGAATTCGGTCAGGACTTTGTGCTGTGCGCTTTGGAAGATCGCGAAGGTAATCTCTGGCTGGGCACAGAAGCGGGCGGGCTGCATTGCTGGAAACCCAAGTCCATCTCGTCGCTCGCGACTCGTGACGGTCTCGCGAACGACAGCGTTTGGACGATTGGGGAGACGCGCAACGGCAGCGTTTGGATCGGGACGGATGACGGTTTGAGCCACTGGAAAGATGGAGGCTTTCGCACCATCACCAAAAACCAAGGCTTGGCCGGCGATAAGATCCGCTCTGTGGCCGAGGACGCGACGGGCGATGTCTGGGTCGGCACAGGCAGCGGCTTGTCCGTCATCCGCGGCGGTGTGGCCGTGCGATTCGAGTTCCCCCATACACTGGAAAAGGACAAGACACGAGTTGTATTACCAGCCACCGACGGCACGCTTTGGTTAGGTACGGTGGAAGGTCTTTTCCGTTATCACGAAGGCGTTTGGGTGACGTATCGTGCGACGAACGGTTTGGCGAATGACGACGTCCGCGCGCTTTGTGAATCGCCAGCCGGCAGTCTGTGGATCGGCACCGCCGGGGGTGGAATGCAGAAGTTTCGTGATGGGGAGTTCACGACCTTCACCACGACCAACGGACTTTCCAACAACTCGGTTTGGGCGTTTCGCGCGGAGACCAACGGGGTGCTGTGGGTCGGGACCGAAAGCGGATTGAATCGTCTTGCTGGCGACAAATTCACCGTGTTCTCCGTGCGCGAAGGATTGCCGGCGAATTTGGTCAACGAAATCCTCGAAGACGATTTCGGCAATCTTTGGGTAAGCCACGACTACGGCATTTACCGCGTCCGCAAGCAGGAACTCGACGACGTCGCCGCCGGCCGCGCCACGCAAGTCCAGGCCGTGAGCTACTCGGAAGCCGACGGACTGCCGAGTAACGAAACCAACGGCCAGAAGAGTTATCCCGCTGGTTGCAAGACGCGCGATGGCCAGCTCTGGTTTCCCACCCCCAAAGGCGTGGCGATAATTGATCCGAAATTGTGCGCGCGCGACGCCATCGGCCCGCAAGCGGCGATTGAACAGGTGCGCGTGGATGGCGAGGTGATTCTGGATCGTAGCGGCGTCTCGGCAGAGCGCCGCAATTTTGCCGGCCTGAGAAATGGCGGCGCTCTGCCGAGTCGCCACTACGCCGACGCTCAACAGGCGATACCTGCCCCGATTCTCCTTCCTCCCGGCAGCGGGCGCGTCCTGGAATTCCGCTTTACCGCGCCGGTGTTCACGGCGCCTGAGAAAGCCAGCTTCCGATATCGCCTCCGCGGCGTGGACGATCGCTGGATCGAAGCCGGCACGCGGCGCGAAGCGTATTTCACCCGGTTGCGTCCCGGCGATTACAGCTTCGAGGTGCTGGCGGCAAACCATCGCGGCGTGTGGGGCGAGCAGGCCGGGAGTTTTTCCTTCGCCATCCAACCGTTCTTCTACCAGACATGGTGGTTCTACGCTGCGTGCAGTTTCGGCGGCGCGGGAGCGATCGCGTTCATGGTGCTCGGGCGAATTCGTTCGTTGCGCGTGCGGCATCTCCACGAGCAACAGGCCGCCATCGTCGAGGAGCGTACACGGCTGGCCAAGGATCTGCACGACGGCCTCGGCGCGGATCTGACCCGGCTCACGATGCTGGCCGATCTCGCCGATGATGAATCCGGGACAGCTGGGGCGGAACATGCTCGCAAACTTTCGCAAAGCTCCCGCGCGGCGGCGCGTGAATTGAAGGAAATGATTTGGGTGGCCAATCCCACACACGACGCGCTCGACGACCTCATCTCGCGCATCGCGTCCACTGTTGAGGAATTCCTCCACGACGCGCGCATCAAGTGCCGCCTCCAGATCCCGATCGATCTGCCCGCATACAAGCTTTCGGTGGAGCAGCGGCGCAATCTCTTGCTAGTCGCGCGCGAGGCGATCAACAATGTGATCAAGCACTCGGGCGCAACCGAGGTCAGCCTGCACGTGGCGCATGGCGAAGGAACGCTGACCATCGAGATCGTGGACAACGGACGCGGCTTCGATTCGCAAGCCGCCCGCGGGGATGGATTGGGCTTGGGCAGCATGAGGAAGCGTATGGAAAGTTTGGGTGGAACGTTCCTGGCCATCAGCCGGCCCGGTATTGGGACAACACTCAAACTCAGTTTGCCGCTACCAGAGCCACCCTGAAGCCATCCAAGCTGAGAAAAGAACTATGACCGCAACCAACAACTGCATCAAAGTCGCCATCGTGGAGGACGACGAGGAATTCCGCGGTCACCTCGCTGCCCTCATCGGCGGCGCAGTTGGATTCCAATGTGTCGGGTCCCACCGATCAGCCGAGGCCGCTCTTAAACACCTGCCGACGACGCTGCCGGATGTTCTTCTACTCGACTTGGAACTCCCGAACACCTCCGGGCTGGAGCTGATTCCTCGCCTGACCGAGCGCTGGCCAAAACTTCCCATCGTCGTCTTGACCATTCACGACACGCCCGAGCGCATCACCGAAGCCCTGGCCGCGGGTGCGATTGGCTACCTCATCAAACCCGTGCCGCCCACGCGCGTGCTTGAAGCGCTGGCCGACGCGCATGCGGGTGGCTCCCCCATGTCCAGCCAGATTGCGCGCTTGGTGGTGAAACGGTTCCAGGTCCAGGGCCGCACGCAACAAGAACTCGAAGTTCTCACACCTCGTGAGCGCGAAATTCTGGAACACATCGCTCGCGGCTACGAGACCAAGGAAATCTCGGACCGCCTCCAGATCAGCGATCGCACCATCGGCACGCATCTACGGAACATCTACGACAAACTCCAAGTCCACTCCCGCGCCGCCGCCGTGGCGAAGTTTTTGAAACGATGAACACCTTGGATTAGCGGCTCGGATTGGAGCTTTTCCCAGTCCGTTTCCATTACTCTGCGCAGCTCGGCGTAGAACCAGCGAACTCCCGACGTCAGCACAGGGCTTTCTACGCAGATTGACTGATACCGCCAGGCGGTTGGTTCTGCTAACGGAAAGCCATGCGTATTCCTGTCTTGCCCCGCTTCTGCCGTCACTCGCTCCCTAGTCAATTGCCAAACCGCAAAGCAGATTGTCTTTTTCCCTCGAGCCCAGAAGGGCAATCGCCAGCACGGACAGTTGATACGCGTCCCCTCATGGCGCGGCTGGAAATCCGGAGCTTCGTTTCTTCGTTCCTACTTCTCTCTTTGCTGATTGGTTCTGCACACCACGGTTTGGCTCAAACCCCGATTGTTTGCGGAGAGACCAAGACCAACACAACAACGACGGACACCCAAGTTGACATCTACACCTACGGTGGCACGAGCGGGCAGAAGCTGCTCTGGGCGCTCTACGGTCCGATCAGCTGCGGGTTTGGGGACGGCATGGTCGCCGACATTTACAATCCGACCGGCCAATTGATTGCCACGCTGGATGGCTGCTCTGGCACGGCCACCACCTTGACGCTGACCAACACCGGCAACTTCACCATCATGGTGCATGAATCGTATTACCGCAGCCCCGGCAGCTACGAACTGAGCATCCAGTCCGTCGTCAATGGTGGCTGTAACCCGAGGAGCATCACCTGTGGACAAACCGTGGCCACCAACACCAGCCACAACACCGAGATGCAGGGTTACACCTACATCGGCGCTGCCGGTGAGAAGCTGCTCTGGGTGCTCTACGGTCCGGTTAGCTGCGGGTTTGGCGACGCGATGGTCGCCGACATTTACAATCCCAGCGGACAACTGATCGGCACGCTGGATGGTTGCTCTGGCACGGCAAGGAGCTTGAACCTCACCAACACCGGCACGTTCACTATCATGGTCCATGAGTCATTCTACCGCAGTCCCGGCAGCTACCAGTTAAGTGTCCAATCGGTAATCGGAGGAGGATGCAGCAGCACTCCGATCGTCTGCGGCCAGACTGCCAACACCAGCATCGGCCAACCGGGCGAAATGCAGGGCTACGGTTTTGGGACAAGTGGAGGATCGGTATTGTTTGCCTTTGGTGGCAGTAGCTTCGCAGGAGTTGAGTTTGACCTTTACGATCCAACGGGAACAAAACTTTTTACCTTCCCACCAGGCACGACGACGAACATTTCACTGTCCGCCGGCACGTACACCCTCGTTGTTCACGACGACAATTACTCGGAGACTGGCGGCTATTCGTTTTCTGCGACGTGTCTGCCTCAATGCATTTACTCAATCTCCCCGGGCAGCGCTTCCGTTAGCGCGAGTGCCACGAATGGGACGGTCGCGGTCACGGTTACCGGCATTGGCTGCAATTGGACGGCGGCTACGAACGCAAGTTGGTTGAGCATCACCAGCGGAAGCAGCGGGACCGGCAGCGGCACTGTGAGCTACTCAGTCGCCGCCAACCTCAACACCACGCCGCGTGTCGGCACGCTCACGATCGCTGGGTGGACTTACTATGCTTATCAAGCTGGTGCGTTAGCGTTGAGCTGTGACGACGTCGGCAACCCCGGGGCGGTAGGTAGTTGCGGCTACACGAACGGCGTTCACACCCTGCGCGGATCAGGCGAAGACATTCAAGACACGGCAGATGATTTCCATTTCGCCCATGCGCCACTAATTGGCGACGGCCAGATTATTGCTCGGCTCGCGAGTCTCGCCGCGGCGAACTCCACCGCTGAGGCCGGCGTGATGATACGCGAAACGTTGGATGCAGGTTCAAAGCACGCTTTCCTGCGCTTGGACACGAAGACCAATGCCGTCTTCCGCCGCCGCCTGATCCCGGGCTCGTTCAGTTTGGAAACACCCACGATCGCAACGAATCACACTTGGCTGCGCCTCATGCGCCAGGGCGATACGTTTATCGGTCATTCCTCGAGCAACGGCGTGGACTGGCAGTATGTCTGGTTCACCACCTTGAGTCTCTCGAATCAGGTCCATATCGGCTTGGCGGTCACGGCCCATCAATACAGCCAGATGGCCACCGGCACGTTCGACAACGTTTCCATCACCGTCGCGTCCCCCGAGACCATCCGCTCGTGGTC
>CAYWCK010000268.1:0-7528 GCA_964456685.1 uncultured Bifidobacteriaceae bacterium | reverse complement strand
ACCGAATTCCGACTTCCGACTTCCTCCGCTCAACCGGCCCGGCTGAACAGGCCGGGACCAGCAAACCTACATTCAGAACCACGAATCTATGAGCACCCAAACTCACGCATTGGACATCCGCCAGTTCCTGAATCGCCACCTCGTCGAGGTGTTTGAAACCATGTTGTCCCTGCCGGCGACCGTGTCGCCGGAAGCGCCGACAACCCACTTCACCACGCGCGTCACCGGCTCGGTGGGTTTTGGCGGGGATACCGTCACGGGCGCCGTTTACTTTCATCTGGGCGAACCGTTCGCCGTCCAGTGCTGCTGCGCCATGCTCGGCCTCACCGCTGGAGAGATCAACAAGGAGAACGACGTGAACGACGTCGTCGGCGAGATTACCAATATGCTGGCGGGGGGATTGAAATCCGCCCTGTGCGACACCGGCCACAGTTGCGCGGTCAGCACGCCGGCGATCATCCGCGGCACCTCCTTCGAGATCGAAGCCCTGCCCGACGTGCAGCGCCTGATGTTTTACTTTCAGTCCGGCACCGAGCCCGTGATTGTTGAAGTCCATATCAAATACAACTGATTTAACCCTATCTCATTATGCCAACAAAAATCCTCAGTGTTGACGACAGTCGCACGATCCGGCTCATCGTCGCCAAAACCTTTCGCCCGTACGATTGCACAGTACTGGAAGCCTCCAATGGCGAAGAAGGGCTGGCGGTCGCCACGCGCGAACGCCCGGACTTGATTCTGCTCGACGTCACCATGCCCGTGATGGATGGCGTCACCACCCTGACCAAGCTCAAGGAGGACGCGGAACTAAAATCCATACCCGTCATCATGTTGACCGCGGAATCCGGGCGTGAGAATGTGTTACATATCGCGCGCCTCGGGGTGCGTGATTATCTCGTGAAACCATTTAAAGAAGATCAACTCGTCGAGAAGGTTGGCCGCGTGGTCAGCTTGGTGAAGCGGGAATCGCCCGCGCCGGTCGCGGCTGCGGCTCCGGCCGTGCCCGCCGCCGCCCTCTAATCTGACGGGTCGTTTACAATGTCTGAACACGCTGACTACAACGAATTGGTCGAACGCGGCTATAGCTACATCGCGGTCGGCTCGCCCTATGGCGCGCCTGACCAAACTCGTCTCGCGCCAGGACGCGGATATCGATCAACTGGCCAGGGTCATCAAGACGGACAAACTGCTCACGCAACGCTTGCTCCGCGCCGCCAATCCAAGCGCCAAGAGCGACGCCGAGATGGAGATCGATGATGTCGAAAGCGCCCTGATGCGCACCGGCGTCGGGTGCGCGCTGGTTCTTGCCATGGGCGCGCCCCTCACACTCGCCCTGCTCAAGACGTTTCACACCATGCTCGGGATCAAACTCGAGAGTGTGCATCCGAATTCCGTGAACCGCTTCGTCGGCGAATACGTCCTCGGCACGATCGGTTTTTCCGGCAAGGCGGAAGGCCAGGTGTTCTTGAGCCTCAGTAACGAAGGCGCACGCAATCTTGCCGCGAAGGAACTGGGCCTCCGGCCTGAGGAACTCACCAATGCCAACGACGTCAACGACGCCATCGGTGAATTGCTCAACATCGTCACCGGCAATCTGAAATCCAATCTCTGCGACGCCGGCCTCGACTGCAAATTGCGCACCCCGCAAGTAACGCGGGTGACGAATTTCAAACCCCAAGCCGTCGCGGGCGGCAGCCTTGAGCGCATGGCCTTCCGCGGCCCGGCGTTGACGGTCTTTGTGGACGTCAGCGTGAATCCCTTCAACGAAGATTGACCTCCGGCGACCGCCGGAATCGGGTCAAACGAGAATCCTGAGCCAGAGTTGCGGAATTAGTGTCGCCCGCGGTCAGACCAGACCTTCGAGGACATGCGGGAGGCGTTCCAGACTGCGGTGAAGGGAGGCGCGAGCGATGGCTTGTTCGGCATCGTGCTGATTCGGGAAGAGCACCCGCCAGCCTGGCGCTTGCAGGCACAATTCCTTGGTGACTTCGACGTAATTACCGCTGCAACCGATCTGCGCATTGCGCATGAGCAGGTCCGCGATTTGGACGGAGGCGATGATCAGGCGTTGGTCATCGGCGTCTTCCGGGCGATGATGGAAGCGGGCGGATTTGACCATCAACTCGGGCAGGTTGTGGTGCTCGAGATAAAGCGCGCCGAGTTCATCGTGACCGAGGCCGAGAATTTCTTGTTCGATGGCAAGCAGGTCGCGTTGCCCGGTTTCAGCGGCGCGATGAATCTCCGCGAAATGATCGGGAAAGGTCCAGGCCATGACGATTTTACCCACATCGTGGACGAGGCCGGCGACGTAGTCGGATTCGTCATTGGGCGGCTGCACGATGCTGACAACTTCACGAGTGAGTATGGCCGTGCCGATGCAGTGCTGCCAAAAATCGCGCCAGGGAAAAGCGCATTGGCGGGAGAGACGTTGAAAGTCCTCGATGATGGGGGTGACCATCGTGAGCTGGCGGATCTGCCGGACGCCGAGGTAGAAAACGGCTTCTTCGATGCTATTTACCGGCGTTGAAAGGCCGTAATAGACAGAATTCACCAAGCGGAGAAGTCGCGAAGTGAGGCTCGGATCGCGGCGGATGATCTCGGAAATTTGCGCCGAGTAGCGTTGTTCAGCGAGGAGGAGACCTTGGAGGGCTTTGTTGATGCTGCCGAGCGACGGCAACGAAGGGCATAACGCCAGCCGGGCGGCAATTTCCCGACGGTCCAGGGGTGTCAACTTTTCTCGCGGTGACAACTGCAACATAACAATGACGCTAAATCACGGATCATATCGGCAGCTGGCGAAGAAACTTGAATGTTCGGTCGGCGCAGCGAATTTGCGCCAATCGTGGTTGCTCCGCGTTCGCCGAAAAATTTTCTCAAGGCCCGGCATTTCCTGCCGATGTAAGGCCGAACAGTTGTTGGTCGTGGTGGGAACGGCAACGGTTGGGCAAAACCCTGCGTGCCTTTCCCGATAGTGACCAGCAGACGAAATCGAAATGATGAGCAACCGCTCTACCAGTGTGTCAGCGTTCCAATGGCTTGGCCTGGCGATCCTGGCCGGCACGAGGTTTTCTCTCATGGCTGGCGGCGGGGCGTATCTACCAGCCATCGGACCAACGCCGCTGCGGTATCACACTCAAGCGGCCCCAGTCGTAGAGGTTGCCCCCAAGGCCAGTGAACCCGTGCCCGTTGCACCCGCTCCGGTCCCACCTACGGACTCAAGCACCAACAAACCCGCGCCATCGGTGACAATTCCCGATGTGCTACGCTCGCTGTTCCTAACGCCACTGTGGTCCGCGCTGGGCGAAGGAGCCATTTTGAATCCGCTGGCAAATGCAGGTTTTGTGATGACCCAGAATCCCACAGCCGCGAGCACGCCGGTGGTGACCACTGAGATGCTGGTGGATTTCTTCCGGCAGACAGAACCGACTACCGGCGGCACAACGAACAACGCGGTGACGACCGGACAGGCGTGGACCGCGCCCGTGTTCGTGTTGCCGTCCAGCTCGGCGACCTACCGCACACAATGAATCTAGCTTTTTTCAAAATGATCCTGCCCCGACCGCATGTGGTTGGCTGGCTCTTCGGGCTGTGCCTTGGTGGCCTAGTCTTGAAGTCAGCGGCCAACGCAAGCGAACCCACAACGGCACACGCCGAAAAGCCCACAGCCCCCGCGTTAAAAGTTGCGCCTGCAAAAACCAATTCCGAGGCGGCCAAGGCGCCGGCTCTGATTCACGCCAACCAAACCGATTCCCCCCTCGCGACGGCTGCGCCCAAACCCAGCACGAATGGTCCCGTTGCGGAGTCAATTCCCGCCCTGGCCGGCACGAACCAACCGGTGCCAGTGATCCCTGCAGGATTCGACCCGGTGGAGGTGGCGGAGTTGAAGCAGAAGCTGGAGAACAGCCGGTTTGCGCGCCTGAATCGACAGGGTTCGGCGATGACGCCGGTGTTGGTGTCGTTGCTCGGCGAAAAATCGCCAGACTTTATCAAGAAGGGCGCGCTGCTGGAGTTGGCGGCGACCGCGGAGGATGAGGACAATCTGGCGCGAGCCCAACAGATTTATGGCCAGTACGTGCAACGCTGGGCGGATGATCAGTATGTGCCGGAGATCCTGTTGCGACAGGGACACCTTTTCCGTCGGATGGGATTGAACACCCTGGCCTTGGCGAAATTCTACGCCGTCATGACCAGCGCACTGGTGCTGAAGCATGACCAGTTCGATTATTACAGCCGGTTGGTCATCCAGGCGCAGACGGAAATTGCCGAGACGCATTTCCTCCTCGAGAAGTACCCGGAAGCGGCGGAATACTTCACCCGGTTGCTGAAGCAGGACAGCCCGTTGATCGACCGCGTGGACGCGCAATTCAAGCTGATCCGCTGCCTGGCGAACTCGGAGCGCCATGACGAAACAATCAGCCAGGCGCAGGACTTTCTTGCCCGCTATCCTCAGGCGGCCCAACAGCCGGAAGTGCGTTTCCATCTCGCGCTGGCCTTGAAGCAGATCGGCCGGAACAACGAATCGCTGAACCAAGTGCTGGCACTGCTGCGGGAGCAGAGCGCCAAAGCCCGGTCGCAACCGGAAGCATGGGCCTACTGGCAGCAACGCACCGGCAATCTGATCGCGAACCAGCTTTATCGAGAGGGGGATTACACCCGCGCACTCGACATTTATCTGAGCCTCGTTCAACTCGACCGCTCCCCGGCGTGGCAGTTGCCGGTGTGGTATCAAGTCGGCATGACCTACGAAAAACTTTGGCAACCGCAGAAGGCGGTCGAGACCTACCAGCAAATCATTGCGCGCGAGAAGGACCTGCCTGCAACTGTGACGCCAGGCTTGAAAGCCGTCGTGGACATGGCGCGTTGGCGCGCCAGCTTCGTCCAATGGCAGACCAAGTCTGAAGGCGTGAACCACGGAATCCGCGGCACGAACAGCCCCCCGCTGGCCGGCGGACCGACGAGCGGTGCGAACAACCCATGAGCCAGACTACCTCCCCTGAATCCAACGTCACTTTGATCCAGGAACTGCGCGCATTCGTTGGCGTGTGCGAGGAATTGCTACAACTGGCGGTGCAAGAACATCAGGCCTTGAGTGGCCAGGCAGAATTTCAGCCGGACAGCTTTCACGGGACCAGAAAAGGCTTGCTCACCCGACTTAGCCAAGTTCTATTGTCGATTAAGAACTGGCGAAAGGCCTGGCAAAAGGACAACCCGGGAACACGTGGTCACAACCCAGAAGCACGAGCCTTGCTCGAAGTCTTGCAACAGATGATTGTGAAGATTCTTCAACTCGACCGGGAGAACCAACAAGCACTTTTGCGTCGCGGCTTGGTCCCTGCCCGCGAAGTGCCCACTTACGCGCCGAAGCCGCCCAGTTTCGTTTCCAAGCTTTACTCGCGGCATACCTCCTGACCTATGGCCATCGAAAAAATCATCGTGCTCGAGGACGACATGATCGTCCGTAAGAATTTGGAGCATCAACTCCGCGCCCGCCGTTACGATGTGGCCGCCGTTTCTACCATTGCCGAGGCGCAGGACTACCTGAATCGTGATAATTTCGACCTGATTTTTCTCGATGTCCGCCTGCCGGACGGCGACGGAACGGATCTCTTAAAAGCCATCCAACTCCGTCCGCAAAAGCCGCTCTGCGTGGTGACCACCGGCTTCGGCAGTGTGGAATCGGCCGTTGAGTGCATGAAAAACGGCGCGTTTGATTACTTGATCAAACCGTTTTCCGCAGAGCAGATCGGCGTCACGCTCAAAAAAGCCGAGGACTTCACGCAATTGCTGCGGGTCAACCGTTACCTCAGCCAGGAAAGCGAGGATAGCGGCACGGAATTGCTCGGCCAAAGCCCGGCGATGGAGAGCCTGCGCCAGCTCATTCGTAAAGTCGCACGCACGCAAGCCACCGTGCTCATCGCCGGTGAAAGCGGCACCGGCAAGGAACTCGTTGCCCGCGCGGTCTATCGCGAAAGCGCCCGCGCCAGCGCGCCATTCATCAAGGTCAACTGCGCGGCGATCCCGGAAAACTTGATCGAGAGTGAGTTTTTTGGTCATGAGCGCGGGGCGTTCACCGGTGCCTTGAACAAGCGTGAAGGTCGCTTTGAACTCGCCCACGGCGGGACGATCCTTCTCGATGAAATCAGTGAGATTTCACCGGCCGTGCAGGCGAAATTGCTGCGCGTGTTGCAGGAACGCGAACTTGAACGCGTCGGCGGCAACCGAACCATCAAAGTGGACGTGCGTGTCATCGCCACCACCAACCGCCATCTGGAGCAGAGTGTCGAGAAGAAGGAGTTTCGACAGGATCTGTATTTCCGGCTCAACGTCGTACCGATACACGTGCCGCCTTTGCGCGAACGTATCGAAGACGTTCCTTTTCTGGCTGATGAATTCATGCGCCGCTTTGCGCGCAAACATGGTGTGAACGTGCGGGGTTTTTCCGAGTCAGCCAAAAACGTGCTCCGGCGTCATCAATGGCCGGGAAACGTGCGCGAACTCCAGAATGTCATTGAACGCGCCGTCATCCTGTGCAGCGAAACCAGCCTCATTGAGCCCGAGCATTTGGGCTTGTCCCCGGCTTCTGCCATGACGCCCAAGCCGGCGGTGACCGAGACCACGAGCGCTCCCCGGCCGGTTCACACCACTCCCACGACGGACACTGATTTTTCCTCCCTCGCCGAACTGGAGAAGCAACACATTTTGGCCGCCTTGGAAAAATGCAACGGCAACCGCACGCACGCGGCCAAGATTCTCGACATCAGTATTCGCACGCTGCGCAACAAACTCCACGAGTATCACGGCACCGGCGGTCAAGGCGATGCCGAGGACGCAACTGTTGGCAACGCCTGATCCCTCCTCGGGAGCGACTTTATTCCATCCTGAACCCTCGGGCGTGGACCCGACGGGATGCCACCTTTGCCGCCGTGGCTAAATCGGCCAACCGTGCCTAGCAGCTTTATCTGACGGGGAAACATTTTCCTCCTCTCGCAGGCGATCCGCCAATTCCCCAATGAAATAGGCACTTTTCTCCCATGGCATTGGCAGTGCTAAACAACCCAGGGAGAAAAGAGAGCATGATCGAAGCGTTGTTCAGCCAGCCAAACTATCTCGCGGCCAAAAAGAGCCTCGACATGGTGCAATTGCGCGCGGAAGCGATCGCCAACAACATCGGGAATCTCGAAACGCCCGGTTACAAGCGCCTCGATGTCGCCAAGGCCTTCACCACCGAACTCGACCGCGCCTGCGCCGCGCGCGACACCCGCGCCCTCGCCTCGCTCCGCCCCACTTTGACCGCCGACCCCAACGCCGTTCCGGTCGGCCCCGACGGCAACACCGTGAACCTCGAGAGCGAACTCATCGAACTCAACAAAAACGACCTCGCCCACGCCCTCGAAACCCAACTCCTCACCGGCTCCCTCATGCGCCTGCGCCTCGCCATCACCGGCAAACCCCTTTGACCCCTATGATCGACATCCTCGCTGGCATCAAAAACACCACCGCCGCCCTCGACGCCGAACGCATCCGGCTC
>CAYWCK010000267.1:0-7544 GCA_964456685.1 uncultured Bifidobacteriaceae bacterium | reverse complement strand
CTGGTGATCGCCGACCGTGGATTCCCATTCTGGCCGGAGATTGAGACCGTGGATCTCTCCTTGGTGGATGATGTGCCGACCGTGCTTCAGGTACTGGCGGCCGTGCGGGGAAACTTCCAAATGGACCAAGCCTACATGGCCCAGGAATTTCGCAAGGTGAATTCGGCGGCCACCCAAGCGGCGTTCGCCAAGACATTGGGCGGAGTGCCGACGAAATTTGAACCGCACGGGGAGTTCAAAAAGCGTGTGCCTTCCGCGATTGGCCTGATTCGTACCGGCGATACGATTCAGTACGCGAACATGATTCTCATCTCCGGCTGAGCCCGCACCTGACTGCGCGGTTACCGCAACTTGACCTCGCCGCAGAGGTGAACTTCCAATCCCAGTTCCGCCATGGCGGCCGCTTTGACGCGGCAGGCGCGGTGGGCTTGTTGTTCGCTCGGTGCGTAAACTACCTGGATGTGATTTGATTTGTGCCTCGCCATCATCTGGTCGCGAGTGACCCCATTCAGGACCACGTGCATGATGGGCCATTGCGGTGTGGTTTCGCGCCACCGCCGCTCGGTCTCGGCCTTCGGCAGTTTGACGACGCGAGCTACGCCAAGGTCGCAGTGTAACTTCCCGCCCATGATGAACACGCGGCTCCATACGATGTGGCCTGGCTTGCTCACGCCTTTGAGTGTGCCGCCGCCCAGACGGAAGTACATGGGAGGTTGACGTTCGCTGACCGCGCCGCGCCAACCACCGATGAAATGGGCCGGCGGTGCCGCACCGGAAATCAGGAAAACCCAGACGTAATCGTCCCCGTACTGCTGGCCCCAGCGCAAGTCGTGGAGTGTATTCTCCGGTGGAAAACCGAGTTTGTTCCACAGCCGATGCGTGAGCAAACCGTCCAAACCGGCGCATTCGTCCACCTCGTTGAAGTGGGGCAGGGCATCACCCGCGTAAAGCACCCGCTTCGATTTCGCAGCCGTCACGGGCGGGCGATCCACGTTGTTCAGCGTGCCTTCCACGAGATCGCTGGCCGGCGCGAGATCCTTCAAACCTTGCTGATATTGAATACCGATCGTGTCGCAGCCGAAATCGTCCGCGATGCGCAGGGCCGCGATGTACATCTTGCATTGCTGCAAAGTTTGCGCCCGCGTGAGTTCCGTTTTCTCGTTTGTGCCCCAGTTGAACTTCAAACCCTTCTTCAAAAACCAGTTCAAGACGGCGCGAGCCTCGCCATCGCTCACCTGTTGCATGGCGGCGAAGAGGGAAGATTGGCTGAGGCGCTCCTTGAAAATGCCCGAGGGGTGAAGCAATTCATCCGGAATGATGGCGTTGAACATGCCCATGCACCCTTCATCGAACACGCCCATGATGGCTTTGCGTTGTTTCAGCCCGGCGGCGACTGCGCGGCCAAGTTCGGCATCGGCCCGCGGTAATTTCAGTTTGCGCAGGTCGCGCACATGGCTCGTGTCGTGCGTGACCTTGCCGGTTTGCAGCCACTCACGCAGGCCGCGCTTGAACTTGTCGTCGGTGAAATCTTCACTCCACAAACTGCTGTAGCGGATGCCGGCCTTGGTCATGGAGCCGTTGAGGTTCAGCATGCCCACCAGCCCCGGCCACGTGCCGCTCCAATTGGCAACCGTCAGAATCGGCCCGCGGTGGGTGGACAGCCCATGGAGCAAATGATGGCTGTATTGCCAGACGCATTCCGCGACCACCAGCGGGGCGTTGGGATCGAGTTGCCGAAACACTTCCATGCCCATCTTTTGCGAATCAATGAAGCCGTGCCCTTTGACCGGATCGAAGGGATGCGCGCGTTGAACGCGCCAACCCTCGGCCTTCAAGGCCTTGGTCAACACCGCTTCCATTTTGGCCTGCTCGGGCCAGCACTTCTGGTTCGCGCTGAGGCGCAGATCGCCATTGGCCATGAGATAAACTTTCCGGGGGTTCAAAGCTTTGATTTGTTTCATATCAATTGATGGATTCCTTCTGGCGCCGGGTAAGCCTCCCGGGGCTTGAGTGTCAGGATTGGATGGAGCGACGCAGGAGGCAAGCAAACTTATGGCGAGGTTGCCGCTTGTGCCGCCGGTAATAGGCGACCGCATTGCGAGTCTGAGTCAGACGCAAATGCGCTTGATGCTTCCGTCAAGAAAGCAAGTTAAGCGGAAATAGCTTCGATCTGAACAATCCTGGCTGCAGTTTAGACTGGCCAGATTCTTGGAATCAAATGTTCAGAAAAGACCGCGTCCCCGTCCCGCGTGGCGCGCTTCTATTTGGCCGCCAAAGCTGCCTGAATTTCCTTGGTCAAGTCTTCCGACTCGGGCGCGGTGCTTGAGCCAAACCGCTTCGCGATCTTGCCGTCCCGGCTGATGACGAACTTTCCGAAGTTCCACTTGATGTCACCGGGGAAGGGGGATTTTTCACCGGCGAGGAAATCATAGAGGGGATGGCGGTTGGCGCCGTTGACTTCCAGCTTGTCGTAGAGTGGAAAGGTGACGCTGTATTTGCTCGAACAGAATTGTTTGATCTCCTCGTTGGTGCCGGGCTCCTGGCCGCCAAATTGGTTGCAGGGAAATCCCAGCACGACCAGCCCCTGGTCTTTGTACTTTTGATACAGCTCCTCCAAGCCGGCGTATTGCTTGGTATAGCCACATTTGGAAGCGACATTAACGATGAGCAACACCTTGCCTTTGTGGGCTGCCAGGGTGGTGTCCTTGCCGTCAATGTCCTTGAGTTTGATGTCGTAGATCGAGCCGGCTTGGGCGGCGGTCATCTGGAGCAACAGCAGTGCGCTGAGGAGGAAAATGGCTTTCATAGGCCATACAGTTGGCCGGGTTCCGGGAGATGTCAAACTACGATGTGCAGGGTTGGCAATATTCTTCCCATCCCAACCCTGCTGATTAGAATGCGCTCATGCCATCTTTCGATATTGTCAGTCAGGTGAACTCGATGGAGATCGAGAACGCCGTCAACATCGCCAACAAAGAACTTGCCAACCGATTTGATTTCAAGGGCAGCAAAGCGTCGATCGTGCTCGACAAGAACGAGATTAAATTGTCCGCCGAGGACCAGTTCAAGATCACCGCCTTGGTCGATATCGTCATCAGCAAACTGGCCAAACGGAGCATCAGCATGAAAAACGTCGAGCAGTGCGAGCCGGACGTTTCGCCACTGGGCCATGCGCGACAAGTCATCAAAATCAAACAGGGCATCGCCACGGACATCGCGAAACAAATCACGGGCTTCATCCGCGACAGCAAGTTGAAAGTCACAACCCAGATTCAAGACAGTCAGGTTCGAGTAACTGGAAAAAGCCGGGACGAATTGCAGGAGGTCATCGCGGCGGTGCGGGGTAAAGATTTTCCGGTCGCGCTCCAGTTTCAGAATTTTCGCGATTGATCCCGCAGATCGGTCGAGTCAATCACCTTGCCCGTGTGGGCGTGGAAGGTAGCATTCACCCGTGAGCGATCTGGTCGCAAAGGTTGAGCGAGTCATCCGCGAGCGGGCGTTGTTGGGACGGGGCGACCGAATTCTGGTCGCGGTGTCCGGGGGACAGGATTCAATGGCGCTGCTCCATCTGCTCCGCCAACTCGCTCAGGCGCACGAGTGGCGATTGTTCGTCGCGCATTTTAATCACCAGTTGCGCGGTCGCGAGAGCGCTGGCGACGCCCAACTGGTCCGAAAGGTTTCCCGTCAACTCGCTCTGCCCTGCTATTGCGGCGGCGGTGCCGTCCGCAAACTGGCGGCTAAGTGTGGGCTTTCGCTTGAAATGGCGGCCCGCGAGCTTCGGCATCGTTTCCTGGCTGCGACCGCCCGAAAGTGCCGCTGCGACTTGATTGCCACGGCTCACCACGCGGATGATCAAGTCGAGCTGTTCTTCTTGCGCTTGCTGCGAGGCGCCGGCAGTGAAGGCTTGGCAGGAATGAAGTGGAAGTCAGTCTCACCTGTGGATGCGCAAGTGCAACTGGTCCGGCCCCTCTTGGGCGTGGAACGCACCGAACTGGCAGCCTTTATCACCGCTAATCAGCTGGCCTTCCGACACGATGCTTCGAATGATGCGACGGAGATCCTCCGCAATCGGGTTCGCCATGAGTTGTGGCCCTTCATCCGCACGCGCTTTCCAAATTCCAGTGCCGCAACTTTGCTTCGGGTGATGGATTTGCTGGGTGAGGACGGCGAGGCCTTGGATGACTTCGCCCGGAAATGGTTGCGGTTGTCACGGCCGGCTTTCAACCGACTGCCGGTTGCCTTGCAGCGGCGAGTTGTGCAGCTGCAACTCCGCCAATTAAAGATCGTGGAACAGTTCGAACTGATTGACGCGCTGCGGTTGGAGCGGAACCGTCGGCGAAGCATCAGCGCGGACATGGCTTTGTCCTTGGACGCAAACGGCCAACTGAAAGCGTGGCGGACGCGCCATGAGCCCTTCGGTAGCAAGCGCTGTGTGATCGAGTTGAAGGGCCGGAAAGGGGAGGGTGAATTTGGCGGGGTGAAGTTTCAGTGGCGGCGGGTGCCGTGGCGAAACGGGCGTTGGGAACCACAGGCAGGCGAAGAGCGGTTCGACGCCCAACGAATTGGCGCAAGGCTGGAATTGCGTCACTGGCATCCCGGCGATCGGTTTCAACCCATCGGAATGTCGGAATCAGTGAAACTTCAGGATTGGTTCATCAACCAAAAGGTTCCGCGTGACCTGCGCCGTAAGCTGGTGCTGGCGTGCTCTGAGCCAGGGGACATTTTCTGGGTTGAGGGCCAGCGCATCGGAGAGGCATGCAAGTTGCGGCCAGCAACCAGGCAGTATTTGATTTGGCGCTGGGAACGTGATTAAATCGCGCGTTGCGGTGGGGGGAGGATCATGCTAACTTGCGCCGCATTTTCGTAACAAAGCTGACGACAACCGAATGAACGAAGACGAGAAGAATAAGAAAGGTGGTGAGTTCCGAGTTCCGCCCAAGACGTGGATCGTGTGGATTGCCATCTTTGGCGGCATCATTTCCCTGATGATGTTGAAAGATCGCCTCGATTCATCCGGCCAGCCGCTCAAGCATTATCAATTCCTGCAATTGGTGGATTCCAATCTTGTTGCCAGCGCGACCATCAATTACGGCGCGCAATCCGGTGCGCTGACGGAAATTGACGGGACAGCTTATGTAGTTGGCTCGGACGGAAAGCGTGTTCAAGACAACGGCCAGGACAAAGTAGTGCGGTTTCGGGCCAAGGCGCGTCTGCTTCCTGACATCGAATCGAAGCTTCTTCAACTGCCCCAGTTCGAGCCCCATGAACCCAACCCGCTTTGGGTGGGCCTCGGCTACCAACTGATGTTCTTTCTCGCCATTGGTTTGTTCATTTGGTTTTTCTTCATTCGCCAGCTCAAGATGGCCGGCAAGGGCGCGCTCAACTTTGGCAAGAGCAAGGCGCGCATGCTGGCCAAGGAGCGCAACAAGACCACGTTCAAGGATGTCGCAGGCATTGAGGAAGCCATCGAGGAAGTTTCCGAACTCGTCGAGTTTCTCAAGGACCCAAAAAAATTCCAGCGCCTCGGCGGGCGGATTCCCAAAGGTGTGCTGATGGTTGGACCTCCCGGCACGGGTAAAACGCTCCTCGCCAAGGCCATTGCGGGTGAGGCGGACGCTGCGTTCTTCAGCATCAGCGGTAGCGACTTCGTCGAAATGTTTGTCGGTGTCGGCGCGAGCCGTGTGCGCGACATGTTTGATCAAGCCCGGAAGAATACGCCGTGCCTTGTCTTCATTGATGAAATTGACGCGGTGGGACGGAGTCGTGGTCACGGCTTGGGCGGTGGCAACGACGAACGGGAACAGACTTTGAATGCGCTGCTGGTCGAGATGGATGGTTTTGATACGCAGGAAGGCATCATCATCATTGCCGCTACCAACCGCCCAGATGTTCTCGATCCGGCTTTGTTGCGTCCTGGTCGCTTTGATCGTCAGGTGACAGTGAATCTGCCCGATGTGCGCGGACGGGAAGCCATTCTAAAGGTTCACGCCAAGAACGTGAAGCTGGCGCCCAATGTGGATTTGTCCGTCATCGCACGCGGGACGCCGGGTTATTCCGGGGCGGAACTGGCGAATCTTTTGAATGAAGCCGCACTATTGGCCGCGCGCACAAACAAGAAGGCGGTCGGGATGGCTGAGCTGGAAGAAGCCCGCGACAAAGTTCGTTGGGGTCGCGAGCGTCGTAGCCTGGCCATGACGGATGAGGACAAGAAGTTTACCGCTTGGCACGAGGCGGGGCACGCCTTGGTCAACGTCGTCTTGAAGCACACGCATCCTTTGCACAAGGTGACAATCATCCCGCGCGGACAAGCCCTTGGGTCAACGATGTATCTCCCCAAGGATGATATTCTCAGCCGCAAGCGGAAAGAGATGCTGGATCTTATTTGTGTGACGATGGCCGGCCGAATCGCAGAAGAAATTGTTTCCGATGATATTTCGAGTGGCGCGGCGGGAGACATCCAGCAGGCCACCAGCATGGCGCGTGCGATGGTTTGCAACTGGGGCATGAGCGACAAGCTGGGCATGGTTCAGTATGGTGGGGACAGCGAGTACGTCTTCCTCGGTCGCGACATGGCCCGCAGCAAGGACTACAGCGAGAGCACCGCTGAGGAGATTGATACCGAAGTTCGGCGCATCATCGACGAGTCGTTTCGTCGGGCCAAGGACATCATTGAAACCCATCGCGACAAGCTGGAATTGATTGCGAAAGCATTGTTGGAATTTGAAACCCTCGAAGGGACGCAAGTTGAGGAAATCGTCCGCACCGGCAGTTTTACCCCACCGGAAAAGCCGACCGATGCCGGGCCCATGATGGGTGCTCCTGCGGGCACGCCTTTGCCCGAGCCGCCGGCCAAACCGGCGCCGCCCACTTTGCCGGGCTTGGGTTCGCCGTCACCTGCGCCTGCGGCTTAATCTTACATCTTTCCTGCGAGCCGACCATCTGCTTACCTGTCGCGCATGATTATCGCGCCGTCGCTGCTCGCCGCGGATTACGGGCAGCTCGCCAAAGAAACCGCCCGCGCATCGACTTCCGGCGCCGAGTGGCTGCATTTGGACATCATGGACGGCCACTTCGTGCCGAATATCTCCTTCGGTCCGGCGATCGTGAAGGCCCTGCGCCCGCTGACGAAAATGTTTTTTGATGTGCACCTCATGTGCTCCAAGCCGGAAATCCTGCTGGAGCCATTTGCGCGGGCCGGTGCGGATCAAATCATCATTCATGTGGAACTCGACGAGGATGAGCGCGTCACTCCCTTGCTTTGGCAGATTCGCAAGCTTGGAAAAAAGGTCGGGCTGTCCCTCAACCCACCGACCTCGATTAACCTGGTGCAGCCCTATCTGGATCAGATTGATCACCTGTTGGTGATGACCGTTAATCCCGGCTTTGGCGGGCAGGAATTCATCTACGAAACACTTCCCAAAATTCAGCAAGCCAGTGCCTGGCGCCGCGATCGCAATTTGAAGTACACCATCGGCGTGGACGGCGGTGTGAACCTGAAGACCGCCGCGGAGTGTGCGCGAGCCGGGGGGGATGTTTTTGTCAGC
>CAYWCK010000266.1:0-7563 GCA_964456685.1 uncultured Bifidobacteriaceae bacterium | reverse complement strand
TTGATCACAAACCCGGCTGCCCGGCCGGCGGCGCGTATGCCCTCAACGCCGTGCGCGAAAAATGCACCTGCAACGTGCCGGCGCACGAGAATTGAATCGCTTGTGATGGCCTCTGGATTCAGGTTTCCGCGGCTATACAGCAGGCTGTTGTAAGCACCGTTTCTAATGAATTGTTCAAAAAATCAACTGGACTGCCACTGAGACCTTACCTACGGTCGCCACCAAATCACGAGCAACTGCACTGAGTGGATTGGACCAAATTCAGCTGACCTCCTGCCTATGAAAAAATGCACATGGTGCGGCAAAATCTATCCGGATAAGGCGGAATTGTGTCCTGTTGATGGGAGACCATTAGAAACCAACCAGCATAAGGAGGAGGTTGGGCGCGTGCTGGCTGGACCTTTGCCTGCTAGTACCGGGAGACCAGCAGCCATCACGATCATCTGCTTGTTGTGTTTAATCAGCGGGCTTTTGAATCTGGCGTTGGTGATTTCTTACGCAGACCAGCTTAGCGCGCTAGATCGAACCTACGTTCCACTCATGACGGTTAGCAGTCTCGCAAGTGTCGTGGCAGCATTCGGATTGTTTAGGATGCGGCGCTGGGGCTTTTACACATATGTTTGTCTTTGTATCGCAAATCAAATCTTGAATCTCCTGTTCGGAGGCCATTGGGGCGCACTCAGCATCATCCGCATAACAGTTCAAGTTATTATCATGGGGATCGGCTTTGCATATCTACGGAGAATGGACTGAATAAGGCCGGTAAAATAATAACGAAATCATTTCCGCTTTCGCTCAGAGCTAAAGGCAATCAAAGTTCAACAGCGAACAGCCGCCCGCCCACTGCAATCGCCCGCCGTTCTTTACTCGTGCATGTTGCCGCCTTCGGCCCGGTGCTTCTTGTATTCCTCGAACAGTTTCAGCTCAGCCTCACCGGGCGTCTGTTCGTAGTGCCTGAAATCCTCCGTGTGGATACCGCGAACGCCAAGTCAGCGAACGCCGCCGCGCATCAACAACTCGAACTGCGGCACCCGGTAGATTCGGTTGGAGGCGCCCAAGTCGTTCGGGAGAAAATGGATTACGCCGGCGGAAATCGCCATGCCCTCACGCGCCAGCTCGGTAGTGCCGAGCCTTGGAACGGTCGCGACTTGCGGTTTGCAGCTTGGCTCCAAGAATCGGTCAAACGATTGCCAACGACTGGCAGGCGGGGTGACCGAAGAACCCGGCGAACGAAACAAACCCGAGGCGCACAGCCGGTCGTCATCAAACTTCCAGTCCTGCACGGTCACGCCAGAACGACCTTTGCCATCCGTCACCGTTCCCAAACCACGCGACGCCAAGGCCGCTCCGGTTAGCTTCTGCTTCATGCGCCCTTCAAGGTCCCAGACGTAGACGGCCTCGGTGTCCCAGCTTGCCCCGACCACCAAGCGAAGGCGGGCCGCAACCGCAATGGCACCGATGTGATCGTTGACGGAAAACTCGAACTCCGGCGTGGGTTTTCTCCCGGCAACCAATGCGGTCAGCGGAAACACGCGAATCACGCTACGACCATTTCGCCGGCTCTCAGCAACCGGAATCCACAGGCGTTCCCCGTCCGATTGCATACCGCCCGGGTGATCGAGCAACCGCTTGGCCGCGGGCACGGCCTCAGGCGTGATATCCCAAACGTCCCAGTTCAGTTTGTCGGGTGCGGTTCGCAGCAACAGCGCGCGGCGAGGGGTGACATCTTCCCGGCGCGCAGTCACGTAATACGTGCCGTTTACTATCTCCAAACCTTGTGAGTGAGCCGTGGCGGGCTGACCCAGGATTCGCAGCGGCGGAAGTTTAATCTCCTCGATTTCAACAGGGGCTGCCCTGGCGACTAAAGGGAAAATCACCAACCCCACTCCGAGCAGGCGGCGAAGGCGGATGCGGAACGGGGCGATTTCAGCCGCGGCGGTCATCGGCGGCCAGCATAAAGCCCGACGAACTCGGTCACAATGCCGCGTTCCAATCCGGGCATTCTGCCCTCACGCGCTGATGCTGAGGCTGCCCGCAAGATGAACCGAGCCCTTTACTCGTGCGTGTTGCCGCCTTCGGCCCGGTGCTTCTTGTATTCCTCGACCAACTTCGCCTCGGCGTCGCGCGGCATTTCTTCGTAGTGACTGAAATCCTCCGTGTGGACACCGCGACCGCCGGTCAGTGAGCGCAGCGTGCTGGAGTAACGGTAGAGTTCCTTGGCCGGCACATGGGCTTTGATCAACTGAAAACTACCGTCCATGTCCATGCCTTGAATCTTGCCGCGTCGGCTGGAGAGATCGCCCATCACCTTGCCCATGCAATCTTCCGGGATGCGAATTTCAATCAGGTTGATCGGTTCGAGCATGCACGGCCGCGCCGCGGCGAATGCTTCCTTGAAGGCGTAGTAGCCCGCGGTCTGGAACGCGATGTCTTTCGAGTCAACCGGATGCATTTTCCCGTCGTAGAAAACCACCTTCACGTCCACGACACGATAGCCGGAGATGATCCCTTCGGTAACGGCGCGGTTGACGCCCTTCTCGACGGACGGCACAAAGTTGCGATCCACGTTCTGGCCAACGAGTGATTCGGTGAACTCCAGGCCCGTGTCGCGCGGCTTCGGTTCGATGCGCATCCAAACTTCGGCGAATTGTCCCGCACCGCCGGTTTGCTTCTTGTGGCGGTATTTGGAATCGCCCTTGGCCTTAATGGTCTCGCGGTATTTCACGCGCGGCTCGCCGAGTTCAACATGCACGCCGAAACGGCGGCGCAACCGATCCGCAATAACTTCGAGATGGATCTCGCCCTGCGCGGAAAGCACCGTCTGGTGCAATTCGCCGTCCACCACGTGCTGGAACGTCGGGTCCTCGTGATGCAGCGCGGCGAGGCCGGACGCGACTTTCTCCTCCTCACCCTTGACGGTGATCTTGAGCGAGGCGTGAATGCAGGGCTTGGGATAAACGACCTTCGACAGGGACACAGGATGTTTCGGGCTACAAAGCGTGTTGCCGGTGTGGGTGTCTTTGAGTTTCACCACCGCGGCGATGTCCCCGGCATTCAGGGTCTGAACGGTCTCGCGGTTTTTGCCGTTGAGCAAATAAATCTGCCCGATCTTTTCCGACATGCGGCGGTCGGTGTTGTAGAGTTCAGAACCGAACTTCACCTGGCCCGAATACACGCGGAAGAAGGAGAGTTCGCCGAATTGCGCCTCGCTCATCGTCTTGAAGACGTAGCAAACGGTCTCGCCGCCGGCGAGGTCCACCTTGCATTCCTGGTCGTTCGCGTCGATCGCGCCCACGGTCTTGCGATCCACGGGGGAGGAGCCGTATTTGGCGATCATGTCCATCAGGCGAGCCACGCCGATGTTGTTTTCCGCAGAGGTGCAGAAGACGGGTATGAACGATTGCTTTTGCAGCGCCGCGTGCAGTCCGGCGCGCAGTTCGTCCTCGGTCAACGACCCCTTGTCCATCCACTTTTCCATGAGCGTGTCGTCCGCTTCGGCGATGTATTCGATGAGGCGCTCGTGGGCCGCCTTCACGCGCTCGGCCCAATCGCCGGCGGCGGGTGCTTCGGTGAACTTGCCGCTCTTGTCAGTCGCGTAGGTGATGATCTCGCTGCGTGGCACATCGAGCAATTGATTAAACCCGGCGCCCGCGTTGACCGGCATCGCGAGGGGGAACACTCGTTCGCCGAAATGCGAACGCAATTCCACGAGGATGTTGTCGAAATCGGTGTCTTCCTTGTCGAGGCCGTTGACGACGATCATTTTCGGGATGCCGTCCTCCGTTGCTGTTTTCCAAACCCGGTCGGTGCCCACGCCCACGCCATCGCGGGCGTCCACCACGACCAGCGCGAAGTCGCCGACGCGCAATGCGCCTAGGCCTTCACTGAGAAAATCCGCGTAACCCGGGCAGTCAATGATGTTGAATTTTTTGTTGAGCCATTCCAGGTGCATCAGCGAGGCCTGGACGGAAATCTTCCGGTTGATTTCCGAGACGTGATAATCGGAGACAGTCGTTCCGGCGGCGATGCTCCCCATGCGATTGATGACGCCGGCGCAGGCGAGCATGGCTTCACACAGCATCGTCTTACCGGACGACGCGTGGCCCACGACGGCGAAGTTTCGTATGTCGGCAGCTTGATATTCTTTCATAGGTCAGAATGGGGTTAAGCAGGTCTGGAGGCTTCGGAGGTGCCAGATTGTTCAGGCCTGACGTTCATGAAGCCGAGTGTAGAAATGCCGTCCAGACGTGCCAAGTGGGAAACCTTGCCGTTTTTTGCGCAAATCGAAGCCTGCCTTGCCAGTCTGACTGGGGGGGAAGGAAGCTGGGGTTTGCCGCCCAATATCTTTGAACGGACCGACGGGCTTTTGCATCCTTTGCTTGTGGACGACTCACCAATGGCCAACGACCGCCGCAGCGCGCGAGGACGATGCCTTGCCATCTCGCTGTGGCTGCTGGTGCTCAGCCTAGGCGGGAGCGGCTGCGGTCATTACATGGCGCGGCGCATGGTGCAGGCGCCGAACACTTACCCGCAATGGCTCACACCGCAAGCCCGCGTGGAATTGGCGTTCGATCAGGTGTTCCTCACCAACTTTCCCGCGCACTTCGCCGACGTTGGCCCACCTTCTGCCCGGCTCCGCTACCGCATCGTTGAACCATCGAATTACGATTTCGCCGTCCAACAAACGAACTGGATGCACCGCGGGAAGCCGCATTACGTTTTCAATTTCCACGCCAAAGTGCCCGGCAAAACCAATGCGTGGAGCGCCCATCCGCGGGGCACGGTGCTCTTATTGCATGGCTACGGCGTGGCGCAATTCGCGATGGCGCCATGGGCCTTGCGGCTCGCGCAGGAAGGTTGGCGCTGCGTACTGGTGGACTTGCGCGGGCATGGCAAGTCCACCGGCGATCGCATTTATTATGGGATGCAAGAGCCGCAGGATATCCAGCAGTTACTCGATCACCTGGAGCGAGGCGGCCAGTTGCCTCGACCGGTGTCGGTCCTGGGCGAATCCTACGGGGCTGCGGTTGCGCTACGGTTGAAGGCGGTGGATTCGCGCGTGGCCGGCGTCGTGGCAATCGCGCCGTTCGCGGAATTATCCAACGCCGTCGTGAACATTTCGCGCGAATACGCGCAATGGATGCCTCTGGCGTTTCCCCGTGCGGGCATGCGGGCGTTGCCGCAAGTGCTGAAGGTGCCACCGGCGGAACTCGACCCCATCACAGAACTCCGACGGCATCCGGTCACGGCGCTCTTCGTGGCGGGAGCGGAGGACAGAATAAGTCCTGTCGGTGAAGTGCAGCGACTCCATGCCGTGGCCGCTCCTACGAGTGAAATTTTTATCGTGCCGCAAGCGTCGCACGAGTCGGTGACCTATTTCTTCAATGGCCTGGTACCGCCCGTGTTGGCGTGGCTGGAAAAAGGCACCACGGCTGGTTCGGTGGACAAACCGGCGGGCGACTGAGCGGTCCGCATCCGCTAATCCCGCTTTCGCATGTGGCCCAAGGCAGTGGAATTGCCATCGCTGGCGCGAACCAAGGACTGCGCTTCGCCAATCAGTTTGTCCCAGTCGAGAGCGGGACCGGGATCGGTCTTGTTGGTCTGAATGTGGTAATGCCCCAGCACGCCTTCGTATTTTTCCAGCACGTCGTCGTCCAGCTTGCGCCGGATGAGTTGCCCTTTCTCATCGCGCGGGTAATCGCATTTGATCTTGGGAAATACCTTGCTGAGTGTGGCGGTCAGATGAGCGAGGGCCCGATACTGCTCGGGCGTGTAATCGTATTGCGTATGCACGCGGCCCTGCACTTCCCCCACCACCGGTTCATTGCGCGCAGGCCGGCCAACGAAGTTGGGCGTGCGGATGCCGCCATCACCCAGGCCGGCCGGCAGCGTGATGCGGGTCTTGCCGTCCGGATCCTTCGTGTACCACTTCTCAAGCGGGCTGTTCTCCTCCTGACGGTAGCCGCCCATGTTGGCGATCTCGATGCCGACGGAGCGGGTGTTTGAAGAAGTCGCATGCCACGCACGTTCCTTGAGATCGAGGGTCTGATAAATCGTTCCATCCAGATCCAACATGAAGTGCACACTCAGGCTTCTGTGATCGTGCAACACCTTGAAACACGTGCGGCTGACCCCGCAGACGTCGTAGTGCAAAACGAATTGATCCACGACGCGTTGAAGCAAGGGCAAGTCCCAACCTCCACCGCGCACGCGCTCGACTTCGTCGGGCGTCAAACCGCGACTACGCATATTGTAACGGTTGGGCGTATCCAAGTCCTTGACCTCCTCACTGGAGGATTTCCAGTCGGCCTTTTCGATGGGTGCGAACCGGCGCTCCACCCGGTAGGCGTCGTAGCCCCCCGGATCGGTCCACAGCACCACGGGCGTGCCGGTGTGAACGTATTGTCCGCACACGACGATCTCATCGCCCGTGCGGGGAACGAGCGACCCCAGCCGCGGCTTGGGGGCGGTGGCACAACCGGCCAAAAGCAGGAGGCACGCGGACGCCGGGAGCAGGACATTGGCAACTGACAAATGAAGGCGCATAAACTGGTTTAAGTTCACCTCATTTGGTAGGGAAACCCAGCTTGGGTCAAGCCGGCAATCCTTTCCGGCTGCACTTTCCGGGCGCTTTGATTACGCTGCGCCCATGTCCAATGCGAAACTTCTCCGCCGTGCCACGGGCAGCCTTTGTCTGGTCGGCGCCGTGGTCATGCTCGCGGTTGGAGAGACGCACCTGGCCCCGGGCAACAGCCACCTCGGTTTTTTGCTGTATTGGCTCGGGTGTTTTGCCCTGGCCATCGCGGCGATGATCGTGGCGATTCTCGATCTTTTCGCCGTGCGCAGCGAGGCCCGGCAGGCTCAGCGCAGCTTGTTTGAAGAAACGCTGGTGAAAATCGAGACGGACAGGAAACGGCGCCCGAAATCACCTCCTCCCGGAACTGATTTGAAGGATTGAATCTGCGGGCTCGCTTTGCTTTAATGCAGTCGTCGTATGGAAATGCTTCCGCGCACCAAGGCCCCGGAAGAACCGCCGGAAAGCCAGAAGGCCGCGCTCATCAAACTGCTCGCGGACGAGGACCCCGCCGTGCATGAAGCGGTGCGCTCGAAAATTCTCTCGCTCGGCCCCCCCGCACGGCAGTGGCTGCAACCGCACACCCTCAGCAGCGATCCCCTGCTCCGCCGCCGTTCGCAGGAACTGATTCTGCACTTTGACCGGCACAGCGCCGACAACGCGTTCGTCGGTTTCTGCCTGCGGCACGGGGAGGAATTCGATCTGGAGGAAGCGGCGTGGTTGCTGGCGCGCACCCAGTATCCGGAGATCAACATCGAAGCCTACCAGGCGTTGCTCGACAGCTTCGCCGGCGAACTCCACCAACGCGTCTCGCACTACAAAAAGGCCAACCTGATTCTCGGCCAGGTTAATGACTACCTGTTCAACGAACTCTCCTTCACCGGCAACGAGCAGAATTATTACGATCCTGAAAACAGTTTCCTCAACCGCTTGCTCGATCGGCGCACGGGGAATCCCATCAACCTTTGCCTGCTTTACATACTCATCGC
>CAYWCK010000265.1:0-7599 GCA_964456685.1 uncultured Bifidobacteriaceae bacterium | reverse complement strand
CGTTTGGGGCGAACTACGGTTCGGTCATGCGGATCAATTCTTTGGCGTGCGGCTGGCATCCTGAGGCAGTGGATCACAATGGGAACAGTGGGCGCAAATTGCTGCAACGCGTCGGCCTGGCGGCGGATTCGTTCGACGATTACCTCGCCGCCTTGGCGAAGTTGGTGGATGGACTCGCAGCCCGCGGACAGGTGGCTTTGAAAAACGCGCTCGCCTACGACCGGGACATCGTGTTCGACGCACCGGATGAAAAACTGGCGCGGCAGGCGTGGGGCAAGTCCGCACCATCTCCCTCCGAGCGCAAAGCGTTCAGCGATTTCATTGTGGACTATTTGTGTCGTCTGGCTGGCGAGCGGGATGTGCCGGTGCAAATGCACTTGGGCACGGCGATCATTCGGGGGTCGCATCCGTTGCATGTCGCTGGCCTGGTGGAGCGACACCCCCGCACGCGGTTTCTGCTGATGCACTTGGCCTATCCTTGGAGCCGCGATTTGCTGGCCATGGCATTCGTGTATCGGAACATCTGGATCGATCTGACGTGGTCGTTGCTGCTGAGTCCATCGCATTTCAAGCTGGCGCTGCATGAAGCGATTGAAATCCTGCCGGACGAATCGCGCATGATGATCGGTGGCGACAACTGGCATGTCGAAGAAACCTACGGCACCATGCAACTGGCGCGGCGGTTGATCGGCGACGTGCTGGAGGAAAAATTGGCGAGTGGCTATTTCGGCGCGGAAGCCGCGCAGCGGTTGGTGGTGAAGATTCTAAACGCGAACGCGCGGAGTTTCTTCAAACTGTAGCAGCGGACGTGAGTCCGCTCTAAATATTGAGCCGACTCACGTCGGCTGCTACGGTCTGTCGAGAGCTCTTCGAGCAGGCTACAGCTTCCACCCTTTGCGATAGGTTCGGTGAATGAATTTGTCGGCTTCCGGCGCGTTAGTGGCTTTGAGCTTCTTCGCATCCCAAAGCAGCTTCTTCCCGACGCGATAGGCGACGTTGCCCAGGTGATTCGCTTCCGTGAGCCAGCCGGCGTAATCGAAATTGGCGCTGCAAACTTTTCCCGTCTTGCAGGCCTCGATCCATTCCTCATGATGGCCGGAGACGCGCGGAATCGTGGGCGCCGGGCGTTTGTAGTCGGCAAAGTCCTTTTCCGGCAGAAGCTGATGCTTGCCGTAATCGGCGAGCAGCATGCCTTTGCTGCCGATGAACAGGCAGCCGCTGTCCCACTGCGGAATACCGCCGGTCTTCCAGATTTCCGGTTTGTTCTCGCCTTGATGCCACGTGAGTTTCACCGGCGGCATATCGCCGCGCGCGCCGTAGTCGTAGGTGGCGCTCATCGAAGCCGGGGCGATTTCCGGATGCGCCGGCGGGCCGCTGGCCTCGATGCTCAACGGCGCTTGCAGCTTGAGCGCCCAGAACGGCAGATCGTTCCAATGGCTGCCGAGATCGCTCATCGTGCCGTTGCCAAAATCCCACCAGCGATACCACTTGGGGCCCGGGAAATAGACATTGTTGAACGGGCGGAACGGTGCCGGGCCGAGCCAAAGGTCCCAATCCAATCCTTCTGGAACCGGGTCCGTCTCCTTCGGACGCTCGATGACCCAGACACGATCTTTGTTCCGCTCCGCTGCTTCCTTGCTTTGCCAGCCCCACGCACGGCCGACCCAGACGTGCGCCTCATGCACCGGACCAATCGCGCCCCCCTGAATCAACTCCACCACCTGCCGGTAGTTTTCCGTGGCGTGAATCTGAATGCCCATCTGCGTGGCGACCTTCGTCTTCGCCGCCGCTTCGCGAATCTTGCGGGCTTCCCAGATGTTGTGGGTGAGCGGCTTTTCGCAATAGACGTGCTTGCCAGCCTCCAACGCGAGCATCG
The DNA here is from genome assembly GCA_964456685.1 of uncultured Bifidobacteriaceae bacterium. Classification (GTDB taxonomy): domain Bacteria; phylum Verrucomicrobiota; class Verrucomicrobiia; order Limisphaerales; family JADLHS01; genus CAYWCK01. Next base: position 5,723 of record CAYWCK010000265.1, on the reverse strand, counting down.
TGGCAAAGGCGTGCGTGTGCTCGCACGTGCTCACAACCACTGCATCGAACTCCTTCGCGTGATCAAACACCTTCCGGAAGTCGGTGAACTTTCGCGCAGTCGGGAATTTTGCCGCCGCCTTGTCGAGGTTCTTGCCGTTTACGTCGCAGAGCGCGACGATGTTTTCAGAGGAAACGGATTGCAAGTTGCCGCCGCCCCGTCCGCCGGAGCCGATGATGGCGATGTTGAGTTTGTTGTTCAGGTTTTGCGCGCGCAGAAATGCTGGCGCGACGCCGACGGTGACGGCGGTGGCGAGCAGCGAGCGGGAGAATTGGCGGCGAGTTAGGAGATTGGTTTTCATGATTGGTTTTGGTTTCGGCGGTTCAACACTATATCAGGCCGACGACTCATGTGACGTGGACACTGTGCAAGACGACTGCATAACCAGCCGGTCGTCGAAAAAACTCAAATTGTGCAACGAGATCGCCCCACTGACCGTCCAGTGGCACGTCGTGCCAAAACGAATAACCGCTGCCATCGGTCAGAGCTACCAAACTCGGGCGGCCATCTCCAGCAACTGCGTCCGGGTCTGTAACGGCGGGAATCCGTGACCCACCGTAATCACGGAGCACATCGCGAATCTGCTGCTCGCTCCAAACAACAGCATGGTGATTCGGCTCGTCAAGTAACGCCACCGCCATCCCAAACTCACCTCGTGAAAGAAGGCGAAACCAGTTGCGGACAAACTGCGTGAACACTACCGCAGGCTCTTGTGTAAACGCTGGGATCATCACGACGTGCTTGTTGGCTTAGCCATTTGTTTTTCAAAATTGGCGCAGTGCACACCAATTTCGGTCAGTCTATCCTTCAAGCCGCAGCGTTCAAGGGTTCATGCGAAACGCGACGGAGTTGTCTACCTCACCGTGGATCGTCCGATACGCCGCAGTCCAAGATATTGGTTCGTGCCAGGATGCTCACTTCCCCTGTTCAATCAAATCAAACCGCCGGGCAAAATCGGCCAGTTCCAAGCCGCCATCCTCAATCGTCGCCCAGCCATCGTAACCCACGTCACTGAGCGCACGACGTACCACGGGCCAGTCAATGCTGCCGTCACGCGGATGCACGAACTTGCCGCCGTGGCCGTCGGGATTCAGCTTGAAATCCTTGATGTGCAATTTGGCGATCAGCGGCCCCAATTCCTTGATCCAGTTTTGCGGCGCTTCGTATTTCACGTGGTTGCCGATGTCGAAGTAGGATTTCACCCAAGGGTTGGCAAACGACGCGACGAAGTGCTTATAGAGCGCGGGCTTGACCCAGAGGTTGTTCCAGACGTTCTCCAGCGCGATGATCACTTTCAATTCCTGCGCGAGTGGGATGAGCTTCTCCACGGCGGCGCGTGAAGTGTCAGTGGCGCGATTCTGCGCTTTCATGTATGCCTCGAACTTGGAGTTGTCGCCGGCCACAACGCGCGTGACATGCCCCGACTTCTCATCAAAGGCGATGTCGAATTCCCACGGCTCCGGCATCGGGATGCCGCCCACCTTGCACGGAACAACCAGAATAGCGTCCGCTCCGTAGCCTTTCGCGGCGCGCAGGCCTTTGCGCACCTTCTCCAGCGATTCCTCGACCTTTTGCGGATCCTCGCTGTTGAATTCCATCCAGCCACGGAGGACGGAGTGGACGCGCATCCCGAGTTTCGCCGCCACGTCCCGCCCGCGGGCAGCTTCCTCCTCGGGGCAGATGTGATTCGTCTCCACGCCGTCAAACCCCGCCGCTTTGAGCGGTTCGAGGGACTTCTCGGAAACTTCCTTCACGATCATGGCTTTCCGGATCTTGCCACGCAGACCTTCGGCACGGCTGTTTGGGATGGAAAGCGCGGTCAGGAATCCGGCGGCGGCAGTGGTGGCGAGGAAATCGCGACGGTTCAATTGGCGAAGCATGGCGATTAAGTGCGCGGGCACGCTATCGGTGTCAAGCCGATAGCTGGCGGAAGCGCCCTCGTCGCTACACCATCACCCGCAAAGCGCCGGGCAACACGCGGAAGCTCGCAGGCGCTTCGCCCACGAGTTCGCCGTCGGTTACGATCGGCACGCGCTCTGGTGAGGTGAGTGTAACCGATCGCGCCCGCAGCACGGAAACTTGCGGCAGCTTCACGTGCGTGCCGTTGTAAATCTTCGGTGCGTGGCGAAAAATTTCGAGTCGGCTTAACGCACGGACGACAACGACGTCGAACAAGCCGTCATCAAGGATGGCGTCGGGGGCGACTTTCATGCCGGCACCAGTGGATTGTCCATTGCAAACCAGCACCGTGGTCAACGGCTCATTCAAAACGTGGTCGCCGGTCTTCAATTGCATGGCTTGGTTGCGATGCTCGAGTGCCGTGCGCAGCAGCGCGATGAAGTATGGCGCCGTGCCGCGACTGAATTTCCCACCCCGTTCCAGGCGCTCTACAACCTTGGCCGCAAAGCCCAGGTCCGCGTCATTGGTGAACAGGTGGCGAACACTTTTCCCTTTCGCGGTCACCGTGGCTTCGCCCAAGTCAATCGCTCTGGAACGCTTGCTGGTGGCCAGATGTCGGGCCGCAGCGAGCGTCTCGCGCGGCAGCCCAAGCACTCGCGCCAAATCGTTGCCCGTGCCGCTCGGAATCAGGCCGAGCGTAGCCTGTGGGTTGATGGCTTTGCCGTCAGCAAACAGCCCATTCACCACCTCGTGAATCGTCCCATCGCCGCCAACGGGCACGATCAGTTCACAACCGCTTTGTGCTGATTGCCGGGCGATTTCCGAAGCTTCCCCCGGCCGTTGCGTGAAGGTTGCGTTAAATTCCCAATTCTCCGCCCGGAAAATTTCCTGGATTCGCGGCCAGCACTTCGCTGGTTTCCCGCGGCCAGAGGTTGGATTGATGATAAAGTGAGCTTTCGCCATGGCCACGGGCCGGTTGGTCACTCCTGGTTGAACCCCGTCGCGTAGCGGAATGCCTCCACGTAATGGCCGTCTTTTTTCCGATGATCTTTGCGGTAACTCTCTTTGAGGGCGGCCAGATCTTTCGGCTCCCAGTCGGGCCGATACTTCGTCACCGCCGGTTCGAATTGGCTGACTTGTTTCGAGATGGCTTCCAGTTTCAGCTCGAAGGTGGCGTCGATGTTGACGTGATAATTCGCTTCGTTCGTCGTGCAATAGAAGAAATACAGATTCGGCACGATGTACGGCTGCAACTTGTCCACGAGCAGGTGCTCGGGATAGTAGAGGTGAAATTCCGCCGCGCGCACCGCATCAATCGTGTTGAACGCCGCCATGCGGTGATCGCTCTTGTGCCAGCGTTCGTGCCATTCGCCGGGATCAACCGAGAGCAACGCATCGGGGCGATACTGCCGGATGATCTTCGTCGCCTGACCGCAGAGTATTTTCGCCGGGACGTATTCCAACTCCCCATCATCGTGCCCCATCCAGATAATGTTCTCCTTCGGAATGCCAAGCACCGCGCAGGAAGCTTCCTCCTCCGCTTTGCGAATGCGCGCCAGGCGTTCCGAAGTCATGTCCTGATCGTAGCTGCCCTTGTTGTCGTTGGTGTAGATGACGACAATGACGCGGTTCTTTTGCTTCGCAAGCATCGCCATCGTGCCGCCGACAGCGAAGGTGTCGTCGTCCGGATGCGGCGTGAAGACCAACACGGTCTTGTTCGTGTAATCTTCCAGCCGGTCGGCTGCGATGACGTTCGCCGCGCGCAGCGAGAGGAGGGCAATCAGGATGAGCAGGGGAATTCTCATGGCCGGAGTTTGAAATCCTGCTTCCGCGTGCGCAAGAAGGGAAATGTCGGCGCGGCTTGGATTCGATGGTTGACACTGGCGCGGTCTCTGCCAAAACACCTTTTGCGAACCCGGGGCGAGCATCAGAAGCCGCACCGGCGATTGCAATCAACCTACGTATGCGAATCAACTTTGCGTCTCTCTTGTGGCTCACTCTGATTTTCACCGTCTCGACGAAGGCCGCCCTGACGCCAGGGGAAATGAGGGGCTGGAAAATAGTCGTCGCCCCGACAGCGACGGAATCCGAAAAATACGCGGCGGCGGAGTTTCAAAGGTTGTTCAAAGAAATGACCGGCAGCGAACTGCCGCTGGGTTCGAGCTCCGACACGGCGAGCGGCACGATTTTTGTCGGCCCGGATGCGGTGCTCGCGTCCGGCCAGCCGACGGACCGCCGAGCGCTCGGTGAAGAAATGTTGCGTATCCGGATTGGCAAGAATGCGGTGTGCATTGATGGCGGACGACCACGCGGCACGCTCTACGGCGTTTACGAGTTCTTCGAGGAGCTCTGCGGCGCGCGGTTTCTGACTTTCGATCACACCTACTTTCCATCCGATGCCGCGCGACGAAAACTCCCGCTCGGCGTTCGTGCTTTCAATCCGACCTTTGCGTTTCGCTGGTCGTATTATGGTGAGAGCAGTCGCTATCCTGATTTCGCCGCCCGTCTCCGGGTCAACACGGTGAGCGACGATGCCAAGCTCGGCGGGCGGACGGGCTTTCGCCTCGTCAGTCACAACGTCGCCTATCTCGTGCCGCCGGCAAAATGGGGCAAGGAGCATCCGGAATACTTCGCGCTCGTGAATGGGCAGCGCAAACTGGAGGAAGGTGGCGGCGGGCCGCAATTGTGCATGAGCAACCCGGACCTCGTCGGCGTGTTCGTGGATGCGGTGCTGGAGGAGATCAAAAAGAATCCCACCGCCCGCAACATCAACATCGCGCAGATGGACAACGAGAGTTATTGCACGTGCGCGAACTGCGCCGCGATTGATGCGCGCGAGGAATCGCACGCGGGCGCAACGCTGGCCTTTGTGAACGCCGTCGCCGAGCGTGTCGAGAAGACCAACCCGGAGATTCTGCTCAGCACCTACGCTTATCTCTACACCCGCAAACCTCCGAAGAGCATCAAGCCGCGCCACAACGTGATGATCCAGTTGTGCAGCATTGAGTGTTGTGACTTCCACGCGATTGATGATCCGTCCTGCCCGCTGAATCGCGCTTTCTGCGCCGACATGGCTGGTTGGAAGAAGATCGCGAACAACGTTTTCATCTGGCACTACAATACGAACTTCAAAGGCTACCTGCTGCCGTTCCCGAATTTCCGCAGCATCGGTAAGAGCGTGGACTACTTTGCGAAGAACAACGGCAAGGGCGTGTTCATGCAGGCCGCGGGTAATGGGTTTTCCACCGAGTTGAGCGATCTGCGGAATTATGTCATGGCGCGGTGTCTCTGGAAGCCGGGGCGCGACAGTTGGAAAGAGGCGGAGGAATTCTGCCGCCTGCACTACGCGGAATCCGCCGGGCCGATCATCACCTACTTGAGGTGGTATCACGAACTCGTGGACAAAGCCGGCGCGCATCCCACTTGTTTCCCGACGGAATCCTCGCTTTGCGTGTCCCCCGAATCCACGCGACGCATTATGGGCTGTTTTCGCGAAGCGCTGGGGCTGGCGAAGTCGGAGGTAGTGAAGGCGCGCGTTGAGAAGGCATCGCTATGCGCTTATCGCGCCGCGGTGAGTGCTTCGAGTATGAAGCTTAGCTTTCGCGACGGTAAGTGTTTCCCCGACTTGTCGGAGTACGGCAGCGACCTGCTGGAAAAATACGCCGCCATGTGCCAACGCTTCGGCGCGACCATGGACGACGAAATCATTTCGACGGAGCGCTACATCAACTCCATGCGTGCATTGTACTCCGGGCTCAAGGCGGTGGTCATCGAAAACCAGTGCT
>CAYWCK010000264.1:0-7630 GCA_964456685.1 uncultured Bifidobacteriaceae bacterium | reverse complement strand
ATGCAACTGCACCCGCATTTTCTGTTCAACACGCTTAATGCCATCGCGACACTTACGCACAAGGATGCACACGCGGCGGATGAGATGATTGCCAACTTGAGTGAGTTGTTGCGCGCCGCGTTGGACACCACGGCGCAGGAAATTCCTCTACGGCAGGAGTTGGATTTCCTCGGTCGCTACCTGGACATCCAGCAGGTACGTTTTGGTGACCGCTTGCGCGTGGAAAAGGAAATTGATGCGGCGGCCTTGGATGCACTCGTCCCCACGCTGATGCTGCAGCCCATCGTGGAAAACGCCATTCGGCATGGCATCGAGCCGCACGCGCGGGATGGGGTGATCTCCGTGCTGGCGAAGCGCGAGGACGGAACCTTGTTTCTGAGGGTGCGTGATACGGGTGGCGGGCCGACCTCGCATGGATCTTCACCGGGTATTGGCCTGGCCAATACGCAGGCCCGGCTGCACGCGCTTTACGGTGATCGTGCGCGGCTGACTTTCAGCACCGGCGCGGAGGGGCGATTTGCGGTGCAACTGGAAATTCCCTTTCGCCCTTTTGCCGCATGAGCATTCGCACTTTGATCGTGGATGATGAACCGCTGGCGCGTGAGCGGGTGCGGTCGCTTCTGCTGGAGGAGAAAGATTTTGAGGTCGTGGGCGAATGTGGCGATGGGCCGACGGCCGTGAAAGTGATGGAAAAAGAATCGCCCGATCTCGTGTTTCTCGACATCCAGATGCCGGGTCTGGATGGATTCGGGGTGCTACGCGCAGTGACGCGCGAGCATCTGCCGACAGTGATCTTCGTCACGGCTTACGACCAACACGCCTTGAAGGCCTTCGAGGCGCATGCACTGGATTATTTGTTAAAGCCCTTCAAGCCGGCGCGTTTCAAAGCGGCGGTGGAACGCGCCCGCGAGGCGGTACGACAGCGTCAAGCCGGCCTCGTATCCAAGGGCTTGTTGGAATTGCTCGGGCAATCCAAGCCGCGAGTTGAATTCCTGACTCGGGTGGCGGTGAAGAATGGCGAACGGACGCTCTTCGTAAAGACGGAGCAAATTGATTACGCTGAGTCCGCCGGCAACTACGTAGTGCTGCATGCGGGCAAGGAGAATCACGTGATTCGGGAGACGTTGGCAGCATTGGAGGCCCGCCTGGATCCGCGGCAGTTTGTGCGCGTGAATCGTTCCACGCTGGTGAACGTGGAACAAATCAAGGAATTGCAGCCGCTGTTCAAAGGTGAACACGTCGTCGTCCTCCAGAACGGCAAACAACTCCCGTTGACGCGCGGCGTGCGGGAATTGCAGGACTTGCTGACCGGTGGGTGAGCCGGTTCATCCCGCTTTTCATTCGTTTCGTCCCAGGCAAAGGTCGTTTATCCCAAATCAGGCGACGACATTTGTTCAGGGGCTATTGTGTTCGCAGATGGCCGGACGCATAAGCCTGCGCGAGGCCGACAACGACAACAACACAAAGAAAGGCAGTATGAACACACAACACTCACTCGCAATACTCGCTGCTTTGGGGATGCTGGCCAGCGTCGCTGGTGCTCAGCCCGCTGACGGTGAAGCCCCAGCGCCGCGCGCGGCAGCCGACCAATTCGAACGCGGCCGTCCGGATCCCGAAATGCACAAGAAGTTCCTCACGGAAAAGTACGACGCCAACAAAGACGGCAAATTGGATGACGCTGAACTGGCTGCCATCGGTAAGGATGTGGTGGAGGGAAAACTTCGGCCGCCGATGCGACAGGGGCGACCCGGTCAGGACGGCCCGGGAATGGGGGAGTTTCCCCGCCAGCAAGCGCCCGAGAATGCACGCGGTCCGCGTCCGCCGCGGACTCCCGAATTCGAGCGCCGCGGTCAACCGGGCATGCCGCCCGAAAGGGCCGAGGGCTTTGCGCCCGAGGGGCGGGGTGATGGCTCACGTCGGCCGTTGGCGATGAATCGCGAAGGTGCACCCGGGCGCGGGGAATTCGGCAATCCGCCGCGCGGTCGAGTTCCTGAAGCCGGGCGGAGATCATCCGATTCTCACCGGCAGGAACTGATCAAAAAATATGATGCCAATGGCGATGGTAAGTTGGATGCCGCAGAACGTGAAGCCATCGGCCGCGACATCGAGGAAGGTAAGCTGCCGACGCCACCGTTGCGACCTCAACAAGCTCCGGGCGAGCCTCAGCCGCCCCGCGCTCCAGAGTGAATCTTCAGAGCATCGCTACGCCCGCAGTCGCAAGGCTGCGGGCCTTTTGTTTTGAAGGCGGCCGTGCAGTTGGTGACTTGCATTTCCCAATTCAAGCCATTACGAACATGCACATGCTTAGCCGGTTGATCCTCTTTGTGCTGCTCGCCTCAAGGCTTAACCTTCATGCGGATCAGACGGATGATTACATCCGCGAGCAAATGGCCCGACGGCAGATTCCCGCTGTGGTTGTGAAGGTGATCCAGGGCGGGCACGAGTTGAAAACCACGGCTTACGGATTCGCCAACCTCGAGTTGAACGTCCCGGCGACGACGAATTCAGTTTTTGAAATTGGTTCGATAACCAAACAGTTTACGGCGACTTGCATCCTATTGTTGCAGCAGGAGGGAAAGCTTTCCATTGATGATAAACTGGGGCGGCATCTGCCCAATATCCCTGCGTCTTGGACCAATGTCACCCTGCGCCATCTTTTGTCTCATACATCGGGAATTAAAAGTTACACTGGATTGGACGGCTTCGCGCTGACCAGAAATTTGAACCAGCCGCAGTTTGTCGAGTTGATCGGCAAACAGCCGATGGAATTTCAACCAGGGGAAGGATGGAAGTATTCCAATACCGGGTTTAGCCTCCTAGGTTACGTGATCGAGAATATTAGTGGCGTATCCTATTGGCAATTTCTCCGGACTCGGATTCTTGCTCCACTTGGGATGGAAAGCACAAGGGATCGGAATCCAGCCACCCTCATAACCAACAGGGTGGCGGGTTACGAGCAAACGAACCGCTTGCACCTCAATCGCGATTATGATCTCACCGATGTTTTCTCGGCGGGAGCCCTAGTCTCGACGGTCGAAGATCTGGCGAAGTGGAATGCGGTTCTCGAAGGGACTGGATTGCTTTCGGCGGCAAGCAAGGAGATCGCATGGTCTCCGCAGCGCTTGAACTCTGGCAAGCCGACAAACTATGGTCTTGGTTGGTTTGTTGAGTCCGCTGATGGTCACAGATGTGTGGGTCATGGCGGCTCAACTTCGGGCTTCAATGCATCCATCCAGCGATTCCCGGATGACGAGTTGTGCGTCATTTTGCTGACTAACACCGACGAGTCAGTCGCCACCGCAGCCGCGAGGAAGGTGGCCAGTTTTTACTACAAACCGAGGAAGTGAACGGGCCTGGCTCCTTCCTTCGCAGTCTTTGCTTCCTAGACAGCATGGTTTGCAAGTCATTGGTTGCAAACCACTTGCCGAATTGTTTGCGGTTTCGGTTTTAGGGACACGAGGCTGAAAACAAGCCAAACCGACCCGCATTTGCGTATTTAATGATTGAGTTCTAAGGTGAAGAAGCTACGATGGCCCGGCGTCGGTCTTCTGGTATTCGCGGTTTCCTGAAGTTGCTCTGGCAATCGAGCGTGCAAAGGGTTGCGTGTCGGCAAGTTGGATGATTTGAGGCTGCGAATTTGTTGATTTGTGAACCGGGGATCATAATGCAGGGTCTGTTACAATTATGTTGAATCGTAAAGGTATTAAGTCAGCGAGTGGTTCGGCCGCCCCACGGCGAGGCGGTAAGGGTGGAAAAGAACCGGTCATCCGGCGGCGCTTTGTTCTAACCAGCGCCAAATCCAAGCTGACCCAAACTCCGCTTGCGCCTGCGGTCAAGACTCCAGCAAAAGCCACCGGTAATGGTAAGGCTGATGCCAAAGGTGATGGGAAGCCATCCAATTTCACCGTGCCGCCGGGGATTACCGTCAATCCGACCGCATCTGGAATCGATCTGACCGAGACGGTCAAGACGCTGCTCCATTTGGCGCAGGAGAATGGCTACGTCACCTACGACGACATTAACGACGTCCTGCCGGATGGCCTGAATCCGGATGACTTGGATGAGTTGTTTACAAAGCTGCGCAATCTGGATGTCGAGATTGTGGACCAAGCTGAGGCGGAGCGCGCCAAACCACAAGAGCAGGAAGAAGACGAGGATGCTCGGCTCGAGATTTTGGACGATCCGGTTCGGATGTACATGAACCAGATGGGTAAGGTGCCCTTGCTTACCCGCGAACAGGAAGTCGAAATCTGCAAAAAGATCGAGGACGCCGAGCTGGAGATGAAGCGAATCGTTTACAGCCTCGGTTTCGCTGCCAAGGAGCACATTGCTATCGCGGAAAAGTTGTTATCCGAGCCTCCCAAGGAGCGCTTTGATCGCGTGGTCATTGACAAAAAAATCGCGAACCGTGACGGTCACCTGCGAGAGCTTCGCCGTTTGATCAAGATGGTGCGGGCGCGCGATCTAAAAGTGGATCTGAAGTACGCGTCATGGCAGAAGGCGCAGCAGAAGGGCCGCAAGTCAAAGATTCAACGAGAACTGACCAAGCTGAGCAACAATTTGCAGGAGATGTTCCCGCGCTTCGCTTTCAAGCAGAAGGTCGTCGAGGAAATGATTGTTGTGGCGGGTAATGTGCATGAGAAATTCAAGGCCAGTGTGCGCCTCATCGAGGAGCTGGAACATCTGCGCACTTCGGCTGATCGTCGCGCTGTCATCGAGGCCGAGCGGGCAAAAATTCGCACGCTCGAACAGTTCGTGCGCATGGAACGGGATGAGTTCTATAAAGCATTTGAAGCTTTGAAAAAGGCGGCGGATCGGGCCCATCAGGCCAAGACGCACATGGCCGAGGCCAACCTGCGTCTCGTTGTGTCCGTGGCTAAAAAGTACACAAATCGTGGCCAGTCCTTCCTGGATTTGATTCAGGAAGGCAACATCGGCCTGATGAAGGGCGTGGAAAAGTTCGAGTACCGTCGCGGGTATAAGTTCTCCACCTACGCCATCTGGTGGATTCGCCAGGCGATTACTCGTTCGATCGCTGATCAGGCGCGCACGATCCGCATTCCGGTGCACATGATCGAAATCATGAACAAGCTCTGGCGTGCGCAGAAGCAGCTTACGCAGGAGCTTGGTCGTGAGCCCACGCCCGAAGAGCTTGCGGACGAAATGCACATGCCCGTCACGCGCATCAACGCGTTGCTCAAGATGGCGCAGCAACCAGTATCGCTGCATGCGCCGGTGGGTGACGATGGTGACGTCAGCGTCGGAGATTTCATCGAAGACAAGTCTGCCGAGAACCCGTCCGACGTCACGAGCTACAGCCTCCTGAAGGAAAAACTCGGTGATGTGCTCACCACCCTCACGGAAAGGGAGCGGAAGATTCTGGAGATGCGTTTCGGGCTTGCGGACGGCTACGAACGCACTTTGGAGGAAATTGGCAAGATGTACAACGTGACGCGTGAACGTATTCGTCAGATTGAAGCCAAGGCGCTCCGCAAACTGCGCCATCCAACGCGCGTGCGGCACTTGCAAGGTTTCTTGGAAACCGAAGAGGCCGCCTGAAATTGATTTCCACCGATCCAACCCTGCCCGCACTTTGGTGTCGGCAGGGTTTTTCGTCGCTCGCAAATCCGCGGCGGAATGCTAACTTCCCGACATGAAAGCTTTGAGCCCGTCTTCCCGCCGCTTGATCGCGCTTTTGCCGTTGGTGGTTCTGATGGCGCATGTTTTGGGATGCGCTTCCACCAAGAAGGTCGATTGGAACAGCCGAATCGGCGCTTATACCTTCGACCAGGCAGTTACGGAAATGGGGCCACCCGACCGGCAAGCGAAAACTTCCGACGGCAAGACGGTTGCCGAGTGGATTCGCCGCCGCTCGGGTGGGAGTTCAATTACCATCGGTACTGGTTTTTACGGTCGCCATAGTGCAGTCGGGGTTGGTCATACCGTTGGTTCCGGCTATCAGGAGGATTCCACGCGGTTAACATTTGACGCGGAAGGCAAGCTGCTTGCGTGGGCTGCGGGGCGCTGAATTCTCGCTGTTTCGCCTATTGCATTTGACAGGGAGCCGGTTGTCCGTGAAAAATCTACCTCCCTTGGTTGCCAGAGTAGCTCAGGGGTAGAGCAGAGGACTCATAAGCCTTTGGTCGGGGGTTCAATTCCCTCCTCTGGCACCAATTTTTTAAAACTTTCGCGCCGCCGCCATACTTGCCTAGAAAAGGTCGGGTGTCCCATTGCGGAACACACTTCGACTTGATGCGATGATTTTGCATTTTTGAGCGGCGGTGGTTTTCGGAGTGAGGACACTCCGGCCAAGGCCAAATGGGGGCGTGACTTCGGTGACAATTCTACCCAAGATTCAGTTTCAGACAGGTCTGGCACTTTACCTGCGGCTTATTCGCGAGAATCGGCGATTGTTTTTCGATCGGACAATTGATGCAACAAATCTTTACCAACGTGCTATGAATTTCAAACTTCGGCGATGCGGGGTAGGCTTTTCGGCGTGGTTCTTGCCCTCGTGGCTCATGTTGTTGGTGCTGTGCACTTCGGTTTATGCTCAGTTCGATCAGCATTCTGAGACGGTATTCGTCCGCACGACCAACTACGTGCCGCGATACATCACGAACGTAATAAAGGTCTCAATCCCGACGAATAGCTTCTACGACGAGTATCGCACCAACTGGGTTCGTCAGAAGATTACCAACGTCGTGGATATATTCCGCACAAACTTCAGCACCGAGTACCGCACGAATCTGATTCCGGTGGCCGAGTTTCGCACCAATGTGCAGGTTGCTTACGTTACCAACCTGAAGCATATCTCGCTCACCAATTGGGAAACCGTGCTCGTGATGAAAACCAATTGGGTCAACCTGCCAGTCACCAACGTAGTGCAGCTCGACCTGCCCACGCCGCGCCCCGAACTGACAACACCTTCGCAATTGAAATCCGCACCAGCCCAGCCGGAACCAAGTCGGGCAGCGGAGCCGGCTCGTCCCGCCGCGCCGGCAGCTCCTTCGACGGGCATGGAGTTTCAACTGGTTCAAACCGCGAAGCCCATCGCACCTGACCAACATCCGATTCGGCTCGTCCTCCGGGCCACCGGAGGCGGAGATACTGTTCTGCCGGTGCAGGAATGGCGGGTGGAACGGGTGAATGGCACTGCTTTTTCGGTTGGATCCAAAGCGGAGTTCGCCGGCACCTTGCCCGCCGGCAGTTACCGGATCACGGCGCGGCTGCGTGGCGCCGACAATGTCCTCCGCATCCTTCGTGGCCAAGTGGAAGTCACCGCCGATGGCGCGACGCAAACGGTTCCTGCCACTACGGCTTCACCGCGCTGAACTCACTCCTTGTTCAGGCGTTGGCCGCTGCGCGTGCCTTGGTGCCGGTGGTTAAAAAATCCAGGTAGCTGATGAGCCTGGCCTTCATTTCCTTGCGGGGCACGATGGCATCAATCAGCCCGTGATCGAGGAGAAACTCTGAAGTTTGAAAGCCAGGAGGCAATTCCGCCTGGGTGGTGTCCTTGATGACGCGCGGGCCGGCAAAGCCAATCATCGCGCCTGGTTCGGCCAGGATTAGATCGCCGACGCTCGCATAGCTCGCCATGACACCGGCGTAGTCCGGGTTGGTGAGGATG
>CAYWCK010000263.1:0-7712 GCA_964456685.1 uncultured Bifidobacteriaceae bacterium | reverse complement strand
CGCACGGCGGTTATGGCGCGTTCGCCATCGGGCCGAAAATGCCGGATCGTTTTGCGGCGATTCATTCGAGCGCCGCCGCACCGGCCGACGGCGCGCAACCGCAGACGCTCCGCAACACGCCGTTCACCTACATGGTTGGTGAAAAGGACACGGATCATGGCCGCATTAAGCGGGCGAGAGATTTTCAAACTGCCATCGCCAATCTCCGCGGCGAGCGGAAGGATGTTTTCCCGGTCACGGTTTCAATCATTGCGGATCATCCGCACTCGGGGCTGCCGGATCGGGAGAAGATTGCCGAAATGTATCCGGCGGTTCGCAATCCCGTGCCGCGCGAACTGACGTGGCCGCTGACCGATCAAGTAGTGACTGACTTCTTCTGGTTGCATGCCAATGCGCCGCAGCGCGGGCAGGAATTCAACGCGACGTGCCAGAATAATCACCTTGAGGTCACCACGAAGAATCTGTCCGGCGGCGTGGTGTTGCTCGACAGCCGGCTCGTTGATTTCAAGAAGCCGGTGGAACTTTCGTTCGCTGGCAAGAGCACCAGGCACAAACTCCAACCGGATCTGCGGGTGCTCTGTGAAACCATGCTACGTCGCGGCGATCCTGATCTGGCGTTTACAGCTGCGTTGCGCTTGCCGGGCGATGGGAAATTGGCAGCCCAACAATGAAGGCCTCGGCCCTGACAACGATTCTTGCGGTGTTCGCGCTTTCCGTTTCGGCCGGCGAATGGAAATTCCCGTGCCCGGAAAACGAAATCGAAAGTTACACCGCTTATCACATCCGGCAGCCGGTGAAAGTGGACGGCAAGCTGGATGAACCCTTTTGGCGGCTTGCACCGACTTCGCCGCGCTTCAAGGACATCATCACGGGCGGGCCAACACTGCACGACACGCGGGTGACGGTCGTCTGGCACCCCGACCGCGACCTGCAGCGCCTCCTCGTCGAGGAGCCGTTCGTGCGCGCGAGCTTCACGAATCACAACGCACCGATCTGGCAGGAGAACGACGTAGAGTTCTTTGTGGCAGGTCGGGATTCGTACTTTGAATTTGAGATCAACGCGCTCAACACGACCTACGAAATGTTTTTCATTTGGGAGGACGCCTACGTGTCGGGCGGCTTTGGCGCGGCGCCGGAGTTTGCGCGTGCCCAGCTCAAACCGTTCAACGGAGTTGGTTTCTCAACCCATCCGCGTGGTAATCGTTTGCGACATCCGGACTGGCCGTTTCCCGGTTTACGAACGGCTGTGTTCGTGGATGGCACGTTGAACAACGATTCCGACCATGATCGTGGCTGGACCGTCGAACTGGCGTTTCCCTGGCGTGGCATGAAGTGGCTTGCCCAGTCGGACAATCGCGCACTGCCGCCGCGCGACGGCGACGAGTGGCGCATGGATTTCTCGCGATTCAATTCGTACAAGGAAGCTCCACCGGCGAAGGATTCCGGCGGCTGGGTGTGGACGCGCCACGGAGTTTGGGATTCGCATATCCCCGAGTGCTTCGCGCGAATCCGCTTCAGCACGAACGACGTCGGCTTTGCCACAACCAACAAATCAATTTCCGTTCAACCACCAAGTCCAAAATGAAATGCTCAAGTCGTTATCTCCTTTTGAATTTCCTATTAGCCGCGACCGTGCTCGTGAGTGCTGGCGATCTGTTCGCTGCTGAAAAGGCGCCAGTGTCCGAGCCACCGGTGATTGATCCCGGTCCACCCGGCGGCGTGCCAGCCGATGCGATCGTGCTGTTCGATGGAAAGGATTTGTCTCGCTGGCATGGCGTGAAGACGAACGAGGCGCGCTGGAAGGTTGAGAACGGCTACATGGAAGTCACGCGCACGGGTGAGATTTACACCAAAGAGGAATTCGGCGACGTGCAATTGCACGTGGAGTGGGCGTCGCCCGCGGTGGTCACCGGGAAGGATCAAGGTCGCGGCAACAGCGGCGTTTATCTTATGGGCCGCTACGAAATTCAGGTGCTCGATTCGTACGAGAACAAAACCTATCCCGATGGGCAGGCGGCAGCATTTTACGGTAACGCGGCGCCGCTCGTGAACGCATGCCGCAAGCCTGGCGAGTGGCAAACCTACGACATCATTTTCCACACGCCCAAACCGCAGGCAGATGGTTCCGTTGCGCCGGGCTCATTCACTGTACTGCACAACGGCGTGTTGGTGCAGGACCACATTCCGGTGAAGGGACAATCCACTACCGCCTCGGCACTGAAGGGCGTGGCCACCAAAGGCCCGCTCGTTCTGCAGGATCACGGTAATCCCGTTCGCTATCGCAACATTTGGATTCGCAAGCTCTGAGCAATCACGGGTTCACTACAAGTGAAGATTTTTCGTGCTAATCGGCCCTGCGTCTGTTTTGCACTGGGCGCGATCGCATTGGGTGTCTTGCGTGTTAGCGCGAGCGATCTCGCATTCAGCGATCCGGCGAATGTCGCGCCGTTTCCCGTTTGGGCGGTGGGGCAGGCGAATCGTTCTGCCAAATTTGACGCGCTGCCGGGGTTTCAAAAGGCACCGCCGGGATTTGGCATCGTGCCGTTCTTTTGGTGGATTGGCGATCCGTTGACCAAAGAACGGCTCGGGTGGGAATTGGAGCAGATGGAGGGGATGGGCGTCGCCGGCTACCAGATCAATTACTCGCATTCGGATCAGGGCGGATTGAGTTACGGGCTGACGTATCCCAGCGATCCAGCGTTGTTCTCGCCGGACTGGTGGAAGCTGACAGAGTGGTTCATGGGTGCCGCGAGGAAACAAGGTGCGGGCATTAGCCTTAGCGACTACACATTGGGAATCGGTCAGGGCTGGCGCTTGGACGAATTGCTGCGCGAGCATCCCGAGTTAAACGGTCAGGTGCTCAGGCTGGTCACGAGCAACGTGCCGCCCAATGCGGTTTGGGTGACAAACATCGACGACCGCCAGATCGCCGTCGTCGCCGAGACGGTGAAGCCGTCGCTCGATCCGATGCACCCGCTCTCCGGGCCGGAGTACGCGCGCAGATTCTTCGGCCAGTTCGAAGACCACTTTGGGCCGAAGGGTGGCAAGGGATTGAATTTCTTTTTCTCGGACGAATTGGAATTTCGCGTGGCCGGCAAGTTGTGGAACGCGCGTTTCGCCGAGGAATTTAAACGCCGCAAGGGCTACGACATTGTTCCGGAACTGCCGGCGCTATTCACGGACATCGGGCCGCGCACGCCCAAGGTGCGGCTGGATTACAGCGATGTGAAGGTCGCGTTGAGCGAGGAAGGTTTTTTCAAGCCAGTGTTCGACTGGCATCAGCAGCGCGGCATGACGATGGGCTGCGATCATGGCGGTCGCGGTCGCGATGTCACCGAGTTCGGAGACTACTTCCGCACGCAACGCTGGAACCAAGGGCCGGGCGCGGACCAGCCGGGCCTCGGCAAGGATTTGATCAAGGCCAAGGTCGCCAGTTCCATCGCGCATCTTTACGAACGGCCGCGCGTGTGGCTCGAAGGCTATTACGGCAGCGGTTGGGGCACGACATCGGCGGGCTTGGTGGACGCGACCTTTGCTGATTTCGTGATGGGCTACACTCTCCTCGGCATTCACGGCATGTATTACGCGACGCACGGCGGTTGGTGGGAGTGGGCGCCGCCGGACAATACGTTCCGCATGCCGTATTGGCGGCATCTGCGCGGCTTCATGGACTGCGTGCAACGGTTGAGCTTCCTGCTCAGTCAGGGGCATCACGTCTGCGACGTGGCGATCCTCTATCCGGTGGCGCCGATGGAGGCCGGCATGGATGGTCAGCTCTCGGTGAAGACCGCTTTCACCGCGGGCCAGGATCTTTACGACCGGTCGGTGGATTTCGATTTCATGGATTTTGAATCGCTCGACCGCGCGCAAATTGTCGGCCACGAACTGCATGTGGCCGGAGAAAAATATCGCGTGTTGATTCTGCCGGCGATGAAAGCGGTGCGGCACTCCACGCTGACCAAGGCGCTGGCATTCAAACGCGCCGGCGGAACTGTCATCGCGCTCGGCGCGTTGCCGGAAGCGAGCGACCGCGTAGGCCGTGACGATCCGGAAGTGGCCGCGATGGTGCAGGAACTATTTCCTGATGGCGCAACGACGAATGCTTTTGCCCGCGTGCCGGCGCGGGATTACGAAGGGCGAGGGATGGTTCAGCATCGGAAAATTGGTGGCCGTGAGATTTATGCGATCTACAACGCGCGAAAGGATAGTGAGTGCTCATTTCGCGCGACGGGCAAAGTTGAGTTGTGGAATCCGTGGACCGGCGGGACGCAACCGCTGGTGGTCACTGCGCAAAGCGCCACAGTGACGAAGGTAAAGCTCCCGCTCACCGAAAAGGAAATCCAACTGATCGTGTTCAGCCCGGGCCGAGCCGCGATCGCCGAGCGGAAGCCGGAACTGGCAACCGAACTAATCCGACTGGAAGGCGACTGGGAGTTTGAGCTGCAACCGACGAGCGACAATCGCTTCGGGGATTTTCATTGGCCGCCGACGCGCGAAAAGATTGGCGCGGAAGTCCGGCAGCTTTGGTATTGCGAAGGTGACCAGACGAACGGGCCTTGGCGCAAAGTTACCTGTTCGTTCGGGCCGCAGTTCTTGCAATTCACTAATTTCCCAGCGGACGTTTCGAATCCCGGCCACGCGGGCAGCGCGTATGAGTTTTCGTGGCGTTGGGGCATGGAAACTGATCCCGGCCATCAGGGTTGGCATGGATTGAAGGAGCAACTGCACGACGAGTTCCTCGGTATCGGCGCGCCGAAACGTACCGGCACGAGCACGCGCTACGTGACGAACGGCGCGGACGGCATTTTCTGGACGACGGTCATTGCGCCGCGCGCAATGGTCGCGCGCGCGCTTACCGGCGAATTGAAGCCGAAGCGAGTGTTTCTGAATGGCGAGATCGTAACTGGTGAGGTCTTGAATCTGAAAGCCGGCGCGAATCCGTTGCTGCTTCACTACGATCAGCCTGGCGCGACTTATTTCGTCGTGGCGACGAATGAAATTCCAACTGCCCGGCCAGGTGCGCTCGCCTCGGGTTGGTGGAATCAACCCGCCGTTTTGCCCTTTGACGTCCGCCCCAAGGAGGCAACGCCAGTTGGTTGGTATCGCTTCGAGTCTCCGCCCGGGTTGCGCGCACTCAACATCAAGGCTCGCGGGAAGGTTCAAGTTTGGGCCGACGGTGTGCAGCTTGCTGGATCGCCCCGCTTCAAGCTGAAGCGACCTTCGGCCAAGCCGGTCATGGTCTGGCTGCGCGTCGAACAGGACCGTGGATGTTACGGTGGTGCGGCATTCGTCGAGCCGATCAAATTGGATTGTGGGGCAGGGGAGTTCGCGCTTGGCGACTGGGCGCAGAACAACGGTTTGTTGAGCTACTCCGGTGGCGCTTGGTATCGCAAAACCGTCACCCTCGCGGCGGCAAAGCGAGTCGCTTTTTATATCGGCGAAGTCGCTGCGTCCGCGGGGGTTAGCGGTAATTGTCGGCGGGCCGGCATCCAGGTCGCGCCACCGTGGACGCTCGACATCACGCCGCTCGTGAAGCCGGGGTCGAACCGCATCGAAGTACTCGTCTGCAACACGCTCGCCAATCACTACACGACCGTTCCGACGCGCTATCGCGGGAGCACGGTGTCGGGTTTGCTCGGCCCGGTGCAGATAACCTTGTCACGCTGAACCGATGGAAGAAATGAAACATCCATTTCCCATCAAACCAACTCGACGCGCGCCACTTTTGGTTTTGCCAGCAACGTGGCGAACAAACTCGATTTGTGAATCAACCTTGTGGCCGGCGCTTGCAGCGGGTTCCTGCCTGAAGCCAAGAATTTCCCGTACAACTCCGTAAATCCAAACCCAAATCCTAAGCACATGAAAACCATGCAAACTCATAAACATCTTGCCACCAAACTGGTCGCAGCCGGCGCGGCAATCTTGCTCACTGCCGGTCTTGTCGGCGCTGTTTTCGCAGCGGACAAATCAGCCGCCAAGGGTAAGTCCGTCGAACTCAAACTGGACGGCTCGCTGACCGTTGTCCTGGACGCGGCCCGCAACGGTCTGCCGGCCAAGACCAAGCTCATGGCGACAGCTCCATTTGCGGAGTATTACCTCACTCCGGTGGTGGACGGGATCAAGCGTCGCAAGGACCTCAGTTGGCAGGAAGCCGCCTGGGCCTCCGAGGAGGAGGACTCGACGCATGGCATCGAGGTTCAATTGGGGCAACCCCAACGCGGCGGTCGCTTTCAGGTGACTTGGGCCTATGACACCAACGGCGACGAAAAAGTCCGTTGGTGGGTCTCCCGCGATTACGTCATCCAGGTCAAAGAAAAGGCCGGCGATGAATGGCAGACCGTTGCGGACGTGAAGAACAACCAATCTGTCGTCAGCAGCCATCCTCTACCCGAAACGGCCTTCAGCTTCGTTCGTATCTATCAATTGGCGGGCGGCGGCCATCCCTCGCGCCCAAATCTGATGTGGGTCGGGCAGATCGAACTCGCAGAATGAGGAAACACGTTATCGCCTCCCGTCCCGCTTCAGCGCGCTCGTTTGCCAGGCGCTGCGGTGGGGCGGGACTTTAATCCAGCCCGAGCACTTTTCTGCCTTCCGGCGTGATCATCGAGTGATGCCATTGCGGTTCCCAGACGATCTCCACCCGCGCGTCATCAATGCCCGGAAGATTCAGCAACTTGACCTGTGCGTCGCCGGCGATGGCTGGTCCCATCCCACAACCTGGAGCCGTGAGGGTCATCTTCACGGCCACACTGCCCTGTCCGTTGGGCAGGCGTGTAAGTTGCATGTCGTAAACCAATCCCAAGTCCACGATGTTTACCGGGATTTCTGGATCGAAACACGTTCGCAGTGTGGCCCAAATCTGGTTCTCGTCCGCCTTGCCGGCTGCGGGCGCGGCGGTGGCTTCAACGGTGAGGCCCAGCGCATCGGCGTCCTGCGCCGCGATGCGGCAGAGTCCCCCGGGAGCTTGCACGGTGAAACTGCCACCCAATGTCTGGGTGACGTTCACGCTGGTGCCGGCGGGCAGGGTGATCTGGTGGCCAGCGGGGATTTGGACCGCAGCGCAGTCCCGTTTGAGCACAATGGCGGAAGATTCTTGCATAGGGCAACCGCGACCCTAACTAAAAGGCGGTAACAACGCCATGCGCGAATGCGGACCGGCGAAGATGTCGGCCGGAAGGGCATAGAATCCGTTTGACGGTGTCCGGCGCGGTTTGTAAATTGCGCGCCCGTTCGGGTTCCAGAGTAGCTCAATGGTAGAGCACGCGGCTGTTAACCGTGTGGTTGAAGGTTCGAGTCCTTCCTCTGGAGCCAATTCGCTTCAAATCCGAACTTATTTCGCCGATTTTATAATTGGTTGGAATCAAGTCATTTGCAAAAAGTGAAATGTTAACCAAATACCATTTAGTTCGGATTTTGGTGCTGAACACCCCCTTTTCCTTCGGGGCTTGGTTCTTTTCTGGGTCAAAGTGTTTAACAGAAATTTCACGGATCAAGACGCGCGTGAGGTCCTTCTGATCCTCGGCGGGGAGGCTCTTCATTACATGCTCAAAACGTAGCAAGGCATCGGCGATCACCTGCTTGTCCGCCACGACGCTTTCCCGGTAATTGATGTCGATATTAAGTTTGGACTTTTGCAATTCAACCTCGCGCTTTTCAGTGGCCAACCGCTCGGCCTCCGCTTCATGGTGCATCAACACGCCATGCTCCTTGTA
>CAYWCK010000262.1:0-7725 GCA_964456685.1 uncultured Bifidobacteriaceae bacterium | reverse complement strand
AGCCCGCAATGGCTTGGCTGCGGTTGCAGCGAAATGATTGCGCGCCACGGTTTCAAGCGACTCGGACGGCATTGCATTCGTGAGCAGCACCAAGGCCAGGGGAGGAAGGTTCGCATCACTCCGCAACTTCGTCGCGATTACCGCGGGCGAGTGGCCGGGGATATTCCAATCCACGAGTGCGGCGGTGAAGGGATGCCCCGTTCGCGCGGCCTCACGAAGGAGTTCCAGCGCGGCAACGGGATCGGCGACCGCGGCGGCTTCACCGCGCCAGGTGCGGACGAGCGAGAGGATGAAATTGCAGCTCTGGGGCTGGTCGTCCACGACGAGCAATTTGAGGCTGCAGTTTCGCGCTGGCGGCGCGGCGGCGGCCGCGACGGGCCGAAGCTTAACTGTGAAGGTGAATTCTGAACCGGCGCCGGGAGTGCTGCGCAAAGTAATGTCTCCGCCCATCAACTGGCAGAGCTGCCGGCAGATGGTCAGGCCCAAGCCCGTGCCGCCGTGGGTGCGCGTCATGGAGTTGTCGGCCTGGCTGAAGGCGTCGAACACGTGCGCCTGTTGATCGGCGGCGATGCCACAGCCTGTGTCGCGCACGCGGAATTCCAGGACGACCGCGTCCGGAGCTGTGGCGGCGACAGCACATGAAGCGGCGATGTGGCCTTGCTGGGTAAATTTTAGCGCGTTGCCGATAAGATTGATGAGCACCTGGCGGAGGCGATTGGCATCGCCGATTACTTGGAGCGGGACCGCCGGGGCAACGTCCGCGATGAATTCGAGTTGCTGTTGTTCCGCGCGGTCGGCAAACAGGAGCGCCGTCTGGTGCATCAAGTCGCGTGGAGAAAAGGCGGCGGATTCGAGCGTCAGCTTCCCCGCTTCGATGCGGGAGAAGTCGAGGATGTCCCCGATGACGGTAAGCAAAGCGTGGGCGGCGCCGCGGGCGTGATTGATGTAACGTGCCTGCGTAGCTTGGAGCGGTGTTTTTTCGAGCAAGTGGAGCATGCCCAGCACGCCGTTGAGGGGCGTGCGGATTTCATGACTCATGTTTGCAAGAAACTGGGACTTCGCCTGGCTGGCGGCTTCGGCGCGTTCCTTGGCCTCGCGTAATTCCGCGGCGTGCAGCGTGCGCTCGGCAATCTGGTTTTGCATCATCGCGTTGCTGTTGTGAATGCGGGCGAACATCTCGTTGAACGTCTGGGCGAGCACCCCGAGTTCGTCTTCCGCAGCATGCTCGGCGCGCACGGTATAGTTCTGCGTCTGCGTGACGACCCGGGCGATGGAAGTCAGACGTTGAACGGGATCGGTGATGAGCCGGGAGAGACGCGCGGAGAGAAGCAAGGCCAGCAGGCCGCAACTGATGACGACCGCGGAGAGAATCGCCAGGTAAACGCGGATGCTGTCGTGATACACCGCCGCGAACTCGGAGCAGATTTGCAACTGCGCCAGTCTCGTGCCATGCAACTCAATCGGCTGGGTGACCAGCAGAAATTCACCGACGAACGCGTGGCCATTTTCCGGGTAATCCAGTTGCGGCAAGCGGGTGGCGTGCGGTTCATAACTGGCGAGCACCCGGCCGTCCTTCAACTGAATGCGGGCCTGGGCTATGTCGGGTCGCGCACTGACGAGTTGGAGCAGGGCGGTGGCATCCTCGGCGTTTTCAAAGGTCACGGTGGCGAGATTGTTGTTGGCGATGACCTCAGCCAGCACGGTGGTGTTGCGGACGAATTCGCGACGAAAGTTACCCAATTGAAAAACGTAGAACGCCGTGGCGGCCGCCACCAACGCAACGACGGTCGTGAGCAGGATGACCAGCGTCACCTTGCTGCGCATGGAAAGGTTGCGGAGACGGCGCAGCATATTAGGGCGACGCCTTTCCCGAGGACGGCACGACGCGGCGCGCCAGGCGCAGCAGTTGCGAACTGATCTTGAGTCCCGCTTTCTGCGTCGCCTGCAAATTCACATCGAAGCGCAACGTCGGTCCGCCGGTGACCAATTCGATCATGCCGCCTTGCCCGGCGAAGCCTTCATGATCGCTGGTGGTAAGGACCGGAGCGGATTCAAGGGATTTCAGCAGAGTGTCGGGCGACACCTCTGCGGACACGTAAATCACATCGCAATGCTTCGCTTCCGCGGGGCTGCCGAGTTTGCGAACGACGATCGCCCGTGGCAGCGCGACGCTTTGGCGCGCCGCGGCCTCGAACGCTTCCACATCCGTGGCGCTGCCGAGCACACCCAAGGTCAGTTGGTTGGTGGCGGTGTCATTGGTGTAAACGGGCCACTCGATGAACTTGATCAGGTTGACCACGAAGGCGGCTTTGACCGCACGGGCGCTGTATTTTTCCTCGCCTGCCAACGCATGCCCACCCAGCCAGAGGCCTAACGCCAACAACCAAAGCCACGGGCGGGCAATGCCGCATCCGCGCGTTTGTTGATGGGGGGGCGAGGTGTTCACGAGGCTAGAAGCGATAGGTGAGTTTGCAGCGCAAGCTGCGTCCGTCCTGGCGGAGGCTGTCTTGTTTGTAACCCACCGTCATCGGGTCCGCGTAATGGGTGTCGAAGAGGTTGTAAAGGCTGAGGCTGCAATCCAGGTTCCGAACAAGTTCGCGGCTGAACAGCGTGAAGTTGGCGACAGCGTAGGAACTGCAACGCGCGCCGCTGATTGTCAGCCGGCTGCTCATGGCTTGAACTTCCAATCCGGCGAATACGTGTTCGCGGTAGAGTGGCACGACGAGTTGAAACTGGGCGAGATGTTCGGGCGAATTGCTCAGGCGTTGGTCAAGGTTTGCGTCCTGCGCGTCGGCGTAAGTGTAACTGAAGCGTGTGCGTACGCCGCATTCCCAGCGACCCGCCAGTTCCAATTCAAATCCACGGGCAACCGCATCCGTGACGTTGGCGTTGATGTAATCGTTGATCGTCGCGTCATAAGCGGGGTCAATCAGCCCGTTGACTTCATTCCAATACAACGAGGCACTGCCACGCCAATGCCGGTCAAACGCGTGTTCAATGATGACCTCATAGGTGCGAATTGTTTCCGGAAGCAGGTGTGGGTTGGCTTTAAGGCCGAGACTGTTGTAACCGAGTTCGAGGGCGTTGGGGCCGCGATAGGCCTCACCGTACAGCAGTTTGAAAGTGGTGCGCGCGTCGGGGTTGTAGATCAAGCCGGCGCGGGGATTCCAGGCGTCGCCGGTTTCGCTGTGCCAATCGTAACGTAAACCGGCGTTGAGAATCAGGTTCGTTCGCAGCGCAATCTCATCCTGAAGATACACGCCCACGCTGGCCGGGGAGCGATCAGAGGCCTGCCAGACGGCCGGCGGGTCCAAATCGAAGTTCAGCAGTGACACTTGCTGGTCGGAGCGAAATTCTGTGCCGGCCGTCAGGTGTTGACGGTCGCCGAGCGGGCGGCTGAATTGCAGTTCGCCCCCGATCGCATGCCAGTGGTCCGAGCTGCGATTTATGGTGATCGCACCCGGTGGACTCGCCGGGTCGTAGTTGTATGGAAACGCCCCGTCGCTGTCGAAGGCGTAATAATCGTAATAGAGCCGCAGCTTCAATTCCGATTCGTCAGCCAATTGGTGCTGGAGACGCGCTTCCACGAAACCACGATCGTCGCGCAACCAGTAGTTCGGATCATTGAAGACGGTGCCGTACGGGGCGGTGGGATTTTGCTTGTCGCGCGAACCGAAGGCCGCCGCAAACGTGAATTCTCCCCAACTCAGGCTCGCGAAAACACTCCGCATCCGCTGTTCGTCGAGGTTCTCCGCGATTCCGTTGTTGATATCCTGGAATTCCGGGAAGTAGAGCCGCGTGTGACCGGCGCTTTCTTGATACGTTCCGGAAAGCAGCAAATCGACGCCATTGGTGAACTGATGTCCGACTGAGAAGCGTCCGGAAAATGAATCCTCCGTGCCGGCGCTGGCCGAGGCTTCAGCGGCTTGGAGGTCGCGCCCCCGGCGGGTGACCACGTTGACAATTCCGAAGAAAGCGTTGTCGCCATAAAGCGAAGATCCCGGCCCGCGGATGACTTCCACCCGTTCCACCAGATCCATGTCCAACGGAAACTCGGTGCCCGCGAAGTTGTCATCAAAGATCGGATCGTTCAACCGGTGGCCATCAATCAGGATCAGCGTGCGCCCGCCGTAGTCGCCCGGGCGGTTGAACCCGCGAACGCCGATGAAATTGTAGCCGCGATCGTACGCGACATAGATGCCGCGAACGCTTCGAAGGACATCGGCCAGCGTGCGATAGCCCATTTGCTGGATGTCATCGCGGGTGACGATGCTAACGGACGAGGGGGCCTCGGTGACTTTCTGCTCATGCTTGGAAGCGGCATAAACGGTCTCGATTTTTACGCCGAGCAGTTGCTCGATGCTCATCCCCGCCAGGGCGGCGGCTTCCCGATTGGTGGCGCCGTTAGGCGTCTCGGCGCCGACGGCAGCCGCGAGCGCCATCAGCATGGCTGCGATCCCGACCGAGGCGGTTTGAGGTTTCATGTTAGTAGCATTACGACTTGGCTTTGCTCGTGGTCCGGTTTTGTTCCGATACCCAGCTGGTTGAGGCAATTTGCGGCCGACTTCGACCCCGGCGGCATGTTCTGCGGAGAGGCTGGCGATTTATGCCGCCAGTCCTCCCTCCGCTAGTTCACCAGAACGGCGGCTCAAAGCACACCGCACGCTCAAAACGCAACCGACCATCTGGTCATCGGCGGGATTCCGGGGGGAGTTTAGAAGAGGTTTCGATGCCCCCCGCTTCCGAGTGAGCAGGCAGGCTTGGGAATCGGACGGGCGATTCTAAATCCAACCAAGCCATCGTGCAAAATGGGTGCGAAGAATGCCGTCGGCTTGCCTTGGCCTCATCGGTGCGATAATGTCCTGCCCGGTGGTCGCGTCGGGCGCATGCAGTTCTCGGACGCCAGCTTAGCTCAGCGGTAGAGCAACGGTTTTGTAAACCGTCGGTCGCCGGTTCAATCCCGGCAGCTGGCTCCAATCTCTCCTTCCACAACCTCCGCTTTCGAGTTGGTGATCGGTGCTCTCTTCAAGGCTGCCAACGCAGGCGGTAGAAAGCGGAAGCAGGCGGTTGGTTCAAATCGTGAAAATCGTCCGTGTAATCAAAACTTCCGCCTGGCGGGCCGATGTTCGTCCAAATCGTAACCCAACCTGAGGGTAACCCACTCGATCGATCCAAAAAGTAGGTCCAGCCCGGCACGGCTGAAAACTGCAGGTAAACTGAACTGCCCGTCCAAGTTGGAGTGCTGGTAAATTGAGCAGCGGGTGAAGAACCAAGGTTCACAATGCTGACAAGTCCGGTGACGCTGCCGCCTTTGCCGTCAGAGAGGACGTAGCTGAATTGGTCGTTTACAGTCGCGCGGTTGGAATAGGTGACCGAAGTGGCGTTGGTGAGCAGCGGAATACCGTTAGTGGTCGTGAGTGTGAGCCCTGCCAAAGTCAGGACATCGGCATCGGCATCCGTAGCGTTGGCCAGGAGTGTGGAGTAGGGAATTTGCAGCACGGCGGGGGCAGTGTTTGAGAAGGTAAGCGGACCGTTGATCGTGGGCTTGCGATTCACCCGGATGGTTCCGTTGGTGACAAGGGCGCCGGTGAACCAGTTCAAATTGGCAGCCAGCGAGGGAAGGTTGGAACTCACGAAAGCGCCCGCGTAAGCGGGTGCTTGAAAGAGAGTGAACACTTCGCCACCCGCAAGTGACGCGCCGGTATTTGTCACCGCAAGCACCCCGCCGTAGGTGATGGTGCCACTGGTCAGAACAATTTTGTCCGCCAGTGGAGAACCGCCGTTGGCATTAATCTCCATGAAGTTCGTCCCGCTGAACACGGGCGCGCTGTTTAAGGTCAACGTGCCGATGGAAGTACCTGGGGAAATGGTTCCACCCGCGTTCACTGTAACCACGCCGGCGATGATACCCTTGCCGCCCAAGGTGCCGCCGTTGTTGACTGTGACCGCACCAGTGCCGGTGCCCGAGCCCGTGGTGTTGTTGACCAGCAACTTGCCCGCATCGATCGTGGTGCCGAGCGTATACGTATTGTTCGACAGAACTTGCAGCGTGCCCGAACCCGCTTTCGTCAGCCCGCCGTTGGTTATTGGAACATTGAAGGTCAAGTCCACGAGATTCGTGCCGTTTCCGATCGTAAGAATCCGGGTGCCACCACCGAGGTCCACAAATCCTGATGTCCCGGTGCCGGCGCCTTTGGCGACGGTGGCCATGGTATTGGTCAGAGGGTTGATCGTGACATCCCCGCTCACCAAGAGTTTTGCCGGCGAGGAAGCATGCGGCATGAGATTCATTGCCGCGAACGTGAGCGTGCCGCCAGCGAGGTTGAAGATCCGATTCGTGTCCACTTGCAGAGTGTTCACCGTGAAGCTGGCGCTGTTGCTCAGCGCGACCGCGCCGGAGAACTGCGCGGAAATTGGGCCGGCGTGCAGTACTTCGGTGGAATCATTGGCCCGATAGGCCGGATCATAGTTCACCGTGAGCGAACCGCCGACAAGGTTCAAGGTCTCCCGCATGTAGAGCTTGCGGATGTTATGTGTGCCCGTGGCGAGCGTGACGACAATATCGCTATTCGGCCGTTCCAAAATCACTGTGTCGTACTGGCCGGAAGTGGGACCGCTTCCCGCTGCACCGGGCAGTCGCACCGTGGGCAGGGCGTTGGTCGTGTAAGGGTAGGGCGCCGCTTGATCAAGTGGCGTGATGGGCGCCGAGGCGGGCTGGCCGCTGTTCCAATTGGTGAGCGTGCTCCAATCACCGCTGACGTCGCTCCACCAGACCGCGGGCACGAGATAGTTGCGCACGTACTCGATGTCGCCGTGCGCCACGTCCACATCGATGTTGGCATCAACGGCATTGAAACCAGGAACGGAGGCAACGCTCGCGTATTGCCAGAAGGTCCAAGGTTCGGCGTTTCCATAATCATCCCACGGGCCGTAGTACGCGCTGACGGTGGTGTAGGTCGTCTTCGGCTCTCCGGTTTGCACCGGGATGTTGGTCCACGTTGCGGTGTTGTCGGAATAGCGCGCGTTCCAGAGCATCGGGAACGCTGGGCCAACGACGCTGGGGGTGAAGGCTGGCGGTTTGGCGAAGGCATCCTTCTGCGCAATGGTAGCGCCGCTGTCCAGGTAACCCGAATATTGACCGTTGATGTAAACGCACGGACGAATTTGCATCACCGCATAAATGCGATCCGAAAAATCGAGCGCGAATTGTCTGAGTCCGTTGTAGTCGGTGCCAGAAATCGCTTCCATGTCATACATGGGCATCATGTAGCCCGGACGCATGAAGACGCCCGCCATTTCAATGTGATGATCTGCTTCGTCCGTCCCGGTGTTGCCGGCGACGTCGGGACGGGCAAAATGGTACGGGCCGGCAATCATGCCCGCGGTTGTGGCGCGAGTGATGTTTTGCAGAAAGCGCGAGTCGTCATAGCGACGGCTCAATGTCTCCTGCGTCGGGTTGCCGGGAGTGCCCGAGGTCTGCCCCAAGCCCGTCGTGCCGCCGCGCGTGGCGCGAATCTGCACGAACACACGCTGGCCCGTGGTGTAGGCGGTGTTCCAGTTTGCCTGCGAAATTCCGCCGCTGCTGGTCCCGCAATTCCAGTAGGAAATGTCCACACCGAGCACGCGGGCTGGTTGAGCGGCGAGCGGAACCAACGCCCCCAAGCGAACGACTGTTACGAGAGCGGCAGTCAGGAGGATTTTCCTAACAAGCCGGGGAATGAAAGT
>CAYWCK010000261.1:0-7746 GCA_964456685.1 uncultured Bifidobacteriaceae bacterium | reverse complement strand
GCGAGCCGGGCCCGGAATCGTTCAGATTGGTGACCTGATAAACGTCACCGCCGCGTCCACCGACGGCGAGGGCGCCGAAACCCTCCGCGCCAGCGAACGCAGGTTGGCCCGCCGCAAACAGCACGGCTCCCGGGCCGGCCAGGAAAATGCCGAGAATGGCAGCCGTGCATCTCATCACTTCGGTTCGACCGGCAGCTCGAGCACTACGCGGAAGCCGTAATCCACCTTGGGGTCGTAATCGTA
Source organism: uncultured Bifidobacteriaceae bacterium (assembly GCA_964456685.1). Taxonomy (GTDB): domain Bacteria; phylum Verrucomicrobiota; class Verrucomicrobiia; order Limisphaerales; family JADLHS01; genus CAYWCK01. The sequence goes on along the minus strand of CAYWCK010000261.1, from coordinate 7,503 downwards.
GCGAAAGGCCGAGCGCAAGTAGGTCGGGTGACTGCTGAAATTCCCGCCGCGCATCACTCTTCGCCGGCCCGTTGGCGGACCTTGCGGATCCACCTGATCGCCGGCCGGGTAAGGCGCGCGCCAGTCGCTGCACCATTGAAAGAAGTTTCCGTGCAGGTCACACACGCCCCACGGGTTCGGCGGAAATGTTCCCGCCGGGGTTAGTTGATCGCGGTAGATTTCCTTTTTGCCCGGGCCATAGACGCGGTCGCCGTTGTAGTTCGCGCGATCCGTTGAGATGGTCTCGCCCGTCGAGAACGGCGTCGTCGTGCCGGCGCGGCAGGCATATTCCCACTCCGCTTCGGTGGGCAGGCGGAATTTGCGGCCGGTCGCGTGGGAGAGATTGCGGCAAAACCACGTCGCTTCATTCCACGGAGCAGTGACGGGCAAATTCCCATCCTTGACCGACCGAGCGGTCTGGTTCATGCCGGCCGCGAACTGTTCCCGGCTGACATGATATACGCCGAGGTAATAGGGCTTCGTGATCGTGACGCGGTGCAAGGTCTCATCGTCTTCGCGGAACAGTTCCGTCGGGGGCGAACCCATCATGAACGTGCCCGCGGGAATGAGCACCATCGGCATGGCCGGCGCACTGGCGATGGCGACTTCAACTCGCTTCACCTCGTGGCCCGGAGCGGGCGAAACTTTCACGGCAATCTCCTGTGGCTTGCGTTCGGCCTCGACGCGCTTTTCCTTTTTGGCAGCGGCTTGAATCTGGGGAAGCATTTGCGCATTCAGCGCCGCCACCGCCTGTAGCGCGGCTTCATGTTCCGCCGGGTCAGGCAGGGCGTCTGCTTTTTGCGGATCGGTAGCGTTGAGAAACTCCTCCAAGTTTGTGTAGCCGTCGCCATCGGCATCACCATTGTTTTCGGCGAGTTTGGGATTCAGACCGTGCGCGGTTTCCCACTCATCCGGCATGCCGTCAGAATCGTGATCTGCGGGGGCGGGTGCCGATGCATATTCCGGCCAGCCACCAACATCATCCTGACTGTCAATGATCCGACCGCCGCCGCTCATGACTTCGCGGGCAATTAATTCATCCACCCGATCGCGACGCGGCAACGTGGCGCCCGCGCCGGCACAAACCAACGGCAACGCCTGTTCGGCGGTCTGAGCCATCACGCGCGGCGCGGGAAACGGATGCCGCACCCGCACTTCATCCAGGGAAGTCCCATTTGATCAGGTGATCATTGTCGGCATCAGCTTCCGGCAATCCCTCCATGTGGTTTCCCCGCAGGAAAACTTTGGTGCGATCGCCGCCGGGGCGAAAGGCGAAGCGGACATTGCGCGCCGAGGAAGGTCCGGGTTTGAGGTAATTGGCCACGTAGTTCAGCCGTTCGTATTCCTTGCCGCTGTATCCAGTTTGATAACCCCAGTCGTAAATCACGTTGTTGCGAAAATCGAGCAAGAGCCCCGGCAGGTCCGGTATGCTTTCCATTTTCGGATTTCGATCCGCGTTGTGGGCGTAAAGATTGTGATGAAAGGTCACGCCGGCGTCGTACCCGCGGATGATCGAACCTTTGCTGTGCTTGCCTTTGGGGTGCAGGGAACGATCCAAGCCCTGCGCGATGATGCACCATTGCACCGTGATGTTTCGCCCCTCGGGCGAGAAGACTTCGTCGGTGCTCCAACTGGCGGAGCAATGATCCACGATGACGTTGCGCGCGTCGTCCATCGAAGTCGAATCCAGTTCGGCGCGCATGTTCTCACCGGTCCGCGTGCGGAGATGACGCAGGATGATGTCGTGAGTGTTCCGAACGATCAGGGGATAGTCCTTCAGGCAGATGCCATCGCCCGGAGCCGTCTGTCCGGCAATGGTCAAAAAGGGCTTGGTGATCAAAAGCGGTGACTTCAGCGCGATCAAACCCGAGACGCGGAAAACAGTGGTGCGCGGACCTTCCGCCGTCACCGCAGCGCGCAAGCTCCCGGGGATGGGAGATTCCCCGGCGGCGTAATCCAGTAAATTGGTGACAAACAACACGGCGCCGCCGCGTCCGCCTTGGGCATACATCCCGAAACCTTCCGCTTGGGGAAACGCCGGCGGTTTGGCTTTGACCTCAGCGCCATTGGCGACCGAAGCCGCCCAACCTCCCGCCAGTATGAGCATCAACCTCGCTAAAAACTGCCATCTGATTTTCATGAATTCGTACCGGACAAGTCCGGTTACCACCGTTATCAAAAGTGCGGGCCGGCTCCCCAGGCCGGCCCGCATCACAACCAACCAACCTCAAACCCACTCACCATTCCAATCATTGCCCGCGCAGACGGAAGTACTCGGCCTCGGCGCTGGGTGGAATTGCCAGACTGCGAACCGTCCCGGAAACATTTGTCGGCGTGGTCACGTTGATCCAGTTGCCGCTGGACAAGTTCGTGCGCGACTGGAGCTGCCAGACGCCATCCCACGAGAGCACAGTGGAATTCGTCACCACCTGTTGCAAGAGATACGGTGGCATGGCGGGCGAAACCTGAGCGGCTTGAATCTCGGCCAGCGTCAGCACGCGATTGTAGATTTTGATTTCATCCATCAAGCCGCGCCACATCGTGCCGTTGGCCCCACTGACGGTCCTTCCCGTGGGATTGCCCGGCATCGCGGTGTTGGGATCGCCCGGGCTGGAGTTGTGATTGCCCACGGCGAGCGGGCCGGTGGCGGCGATGACACCCTTCGCGTAGGTTTGCGGCGAAACTGAATCCAAAGCCGCCAGGCTGGTGGGACTGCCGAAGTAATAATTAAGATTGTTCGCGCCCAGCGTGCCGTCGTAGGTCACCGCGAAGAAAATCCAGTTGGCCGGGGCGGTGTTAGAGCTTAACGGGACCGAGTTCAACGAACTCATCTGGCTGGCTAGCGGATCGGCTGGCCATTCGTTTACGCACAACGCCAAGCGGCCGTTTTCGCCAAAGTAAGTTGTCGAAGCAGCGGTGTTGGGACGGTAGGCCAGCACGAAGCCACCATTCGCGCCACCCAGACTGGCGTTGACGACTGCGTTGCCGCGACCGGTGCTGGTGGTGCGGAACGTGGAGTTGGCGGAATTCAACCAGCCGCAGATGGTCAAGCCGTTCATGCTGCCAAGATTCCCGACCGAACTCACAAGGTTGTTGGTCATATCCAGAGCCCGATGGGCCGCGGTATCACCCGGGTTCAGCGATTCAAAATTATGAACGGCGCTGGGCGCATAGGGTCCGGTCGGACTGTTGCTGGTGATGATCAGTGGCAGGCCGCCGGTCAACCGCAACCGACCGTCACCGGCAATGGAACCCATATTCGGAGTCAATATTCCCGTCGTGCCCGAGAACGAAAAGGACACGATCTTCGGGTCCGCCGGAATCACGGACAGTGTCGCATTCGTGCTCGCCAAACCTGGTGGCGTAATGGCCGCGTTGGAGATGACTACGCTGATCAACTTGCCGCTATCCGACAATTGCACGTTCGTCAGCGTGAAGCTCGTGCCGGTCGCGCCGGACACGGGCACGCCATTGGTCCGCCATTGGTAAGTCACATCGCCCGAACCGGTCGCTTCGCAGGTGAATGTGGCGTTGTTACCTGCTTGAGCCGCCGTGTTCACGGGTTGTTTGAGGAACGTCGCGGGCGTGGGTGCTACGATGGAATTGACCTGAGCTTGCTGGATTTCATCAATGCTCAAGGCATTCGTGTAGATTTTAACCTCGTCGATCAATCCACGATACTGGTGACTCACGCTTCCCGTGGCGTTGCGGGCGCCGTCCAAGGTTGAAACATTACCGACATTGAGTGCCCCGGTGTAAGTGACAACCGCACCCAAGGAAGACGCCGGCACGTAGTTCGCCGCGACGTCCAAGGCCGCCAGTTTGTCCGGACGGCCAAAATAATACTTCAGTTGTTTCTGCGGCAAGGTCGGGTCGTAAGTAACGGCGAAGAACACCCAGTTGTTGCTCGCGTAACTGGAACTGCCCGTCAACCGCACCGTGGAGTACGGGGGATCGTTTTCATAGCCATTGATGAACAAGCCAATCGTTCCGTCCAGATTCTCCTGGAGATCGAACCCGGAAGCGCCCACGGTCTCGAAGGCATAGACCAGGCTGAGGCTGCGCGCTCCGGGAAGCGAGTTGGCGTTCGCCCAGCCGCAGATCGTGAGCTTCTCGAATGCGCCGATGGTCGCCAGGCTGGCCGTGCTGTCCAACGCCCGACCACCATTGCCGGCGCTGGAATTGCCGGAGATTGGTCCCATGTCCATCGAAAAGTCATTGTTCGCCGGGACGTAGGTGCCGGCGGGGACTTTGTTCGTGAATACCGGAAAGGTATTTGTCTCCCAAGAGTTCGCCGTGTCCTGCATCAGCGTCACAAAGCCGGTGAGGGTGCCCGTGTTCGTGCTGATAACGCTGCTGGCATTGGTGATGTTCGCACCGTTGCCACTGGGGCCTTCGGGAAAGCGCAGTTCCACCGCCGGATCCGCTGGTACCGCAGCCAGCAAGGGGACGGAGGACAACAACAGAGCCGTCAGACACCTGAGTCCGGCGAGCAGGCGCGGGCTTGAACAACCGTCACCAGTTGTGCAAAGGGATTTTACTTTCATTGATTTTGTTGGTTGGGGGTTGGGGTTGAACTGCGGAGAGCGAGGTTGATTTATTGCAGTGGCGCGATGTGGTTGGTGAGCCAGGCAAAATCGCGCGGGCCGGGCTGCCCGACGATGCCGGGTTGCCAGGTTGGAGTGTTGTTGGCGCCGTAAGCGATTTTCTCGACGTTGCTGTCCGACCAGCGGTGAACTTCCGCGTGGCCATCGGCGAACGCGAAGCCCGTGCCATTGCCGTGGCGGCCGGAGGGAGTATCGAGCCAGGCCTGATTGCCAAACGCCTTCAGATCCTTGAACGGCAGGAAATGTGAATCGTTGATGCTGTTCTCGTGTTCATCGAGAAAGATGTAAACATCCGAAGGTCCAGGGCGCGTGAGGTCGCCCATTTTGACCACGCTCTTGAATGGTGGCGAGTTGGGCGCGGTGTAACCGCCGGCATAACCAATGAAGCCATTCTGCGAGTAACTACGAATGCGCGGATTGCTTTTCCCCTGCAAAAAGAACGCCGACCGATCACTTGGGCAGCGGAAGACCTGCAACGAAGATAGATACGTGAACGTCGGGCTGTTGCGAATCAGCGCCTCATTGATCGCGTCCGGCGGCGAACCCATCCACCCGTCGCACCAGGCTGGCGTGCCGTTGGGATCTGCGCCCGACCAGCTGTAGAGACAACGATCATCGTTGTCGTGGGTCCACATGATGAAACCCGTCACGAGCTGCTTGCTGTTGCTCATGCAGGAAATTCCCATCGCCCGGCGTTTTGCCTTCGAGAGCGCGGGCAGCAGCATTGCCGCAAGAATTGCGATGATGGCGATGACAACCAGAAGTTCGATTAACGTAAAGGCGGCCCATGGCCGGCATTGCGTCACCGTTGTCCGGTGCGAGCCGCTGCGTTCGGCTGGGAGCGGGAGATGCACGATCAAAGCCTAGGACGCCGCCGCCCAGTTGCCTTGTAGGAACCGGTGAAAAAATTGGATAATTCTCCACCACAGGAAAAAATCTCGGACGCCCGCCCAAATTTCATTCGCGGCAGGCGCCGGAGTTTCGTCCGAGTTTTTTGCGGATTCCTGCTAGGTGGCTCCGGGGATTTGGCGTAGCTTCCTTGGCACGGCAAAATATGGAGCAGCCCATCATGATTTGTGTCGCGCCGGTGCCCGGCGAAAAGCAGGAGGAACGTTTTCCCGGATCGCTGGATGTGCCGGCCGAGACGCTTAAATGCGCTGCCGCCGGCGCCGCCATCGTGCATCTGCACGCGCGCGACGAGAATCATTTGCAGAGTGTGGATGCCACTTTGTTCCGCCGGCAAATGCAGCAAGTGCGCGCCGCGAGCCGCATCATCATTGAAGGTTCCACCGGCGGTGCGCCCGAACACACGCTCGACCAGCGCTGCGCTACCTTCACCGTGCCGGAAGTCGAACTTGGCTCGCTCAATCTTGGTTCGATCAACATGTTCGACGGGGTTTACCAGAACCGCTACGAGGATATCGTTTTTTACACGCGCAAACTCAATGCCGCCGGAATCGTTCCCACCATGCCGGTGTTTGACCTGTCCCATCTGATCAATTACGAGCGCCTGGTCGCCGATGGCGAACTCAAGCCGCCGTATGTTTTCGAGTTCGTGTTCGATGTGCCGGCGGCGCTGCCGTACCAGGATCGCTACCTCGAGTTATTCCTCGACCATCTTCCCAAAGGCGCGGTGTGGTTTTGCGTGCGCCATCATCAACGCGGCGCGGCCGATTTGCGGCGGGTCATGGAACTCGGCGGGCACCTGCGGGTCGGTTACGAGGACAGTCCGTTCCTCAGCAACGGCACGCGCGCGCGCAGCAACGTCGAACTGGTGGCGGATGCCGTTGAACAAGCTGGACGAGTTGGTCGTGCCGTGGTTGGGCCGGATCAAGCGCGTCAACTCATTGGCCTGAAACCGCTGGCCCGCTCCAGCGAAGCCCGCCTTGCAGCGGCCACCTAAGAATTACTTTTCTATGAAAACGAAGAAGCTAGCTTTGATTCATACCGTGAGCTGGTACAACAAATCGGTGGTCGAACCTTTCGTCCAACCCTGGTTGGAGCGCAATCCGGATGTGGAAGTCGTGAACATCATGGACGATTCGCTGCTCGCGGAATCGCTGGCTCATGACGGTGCGACCAGTGCCGTCATCAAACGCATCCAGTTTTATGTCCTTGCTGCGGAATCACTCGGGGCCAATGTGGCGATGTGCAGTTGCACCACCGTGGGCGAAGCCACCCGGATCGCGCGGCAGTATACGTCCATTCCGGTTTTCAACATTGATGAACCGATGGCCCGTGAAGCCGTGAAACTCGGGCGCCGGCTCGGCATCATTGCGACGGTGCCCACCAGTCCAGCAGCGACCGTGCGGCAGCTCAATTACGCCGCTGCCGAGGCTGGGGTGAAGATCAAAACCCAGATTGTCGTGAACGAGAAGGCCTTTAAGCATCTGCTCGCCGGAGAGATTGAGCAGCACAACGAACTCGTTCATCGGGAAATGGACCGGCTCGCCCGGAAAGTGGACGTGCTGGTGCTGGGGCAGATCAGTCTCGCGCAGATCAAACACGAAGTCCGCGTGCCCGTGCTGCAGGTTGGGCATTCTGGCCTCGCCGAGGCCCGGCGGCTCCTGAATTTGCCGCGCGCCAATGGCAACGGCAACGGCCCCTCGGTGGCGACGGCGCGGACGCCTGCGCCCGTTACTTCCGCACGCCGGCCGGCCATTGCGTGTGGCTGAACCCACACGCGCGTGACCACCCGCAACCAGCGCCCGCTCCTTGCCACGCGCTACTGGCTCGTGTTGGGGATGTTTCTCCTTTCGGTCCTGCTCTACGTGGACCGCGTTTGTATTTCCTCGGCGAAAAGCGAGATCGCCAGTGACCTTCAACTGAGTGACAAGCAAATCGGCTGGGTGCTTTC
>CAYWCK010000260.1:0-7789 GCA_964456685.1 uncultured Bifidobacteriaceae bacterium | reverse complement strand
ATATCCAAAGCCTACGGAGTCGGTCTCTCAACTAGAGGAAGCTTTGACCTCGGTGCTTCCCAAGCCCAAGCGCGACGCGAAAGGTCGGCTCGAATGTCCGCTGATGAACAATGGCGCGGGCGGCTGGCGTGAACCCAAGCCGGAGGAACTCGTTCGTCAGGCTTTCATTCTCCACCTGCGCCATCACTACGGCTACGCGTTCGAGCAGATGCTCGACGAACAAAAAACACAATCAGGTCGCAAAAGTTCCAAGGCCGACATTGCGATTTGGGACACGCCTGCCGCACGGAACGCCAAGCCGCGTCCGTCGCCAAAGATTGTCGTCGAGTGCAAGGCCGAGAACGTGACGATTCACCAGAAGGATTTTTATCAGGGCGAAAGCTACGCCCGCGCATCCGGTGCAGAATTTCTCGTGATGCACAACGAGCGGCAGACCGCATTCTTCCGCGTCGTTCCCGGTCTGCCGGGCGAGCTCGTTCCCATCACGGAATTGCCCAAGGCATCGGACTGGGGCGATGCCAACAAGATTGAGGCCATCAAAAGAGCCACGCGCGAATTCAGCCGCGACGAATTCCGTGACCTGCTCTTTCGCTGTCATTGCATTCTCCGCGACAACCACAAGATGCCACCCGGTGAAGCCTTCGATACAATCTCGAAGATTCTCTTCGTGAAGATGTATATCGAACGCACCGGCACTTGGGGCACGTTCACGACAGATTTTCTCGATCAACGCGAGAAGACGCGGCTACCGAACGACAAGCCGGTTCACGTCCAACTTTTCGAGCAGACCAAAGATCACTACAAGCAAGACGAACTATTCAGCGAGAAGGACAAGCTCGATGAAATTTCCGACGCCACCTTTCGCCGCATTGTCAGGGAACTCGCCAAGTTCAACCTCTCCGCCACCGGTGATGACGTGAAGGGCCTCGCCTTTGAAAAGTTTCTCGGCGACACCTTTCGCGGAGAACTTGGCCAGTATTTCACGCCGCGCTCCGTCGTGGATTTCATGGTCAAGCTGCTCGATCCGCACGAAGGCCAGCTTGTTTGCGACCCGTGTTCCGGTTCGGGTGGATTTCTCATCCGCGCCTTCGAGCATGTCCGCGACAAAATTGAGGCTGATGTTGAAACTAAGAAGGCCGCCGCGCGGGCCGACGTGGAAAAACTCAAACTGCCGGAGGAAATCGAGGCCAAGAAAATCGCCGAGGCGTTCGCGGCGTTGAACCGCGACCTTGAGCCGGAAGAATCCGAGCCGCCAAGCCGCATCCGCAAGCTGGCCTACGATTACATTTTCGGCACGGACGCCGAATCTCGCGCCGCCCGCACCAGCAAGATGAACATGATCATGCACGGCGACGGTCACGGTGGCATCCACTATCACGACGGACTGCTCGACATCAACGGCGTGTTTCCCGGCCGTTTCGATCTCGTTTTCACCAACCCGCCGTTCGGCAGCAACGTGGGCGAAGATCAGAAAGTCGGCGCGACGGAGCAAAGCCGCGTTCCCGAATCCGCTGAATACCTGCAACGCTGCCGCAAGCGTTACGGCCCGGATTGGCAGGAGGCGCACCGGAAAATTCTGCACGCCGCCAACGCCGACGAATCCATCCTAAATTTGTTTGAGATCGGCAAAGACAAGCCCAACCGCCCGACGGAAATAGTCTTCGTTGAGCGCTGCCTACAACTGCTCAAGCCCGGTGGACGGCTCGGCATCGTTTTGCCCGATGGCAATCTGAACAACCCTTCGCTCGGCTGGTTACGCCGCTGGGCAGAAGGTCAGGCGAAGTTGCTCGCCGTCATCAGCCTGCCGGAAGACACGTTCAAATCCTCCGATGCTTCCGTGAAAGCGTCGCTCGTGTTCCTGAAAAAATTCACAGCCGAAGATGAAGCTGCATGGAAAACCGCGTGGGAGGATGCTCACGCTAAGCTGGACGCTGGATTCAACACCCGTCGCGCCGAGCTGTGCGCGAAACATGGCCCGGCCATCGTCTCGGCAGGCGACAAGAAAATTGCGGAGCTTATCAGCGAACTTTCCGCGCTGGGCATTCAGCGCACCTTGCCCACATGGAAATTGAAAGAACCGCCGCCGTATCCGCGCGGTGTCGTGCAGACGGAAATTCTCAAGCCGCGCTGGGAAGGCAAAGCCGACGACAAGGAAGCCAAAGCGGCTGCGAAAAAGCTGCGCGAGAAATTTGACGCACTCTGGACGGAAGAAGTCGAGGAGCGCGCCGCCGATTTGCTGCGCGAGTTGCGCGCCGCGTTGCGCAAAGTGGACCGCGAACAATTCCGCGCGCTCTGGCAGGAAGTCCGCACGCTGCTGGATTATCCCGTTTTCACCGCCGCGCCGGAAGCCGTCGGCATCACTTCCACCGGCGCGGAAGGGCCAGACGATTTGCCCAAAGTTTTGGAATGCTACCAGCAATTTGAGGCGTGGGTGAAAGCCGGATCAAAAGAAAATCACCGCCCAGCTTTCGCATGATTGCACGCGTCACAACCTGGAAGGAACTGGAGCGCTGGATTCCGGGCAGCGAAGCTTCCTGGGAAGCCGCGTTTCCACTCGTGCCGATTGGCGACGTGATGCGTCCGCGCCGAAAGTCGGTGAAGCCGGATGACTTTGCGGACTACCGGCCAATTACCATTCACTTTGACGGTTCAATCGAACTACGCAACCGCACCGAACCGTTCCAAGGCTCAATGTTTGCCGTGTTTCCGGGCGACTTAGTTTATTCCAAGATTGATGTCCGCAATGGCGCGATTGGTCTCTTGCCTTCAGAACTAAATCAAGCCGTGGTGACAAGCGAGTATCCCGTCCTCGTGCCGGACACAAAGCAAGTGGACGTGCGTTACCTCGCGGTGCTGCTTCGTTCGCCGAATTTCCAACACCTACTCAAACAAGCGGCGAGCGGCACGAGCGGGCGCAAACGTGTTGATGGCGATACGTTCTGCGAGTTGGAAATTCCGTTGCCTGAACTGCCAGAACAACGACGGTTGGTTTCGGATTACGAGCACGCGCTAGGCAAAGTGGCGAAACTGGACGCCGACGCAGCCGCCTTGGAACAACGCGCGATTCAGGAATTTGAAGCCGCGCTCGGCCTTGTCCCGCCACCGGACTTGCCACGCAAGCCGTTTCAAATCGCCAGCTACAGCAAAATGGAGCGCTGGAGTCACGAAGCTTTCTTGCAGGACGAATTGCTCGGTGACGGCCAGCCGGAATCTTCCTTTGATTTCATATCCCTGGAAGACATCGGCAGCGTGACCTACGGACTTCAAAAATGTCCGTCGAACCGTCCCGGCGAACACGCGCGGCCATATCTCCGCGTGGCGAATGTCCGGCGCGGCGGGCTGGACTTGACGGAAATCAAATACATCAATGTCCCCGACCGCGAAATGAAGCGATTGCGTCTCGAACCCGGTGACATTCTTTTCGTGGAGGGCAACGGCACAAAATCGGAACTTGGACGCGCGGCGCTTTGGAATGGCGAGATTGCTGACTGCGTTCACCAGAACCACATCATCAAAGCGCGCCCAGACAAAACCAAAGCCGACCCTGAATTTTTGATGGAATGGTTCAACACCGAGGCTGGACGGATGCACTTCTTCCGCAACGCCAAAACGACGACGGGCTTGGGAACTCTGAATTCGACCGACATCCGCACCGCGCCCGTTCCGCTACCGGAAGGTTTGGATGTGCAGCGGAAGATTGTCCGCAAGTTGCGCGAGGTCCGCACCCGCGCCGCCGCCAAGCGCACGGAAGCCGCCCGCCTGCGCGCGCAAGCCTGGGCCGATTTCCTCGGTGCAATTTTCAACTGATTCACCAACTCATCGCGATAGACGATTCTGCCGCCCTTACAGGGCTTAATATTTTGTTGAACGATTAACCCAGGGCGTCGCCCTGGGCTATCATTTGCCGGGCTTTCAGCCCTTCCTTTCAGCGTGCATCAGCGGTTGAAATTACGACTGAGCCACCGCGTTCTGTTTGCGCACGTGGTCGAAGAACTCCTCGGCGACGATGAAGCCAACGCAGTCCTTCGCGCCGCAGCGGCACGGGTGCTCGCGGTATTCGTCCAGATCGTAACCGTAGTTGAAACTCAGTTCCTCACCAGCCGCGATGTCGCGCAGCGCGATGATCCAGATGTGCTCCGCTTCCTGTTCGGCCTCGCAGTTGGGCGCGCAACTGTGATTGATAAAGCGCGCCGAATTCCACGGCACGTCGCCGTCGAGATCGTGTTCATCCGTGAGCGTGAAGATGTAGGGATTGTTTGCGATGCAACGACGCAACGATTCGCTCTTGGAAATCTGCTGGCCGACATACTCGATGACGCGCGTGCCCTTCGGGATGGCCTGCCGCGCGAAACCGCCCGAGCCATGAATCGGCGAATGCTGGATTTCCAGCCACGGATTCGGCGCGAGCTCCGTGGGCGGTTTGAGTTTCGGTTCGTAATTAACGCGGTTGCCCATGACTTGAATCTTCCTTCCACTCGAATCCATACTCTCGGCAAAACTTTTCCATCGGCGCGCGAATCTCCACCCGCCGCCGCGTGAACGGATCAGGATAGACTAACCGCACCGCGCGCAAACCGAGGTTCAATCGCTCGCGACTGCGCCCGTAAGTTTCATCCCCCACGCAGGGCTTGGCGGACTCCGCGAGATGAACCCGGATTTGATGCGTGCGTCCGGTCAGGGGATGCGCTTCCACGAGCGTCATATGTTCGCGGCGTTGCAGCACGCGGAAATGCGTCTCTGCCTCTTTCCCCTCGCGTTCGTCCACGCGCATCCGCCCGATTTGCCCCGGCGCGGGGCCGAGTTTGAGCCGGCACGTCCATTCATCCGGCTTCAATACGCCATCCACGACGGCGAGATACGTTTTCTCCATCCGCCGCGTTTCAAACAGCTCGGAAATCGTCTCGACTCCGCCCTGGCTTTTGGCGAAGAGCAAAATGCCTGTTGTCTCCGCATCCAACCGATGCACGAACTTGAGAAATTTCAGATTGCGGGAGCGGGCCCAGAAATCGCCCGCGCTGATGGATGAGACGATGGCGGCCTGCAAATTCCATTTGGTCTTCTGCCATGAGTGCGGCACGAGCACCCAGCCGCGCGGCTTGTCGATGGCCATGACTGTGCGATCCTCGTAAAGGATTGGGATCGGCTCGACGCCGGGCAGTTCGATGCAGGTTGGTTTCGCCATGGGGTCGTGCCTCAATTTCTGTTGCCGGCCCGTTGCAGAACCGCGCGGCAAATGTTCGCTGCCGCATCCACTTGACCCAACGCCGCGGCGGCCTTCGCCAACTCGGCGAGTTTCTTGGACGATAGCAACTGTGCCACTTTGAACGGCACGTCTTCAACCCGGTTCACCTTCGCCGCCGCGCCGCGTTCGAGGAGGAAATCACTGTTCGCGGCTTCCTGGCCGGGAATCGGATCGAGAATCAGCAACGGTTTGCCCACGGCGAGCGCTTCGGAAGAAGTAAGTCCGCCCGGCTTGGTGATGATCAAATTCGCCACGGCCATCAACTCGTGCATGTTCGCAGCGAAGCCGAGCACGCGTGTGGGATGCTTGCGATCTTGCGCGGCCAGTTCGCGCCGCAATTCTTCGTTTCGCCCGCACACAACCACCGTCTGAAACTCGGCGGCCACTTTGTCGAGTTGGCCAAGAATCTTTCCCACCGGCCCCATGCCGAAGCCGCCGCTCAACACGAGCAACACGGGCAAGTCGTCGCGCAGGCCGAGGGATTTGCGAACCGCGAGCACGTCCACTTTGGTCGAGAACTTCGCCGCGATCGGAATGCCGGTAGGCACGACATCTTCGGCCGCCGCACCGCGCGCCACGAGCCGGGCCTTGGTTTCCTCGGCAGCGACGCAATAGAGGTCCACGCCCGCGCCCATCCACAGCGCGTGCGCCTCGAAATCCGTCACGACGCTCGCCACGAACGGACTGGCGGCCGTGGATTTCTTCTTCATCTCGCCGAGCAATTCCACCGGGGCGTAATGCGTGCAGAGCACCGCGTCGGGTTTGAACTGTTTCACGAATTGTGCGAACCGCTGCCGCGAGCGCGACGGGAAAAGGTTTTGAATTTTGTTGAGCCGGCGGGCGACCTTCGGGCTGTCGGTCTTGGCGAAGATCATGCCCCACAGTTCCGGCGCGCGTTCGACGAGCTTGACGTAGCCCTCGGCATGAATCTTCCGATGCAGGGGCGAGAAAAACTTTACCAAGTCCACGCGCTCGACGACATCACGGGGCCGCACTGCGCGCCAGGCTTCGTCCAAAGCCGCCGCTGCCGCCAGATGTCCGCCGCCCGCCGTGACTGTCGCAATAAGTATGCGCATGGGCGGATGATGGAAGGCAGGACAATGAACGGCAAGGCAATGAAGCCGGCTGGTCGCAAGGTGGGTTCGCTCGCGCTGCGAGCGAAGAGCACCTCGCAGCGCGAGGCGCACCACCGCCATTGAATCTCATGGCGCCACTTTTCGCCTTTCGCCGATACGCGTTTCCGCTACAACAACCGCGTGCCGAATTCATTTTGGGAACAGATTGCCACCGCCAGCGGTGAGGCCGTGCGCAAGCAGGGCTCGGAAAGCCGCCGCGTGGTTTTGTTGAGCACCAGCTCGGAGCCGCGACCGGCCGGCGAAATTGTCAGCACCGAACTGAGCGCCGAAGGGTTGCACCTGCTCGATGAGTGCGTCCGCATCGTGGCGCTGGGCGGACTCCTGTTCGTTTACGGGCCGCCGCGCGAACTCGCGCATTGGGCCGAAAAGCTCTCCGCGGCACGCGGCGAGACCTGGCACATGGCGTTCAAGTATTGGATTGCGCTCGACCTCGACGACACGCCCCGCAGCGAGACGTTGAAGCCGTCGCATCGTGGACTGGTGATGTTCCTCAAAGAAAGCGCGACTGGGAAAAAATCCTCCGCGCCCCCGCTGAACACTGCGGACGTTAAAGTGGCGCATGCGTTTTGCGCAGCGTGCAGCCAGAACGTGAAGGATTGGGGTGGCAAAAAGCATCTGATGAATCCGAAAGGCGTGGCGCTTTCGGACGTGTGGCGGGATTTGCCCAAGGCGCGGCTCCGGGATGCCATCGCACCGGAGGCGGTGTTGGAACGCGTTCGCGCCCTCACGGCCAGCGAAGGCGTGAGCGGATTGCACGTGATTCAATTGCCGCCGAAGAAAGCGGAGCGCCGCACTCCGGCCCGGCTCGTCGTTGAACAGACCAAGGAACGCGCCGGATCGGAGACCGACGCTCCGTTTGCGCGGGATCAAGTTTTGCAAGCCGACTGCGTCGCTTATTTGAACGAACTCGCCGATCAGCAGCCGCAAGGCGTTTTCGATCTGGTGTTCGCCGACCCGCCGTACAACCTCGCCAAGAATTACAATCACTACGACGACGCGCGCGCCGATCAGGATTACATCGCCTGGTGCAATCAATGGCTCGACGGCATGGCGCGCACGCTCAAACCCGGCGGCGCGTTGTTCGTGCTCAACCTGCCCAAGTGGGCGCTGCATCACGCGGCGTTTCTGAATTCGCGCCTGGAATTCCGCCATTGGATCGCGTGGGATGCGCTCTCCGACCCACGCGGCAAACTCATGCCCGCGCACTACGCGCTGCTTTATTTCACGAAGCCCGGCGCGAAACCCGTGTTCAACTACGCCGGGTTGGGCAAACGCAGCGCCCTGGACGCCGTGCTGCCGCCCGACGCGCCGAAATACTGTCTCCGCGCCAAATGCGTGCGCGACCGCAAGGCGCAAGGCGACGATGAGCGCGTGGAGCTTTCGGACATTTGGTTCGACATTCATCGCATCA
>CAYWCK010000259.1:0-7825 GCA_964456685.1 uncultured Bifidobacteriaceae bacterium | reverse complement strand
GATCAATGGACCAGCACCAACACTGCCGCCGCTACCGGCTCAGAGAGGCCATGACAGGAAAATGAGTGACAGGAAGATCGGAACGCTGAGTTAAACTATTTTCCTGTCACTGATTTTCCTGTCAGTTCGGCTCAGTAAGCCAACTCCAACACCGCCGTGTAATCCGCCTCTTTAACCACGTCCTCGATTTTCTTTTCCTTCGCGTTCGGCTCTTTCAACTTCGCGGCCACTTCCGGCACGGATTCCAAGAAGCTCAACCGATAACTGTTCTTCACCGCGTAATTCAAGTCCTGCGGCAGCGCCCCGCTCGACGCCAGCGCGGCCCGCGCGCTCATCTTGGCCGCCGCCGAGCCCACTACGTTCCCGCGCTAGTCCACCAACGCCCCGCCCGAATTTCCGACTGCGCCGCCCCGCTGATCTGAAAATACCGCGCGTTATCTCCCGCGCCGCACAGCGACGCGATCTCGCCCTAGGCCAGCTTGGGCGCGAAGCCTTGCAAGCCGATTTTGGGAAAACCTACCGTGGCCACCGTCCCGCCCAACTTCACCCCGCGACTCGCCGCAGTGGGCAATGGCTTTTACATTGCCTTCAAAATGAAAACCCCCGTCCTACAACGTCAAGATGGCACACAAGATGATGAACAGAAAAACGAGTGATAACACAACCAAACAGCCTGGTTTTTTCTTGGCAGGAGTTGATATCTGAATTGAGGAATATACCTGTGGCTTGGTTTGCTTGTCGGGTGTGCGTCCGTCACAACAACTCGGATATATCACTTGCAGCCGATCAAAGAAAACTGTTTGGTGATCATCGCGATGCCACCAGTTCGCATCTTCGTCAGTCAAGAACTTAACCACCTCCCGAATTTTCGTTTTTGTAAGCCGTTCAGATGCCCCGACGACTTGCCCTCGGACGAATGCGTGCAGTTCATTCGGCAATTTGTCATGCAGATATTCCTTCAATTCAGAGGCGTAGATATCCGGATAAAGCATCAATCGTTTCTTGTCCCAGCTCGCTTGATGTGACCGCTGCCTTTCAAGTTCGGCCATACTCTGCGGCTCACTGAAGAAACGATTCGATTCAATTAGGTCGTAAGCCTGCTGTTTGGTTAAGCTCTCAGCGTTCTTTACCCCCATGTATGTCAAATAGGCAACCTGCTTTGGCGTGGCCGTTCCCCGGAGTTCATGGTGTGTCAATTCATCCTCATCGGAATTTGGCAAATCCCGCCAGAGGTCAGGATTGAGTCCAGTGTTTTGTGGCTGCGCTTGAGTCTGCACAGGCAATCTGTTGTTTGGCACAGATAATACCGTTTCCCGTCGACAGTGTGGACAGGTCACAATGTTGTTTTCATGTGTGAGTCCGTTGGCATCGAACTCAATTCCCTTGTCACAATGTTGGCAGTGGCACGTAACGTAGTTCGGAACAGATTCGCTCATCAGTTTCTGCTTATAAAAAATCCTTGGTTGTGTCGAGAGGTGTCATCGTTTTAGAGGGCGAGCGTCCCAACAAACCTCTCCCCGCCGCTCATTGCTCCGTCGCCACTTTCCTTTCGCGTGACTTCCCGCCCGGTGCCCGGTCTAATGGGCGTGGAATCATTTGTGGAAGATGCGTTGACCGAACCAGCCGCCGCCCACCCGCCGGTGTTGCCCTCCGCGCCGCGCGATTTCGCCGAGCTGTACGCCACGCACAGTCGCGCCGTGTATTATCTCGCGCTCCGGTACCTGGGCGATCCCGAAAAAGCCGAGGACGCCACGCACGATGTCTTTCTCAAAGCCTACCGCAAGTGGGACGAGTTCCGCGGCGATTCCTCGCATCGCACCTGGCTTTACCGCATCACGGTCAATCATTGCCTGAACCTGCGCCAGAGTTGGGCCAGCCGGAATCTCATCAGCAACGCCGATGACGCCGTGTGGGAAACTGCGCCGGCGCGAACGGATTCGCCGTTGCGCGTGCTGGAAACGAAGGAACTCGGGCAGCGCATTCAGGGTGCGCTCGAGGAATTGCCCAAGGAATATCGGCTGCTCCTGCTGCTGGTCGCGGATGAGCAGTTGAGTTACGACGAAGTCGCCGCGCTGACCGAGCAGACCGCCGATGCGGTGCGCGGGAAATTACATCGCGCGCGGAAAGCTTTTGCCGCTGCGTTTGCCAAGACTGAATGAGGCCGTCATGAAACAGGAAAAGAAACTCACCCAGCGCGAGCAGGAACAACTTTCCGAAACGCAGTCGCAACAGACCGAGGCGCGCGAGTTCGCCAGCGCCGAAGAATTGCTCCGCCACGATGCCGGCCGGACACAAGTGCCGCCGGCCATCGCCAAGCGGCTCGATGAATCTATTCAACGCGAGCCCAAACCGCCGAAGTCGTGGTGGAAGAAGATCACCGGGAGTTGAGCGTGGATGCCAAACTGCGTGAAAAGATCGAATGAGCCCCAACGCCAAAGCCAGAGCTGAGTTCGCGGGTTGGCTTACAGAATTGATTAAGAACCTGCCTGCGAGCATCGGACTCATCTATGTCGAATGGAACGGATGCTGCGATGCCACGGGAAGTGAAGGTTGGATTGAATTCTTCACCACAGGTTACGAGCGCACGAGATTGACAGATTTCGATCCCGAAGATCCCGAACACCTTGGCGAACTTTCGCGCTGGGACTGGGAGAATTCCAGCTCCTGCGTCATTCCGAAAGTTGAAATTGCTGTCGAGGACATAAACGACTTCATCCTGAATTCGGCTTTAAGGGCTTCAGAGCTTGCGGCAATCTGCGCCACTCGGGAAGTCCAAGTAGCATACGGACAACACGACAGCGAAACCTTTTGCCTGCCGAGCACTTCAAAGATGCGAAGCGCGAGCCAGAAAGGCTCAAAGCGCTTTTGCTACGAGTTACACGATCGGCTGTTGGCGAATTCCATTGTCAGGTATGATCTCGGGAGTTTTGACGAGACTCCTTTGCTAAACAGTTGTCGAGTGGAGCAACCTTGGCCAGCCGATGAGATTTCGTTTTTCCTTGAAGAGAATGCTCGTCCGACAGATTTGCTTTGCTCCAACCGTTGGATGATTTGCAGCAAGCGGCTAACAAAATTGTTTTTGGACAGCACCGGGGCGGTTCAAACTTTTTCCGCGCCCGTTTATCTACAACTCTCGTCGGGCAAGGAGTTGTTGAGAGACTATTTTGTCGTTAATCTGTATGAGAAGCTGGACTGTATTCCGGATGAGTATTTAAAGCCATCGGCCTACGCGGCTGGAGGAAAGACTTTCGACTGTGGCAAGGGTTACAAGCTTCACTGGCCCGCAATCGCCGGAAAAGATGTGTTCCGGTTGAATTGCGAATATTTTCGCCTTTTGGTTTCACAAAAACTCCGCGACGAGTTTGACAAGCAGAACATTACCGGAGTCACTTGGTTGAAGCGGGCGATCGTGGATTGATGCGTGGAGAACTCCGATGTTTCCTTGGCCCGGCGGCATGATGGCGGCGTATCACTAGAAACGTAATTGCAAAGTCGAATCTTGAGTGAATGATTGGAAACTTCAGCCGGAGCAAAAGAAGATGAAAGAATTGCTTTCTTCCGTTTCTGCCGTTTGTTTCTGTTGAGTCAGGCATGAACTTCGCCAGCGAACTCGAGACCCTCATCCGGGCGCGTTACCCGATCCTTTACCTCGTGAGCAGCGAGGAATTGCGCGTGCAAGCGCTCGTGCTCGACATCGCGCAGAAGCGCTCGAAGAAAGTTTTCGAGTGGAGTTGCAGCACGGGCATCGTGCCGGCGGGAACTTCCATCCAATCGCAAAAACTCCGCAACGCGGCGACCAAGGACCCGGTCGTGGCGCTCGATCAAGTCATCGAGCAGGTCGAGCCGGCGATTTTCATCTTCAAGGATTTCCACCCGTTCCTGACGCGCAACAATTTCACCGTCACGCGCAAGCTCAAGGAAATCGCGCTGCACCTGAAGAACAGTTTCAAGACCATCCTGATTGTGTCGCCGGTGCTGGAGATTCCCGCCGAGTTGGAAAAGGAAATCACCGTGCTGAATCATCCGTTGCCGACGCGCGAGGATCTGTCCGAACTGCTCGACCGGATCATCGCGGATGTGAAGCAGTTCAAGCAGGTGAGAATTGAGCTGGACGATGCGGGGCGCGAACGGCTGCTGCAGGCAGCACTCGGGTTGACGATTGGTGAGGCGGAGAATGTCTTCGCGCGCATCATCGTCAAAGGCGAGCGCCTGAGCGGCGATGATGTGGGTGAAGTATTTGCCGAGAAGCAACAGATCATCCGGAAAAGCGGGCTGCTGGAGTATTACGCCACCGAGGAGAGCTTCTCCCACGTGGGCGGGCTGGCCGTGCTGAAGGACTGGCTGGCAAAGCGGGCCGTGGCGTTCACGGCGGAAGCGCGCGCGTTCGGCCTCGCGCCGCCGAAGGGGATTCTGCTGCTCGGCGTGCAAGGTTGCGGAAAAAGTTTATGCGCGAAGGCGGTGGCGAATCTCTGGCAACTGCCGCTGTTGCGGTTCGACATGGGGCGGATGTTTGGCAGCCTTGTCGGTTCATCGGAGGAAAACGTGCGGCGCGCGATCGCGGTCGCTGAATCTGTCGCGCCCGCAATTTTGTGGGTGGACGAAATTGACAAGGCTTTCGCCGGTTCGCAAACCTCCGGCGCCGTGGATGGTGGCACAACAGCGCGGGTATTCGGCACATTCCTCACCTGGCTTTCGGAGAAAACAGCGCCGGTGTTCGTTGTCGCCACGGCGAACGACATCACGCAACTGCCACCCGAACTCCTGCGCAAGGGGCGGCTCGACGAAATTTTCTTTGTGGATTTGCCCAGTCGTGAGGAGCGGCTGGAGATTTTTCAGATTCACCTCCAGCGGCGCGGGCGCGAGGCCGCCCGCTTCAAGCTCGACGCCCTCGCCG
Organism: uncultured Bifidobacteriaceae bacterium; assembly: GCA_964456685.1. Lineage (GTDB taxonomy): Bacteria > Verrucomicrobiota > Verrucomicrobiia > Limisphaerales > JADLHS01 > CAYWCK01. The sequence goes on along the minus strand of CAYWCK010000259.1, from coordinate 2,931 downwards.
ATGCCGCGGTGGATTTCAGCGGGGCGGAAATCGAGGAAGCCATCAACAGCGCGCTCTACGACGCTTTTCACGCGCACCAACAACTCGCTTCCGAACACATCGCCGGCGCGTTGACGCAGACCGTTCCGCTGGCACGCACGATGGATGCACAAATCAGTGGCTTGCGCGCCTGGGCCGAGGGTCGGGCGCGCCACGCGAGCGTGCCGCGCGGTGCGGCTTGAGCGGAAAACGGATTGGAGTCCCTTGCGGGCGTGTTATAAGGTGCGGCAGCCAGTTTCCATGAGTCGCTTTGGCAATCTTGAATTCGGCGATGAGTCCGAAGGCCAACTGTCTCCCGATCGCACGCGGAGCAGCGACGAGGCGATGCATCTTGAAGCCGCCGACGCGGCGTTTGCCCAGGGCGAATTCGAGCAGGCGCTCCGGCGCTACTCCAAGGTGCTTGAATTCAATCCGCAAAACGCGTCGGCCTGGACCGGGCAGGTGCGCATGTTGATCGAAATGGGCGAATTCAAGGAAGCCAAGCTCTGGGCGGAGAAGGCGCTCGAGAAGTTTCCGCACGAACCCGAATTGCTGGCCGCCAAAGCCGTGGCGCTCGCGCGGTTGGGTGATTTGCAGGGCGCATTGTTGTTTTCGGATGCCTCGATCGAGGAGCGCGGGGACTTTCCCTATTTGTGGCTGGCTCGCGGCGACGTGCTGTTGGCGCGCAACGAGGCGAGGGCGGACTATTGTTTTGAAAAGGCGCAGACCCTCGCGCCGCAAAACTGGTTCGTCAACTGGCTCGCCGCGCGTGTGCGGCTGGTTTATGACCAGTTCGTCCTCGCGCTGAAATTGCTGGAGCAGGCGATTGAATGGGATGCCGGTCGATTTGTGCTGTGGTTGGAATTGGGCCGTTGCCAGGCGGCGCTCGGACTGGCCCATCCGGCCCGCCAGTCGCTGCTTCAGGCGAAACAACTCAATCCCCAATCCAGCGCCGCCACCGACGCGCTGCGCGATCTGGACAGCGGTGGCATGTCTTCCCAATTGCAGGGTTGGTGGCGGCGATTATTCAGAAAATGAGCACCGAAAATCTTGACCGGCTCCTGGCCGCGGCGAAGGACTTCGACGCCTCCGATCTCCATCTTGTTTCCGGCGTCCCCCCGGCTTTCCGGGTGAACGGCGAGATCATCATCGCGGATGAGGATGCGCTCACGGAAGCGGAAATCACGACCATGGCCGAGCGGCTGCTGAACGAACAGCAGCAGAAGAAATTTGAGCAGGAATGGGAGCTGTGCATTTCCCTGCTGCACAGCGTTGCAGGTCGCGTGCGCGTGACGTTTTACAAGCGCAACGGCCACCCGGAACTAAGTCTCCGCTTCTGCGGCGAGAGTGTGGCTTCGCGCGAGGCATTGGGCCTGCCGGAGCGCATTGACGAATTGACGCGCCGACCGAACGGGCTCGTGCTCGTCACCGGCCCAACCGGCGCCGGCAAGACGACGACGCTGAATTACCTCGTTGACCGCATCAACAGCGAGCGACGGTGCAAGATCGTGACCATCGAGGATCCGATTGAGTTCGTGCATCAGAACAAACGGGCCATTGTCGTGCAGCAGGAGGTGTTGACCGACGTGCGCTCTTTCAATCGTGCACTCGTCCACGTGTTGCGGCAGGACCCGGACGTGATCGTGGTCGGGGAAATGCGCGACTTCGAAGCTATTTCCACGGCGCTAACGGCGGCGGAAACCGGCCATTTGGTGCTGGCCACGTTGCATTCGCCCAACGTCGCCCACGCGCTGGAACGAATGGTTGGTGTATTTGAGGGCAACGCCCAGCGGCAGATCATTCTGCAACTGGCCAACGCGTTACAAGGGATCATCTCCCAGGATCTGCTGCCCGCGGCCGATCGCACCCGGCGGGTGCTCGCGTATGAATTGCTCGTGGCGAACGGAGCCGTGCGCAATGTGATTCGTGAAAATCAATTGCACCAATTGGAAAACCTTCTGCAGACCGGACGGAAGGAAGGAATGGTGCTGATGGACAACTGCCTTTACGACCTGTACTGCAAGTGCCTCATCACGTACGATACCGCCGTGAGCCGGGCGCGGCATCCGGATCGGATCATCCGCCAGAAGGCTTAGCCAAAAAAAAATCGGGCCAACCTTTCGGTTGGCCCGTTGGAGATTTGGTGGCCTCGAATCAGCGGACCAGTTTCAGAGCGATTTGCTTGTCGAGATCGCGGCACAATTCAAGATCAGTGCCCCCCATCGTGGTGCGAGCCTGCACCGTCACGCGACTGACTTTGGCGTCTTCCTGTTCCACACCGATCCAGACGTTGCGCTGATTCACTTTGCCCTCGAGCGCGAGGACGGTGTTCGTACCATGCAGGGTGGATTCATTCGCCAGCGTTCCGTTTTGTATTAGGACTTCCTTCGCGGCCTGGAAGATTTGTGCGGCCGGACGCTCGTAGCGGCTTTCGAATTTGTCTTTCACCCACGGCACAGCGGCGGTCTTGCGGCCACTGGCGGTGCCCACACAACCGGCGGCCACGATGGCGATGCCGGCAATAACTGCGAGAAATTTTGTTTTCATGTGAGGGCAATGCAATCACATCTCCCGCATCGGTCAAGCACGAACACCGGCGGGTTGGCAGAAGAACACGAGTTGGCGCACAAATGTTATTCAAACCTGTTGCGGGGTACCCCGCGATTTGGTAGAAGCCTTGCGGTTGCGGGTGTGGTCCAATGGTAGAATGCGGGCTTCCCAAGCCTGAGACGAGGGTTCGATTCCCTTCACCCGCTCCACTGCTTCCAGACTGATTTCCCGATATTATCATCGAAAGTGGCGAAAGGCTTTTGATCCAACGCATAACCGGCGTGTCATTTTGCCGGGCCGCTCGGGAGCCGCCCCCTGCGGCAGGCTGGAGGCCTGACGTTCGACCGGCGCAACGAGGTGGAC
>CAYWCK010000258.1:6663-7839 GCA_964456685.1 uncultured Bifidobacteriaceae bacterium | reverse complement strand
GGGAACTTCGCGCGTGGTGAAAGGATTTTCCACCCGTTCGATCACACGCCCCTGGCGCGCGATGCTGAAGAGCAAGCCCACGCACACGAGCATGGCGAGCAGATTGGAGCCGCCGTAGCTAATGAACGGCAGCGGCAGTCCTTTGTTCGGCAACGCGCTGGTGACGACGCCAATGTTGATGGCTGCCTGCATCCCGATGAGAAAGGTCAGGCCGCAACCGAGTTGAAATCCAAACGTGTCCGGCGCCCGGAGCGAAATGTAAATTCCACACACGACGAGGACTACAAATGCCGCAACGACTCCCAACGTCGTGATCAGGCCGAGTTCCTCTCCGATGATTGAGAAAATGAAATCCGTGTGGTGCTCCGGCACCCAGCCGAGCTTCTGACGGCCGTTGCCCAAACCAAGCCCCGTCCAGCCGCCCGAGCCAAATGCCAGCATTGCCTGATAGGCCTGAAAGCCAACACCGGTCTTGCTGCCTTCCAGATCGAGCCAGCTGAAAACGCGCCGCATGCGCACTGGATCGCGCCAGATGGCGAAACCGAAGGCCAGCAAGCCCGCCACCAGCGGCGGCAGAATAAATTTCCAACGCACGCCGGCAATCAGCAACATCGCGCCGCAGACACCCGCCATCAGAATGGTGGTCCCGCGGTCCGGCTCGATGAAGATCAGCCCGACGATGGCACCCGCGATGACGCCGGGAATGACGATACCCCGCCACCAGGTGTGCATGAAGCGCTGCGATCGTTCCGCATACCATGCGAGCGCGAAAATGACGGCGAGCTTGCCCAGTTCGGATGGCTGCAACCGGAAGCCCGGCAAAATAAACCAGCGATGGGCACCGTTAATCTTCTTCGTGATGCCGTGCGGCAACGGCAGCAACACCATTACCAACAGCACCGCAGCAAGGGCGAACATCGGCCACACCACTTTCTTGAGCACACGGTAATCCGTCAGCGTTGCCGCGACGCACAGCGAAAGTCCGAGCGTGCACCAGATCATTTGCAGGATCAGGTAACGCGGACCGACTTGCGTCATGCTCGAGCTGTAAAGCATCACGAGGCCCAGCGAGAGCAGGGCCGCGACGCAAAACGCGAGCGTTGTGACGGCAACTTTCATTGATTCAAACGTAACAAAACCACGAACGCCGGGCTGAGGTGGCCCGGCGTTCGCAGC
>CAYWCK010000258.1:0-6563 GCA_964456685.1 uncultured Bifidobacteriaceae bacterium | reverse complement strand
GCCGGGATGGTGATCTTTTGTCCAATCTGAAGTTTACTGGGATTCACCGTCGGGTTGGCTGCCTGCAGCGCCTTCACCGAAATGTGAAACTTCGGAGCAATAGTGCTGAAGGTGTCGCCCTTCTGAATGGAATATTCCTGGGCCGTCGGCGCAGGCGCCGGTGGGGGCACTGGGACGGGATCAGGCACGGGCACAGGGGGCGTGTTTGAAACCACGACGCCACCAGGAATGGCGTTGGTATCCATCGCGGGCACGTTGGTGTCGGTTACGGGCACGGCAGGCTGACCTGGATCCACCGGCGGAGCTTCCTCGCGCTTGCATCCTTGGGCCAACAGCGCGATGACGATGGCGGCGACGTGGACCCCAACGACAGTGAAGAAAGCAACCTTCACTCGGGCTCTGCTTTTGTTTTTCTGTTCCAGGAGTGATCCCTGGGGTATCAGCGGACTGGGATTATTCATTTGGTTGGCGCGCGTGGCGTCCTTTCAGTTGAGGATTACTATGGGTGTTTTTGCACCGGAGTTTTCCCTCAAAAAACGCCGGGGCAAATTCGTCTTCAGGCTGCCGGACTGCATGACCATCAGGTCGAAAACGGTTGTTTCTATTGGGGTGTCCACCGTCTGCACCCCTACTAATTGATTTCGGTTCTGCACAATGGGCTGCGCCGCTTTGCGGACGGTGTCGAAAGGCGGCGAAGCTATGAAGAGCAGGCGAAGGCTGACCGGGTCGCGGCAAGCTGTGCATTCCGCCGCTCTCAGGGAAAGTTATTAACAATGAATTCACAGCCTTGCAAGGGTTAAAGCAGACCGATTTGGCATGGCCAAGGCCATCCAAGCACTGCTTCAACTCTGGTTGCAAACTGCTCATCGCACGAATTCCTATCGAATCTTCAACGTGCTCAGCGCCACCACGGCAAACAGCACGCACAAAATGTAAAATCGCATCACCACCTGCGACTCATACCACCCCTTCTTCTCGAAGTGATGATGAATGGGTGACATCAAAAAAATCCGCCGGCCCTCGCCGTATTTGCGTTTGGTGTATTTGAACCAACCGCGTTGCAGGATCACAGACCCCGCTTCCATCACGAAGACCCCGCCGGCGATCACGAGGACGAACGGTTGGTGAATCAAAACCGCCACGATGCCCAAGGCGCCGCCCAATGCCAGCGAGCCGGTGTCGCCCATGAACACCTGCGCCGGATGGCAGTTGAACCAAAGGAATCCCAACCCTGCGCCAAACAAGGCTGCGCAAAATACCGTGAGTTCCCCCGCTCCGACCACATGCGGCACTTGCAGATATTTGGAAATCTCCGCGTGCCCGCAGACATAGGTCAACACAACGAAAACAAAGGTCACAATCAGCGTGCAACCGATGGCCAGCCCGTCGAGGCCGTCGGTGAGATTCACGGCATTGGAACTCCCAACGATGGCAAAAACTGTGACCCCGATTCCCACGAGACCGGCCCCCGTGAGGACCGGATGCTTGTAGAACGGAATCATGATATCCGTGACCAGCTTCTTCGTACCAGGGACGCTCCAAAGATAAACACCGATGAAAATCGCCAGCCCGAACTGGACGATTAGCTTCACCGCCGCGGTGGCTCCGCCGCTGGTTTGCTGTGTGATCTTTGCGTAGTCGTCGTAGAAACCAAGCGCCGTCAGCACGAGCACCGAAAGCAACGTGAGCAGAATCAGCGTGGTCCATTGAGCCCACAAAACCGTGGTGATGTGGAGCACCATTACGATGAGAATCCCGCCCATCGTCGGCGTCCCCTTCTTGCTGAGGAAGCGGGTTTTGATATCGCCAGTTTCTTCGGCCTTGTCCCGATATTCCTGACCAAATTTCAATTGCTTGAGCCACGCGATGACGCGCGGTCCCAGCCACCAACTCAAAAGCAATGCCGTGATCGCCGCGCCGGCGCTGCGCACCGTGATGTAGCGAAACAAGCGCAGCGGCGAGAGCACGTCCGACCAGGAAGTCCCGGCCGATTGATCGAGCAACCACTGGCTGATGTAATAGAACATTCAAAAAGTTTCCGGATGGCGGGATCCCGCACCTTGTCCGGTCCGGACGGTCCCGCGTGAAGCCCCGCGCACTGTTCCGCGCCCAGCTATCTTTCGGCGCGCAAAATTTCCGCCACCTGTTCCAGCCGGGTGGAACGCGAGGCCTTCAACAACACCACATCGCCCGGCTTCAGAAATGACTTCAAAGCACCACAAGCCACATCCACGTCGGCAAGTTCGATGACTCGCAACAAGCCCGCCGCCCGCGCGCTGCGGGCCATGGCCGGCGCCATTTTGCCGATGGCGAACAACTGGTTGACGCCGTTTTCCGCCGCACAACGCCCGACCTCTTCATGCGCCGCCTCGCTCTGCGACCCCAGCTCGGCCATGTCGCCCAGTACCGCCACGCGCCGGCCTTTGCAGGGCAGGTCTTTCAAGACGTGCAGCGCGGCCAGCATGGAATCCGCATTGGCGTTGTAGGCGTCATCAAGGACGCGCACCCCGTTTGACTCCCATAACTGCAGCCGCATTTTCGCCGGCTTGCACGCCGACAGTCCTCGCTGAACCGCCGCGCGACCGACGCCCAGTTCCTCACCCACCGCTATCGCAAAAAGTGCATTCACAATCTGATGTCTCCCGAGCAAATTGATTTGATACTCACCGCAAAAATCTGATTTGGGCGCGTCCACCTGGAACGCCGAACCCGCGTCACCCAGCCGCACATTTCGCGCGCGCCATTGATTCGCCTCTCCAAAACCGACGCGCACCACTCGCGCGAGGGTCCGCTTCGCCAACCGTCCCGTCCACTCATTGTCGCCATTAACAAAGAGGACTCCATCCGCCGGCAACAGTTCCGCCAGCCAGCCTTCCTCTTCCGCCACGCCGGACACGTCGCCGAAAAATTCCAAATGCTCACGGCCAATCGTCGTAATCACGCCGAGCCGCGGCTGCACCAGCTTGACCAACGGAGCAAGTTCACCCGGATGGTTCGTGCCCACTTCCAGCACCGCGGCACGATGCGACTTTTCCAACCGGAGCAAAGTCGCCGGGACCCCGATGTCGTTGTTGAAACTCGCCTCGCTCCATAGGGTCGGAAATTGCTCGCGCAGAACCGCCGCGATGAGTTCCTTGGTGGAGGTCTTCCCGTTCGAGCCCCCCACCGCTATGACCGGCAGCTCAAACTGCTGGCGATAGGCCGCTGCGAGTCGCCCGTAAGCCCGCCGGACATCCGCCACTCCGATCACACCGCAGTCCGGCAATCGTTCAAATCGCCGCCCCTGTGCAACCACCACCGCCACCGCTCCCTTGGCGGCGGCTTCATCCAGAAAATTGTGGCCGTCGAACTTCTCGCCCTTGATGGCAAAGAACAAATCGCCGGCTTGAATCTGCCTCGAATCAGAGACGACGCGGCGGAAAACCGCCGTGGGCACGCCTTGAACCAGCTCGCCGGCACAAGCCGAAACAACAAATGCTAAATCTCTTTCTTCCACTCTTCACTTTCGCGCCGGTTGAACGGGACCGCGAGTTTCAGTAAACCGATCGCTTCAACCCTTGTGCGAACGGGAAATCCGGCCAATAACGCGCCGCGAACGCCGCGAGTTGTTCCACCGTCAGCTCGTTTGCCGCACCCAACGCGCCACGCACGGTTGATTCACGGCGCTCCGCCCGCTCGGCCGCCGGCGTGGTCGGAGGGCGGTCATGATTCAACGCGGCAACAAACATGCGGTGTGAGATGAACGAGGTGCTCATAATCAGATCATGGTTTGGGGTTGAGCGCTCGCGCCTGCACCGTCCGAACCGGACGGGCATCAGGCGCTTGAGCGACGGGTTCGGGCAGCGAAGGTTCGCTGCTTTTCAGGTCGGGCCGAATATTCAGATAGTTGGCCGCCTTTTCGGCGACCTGTTTGAACACGGGCGCAGCGGTCAGGCCGCCGTAGTAACCATGCTGCTTCGGCTCATCGAGAACGATCGAGATGCAAATCTCCGGATCATCCGCGGGAAAGAAACCAGCAAAGGAAGAAATGTATTTGCCGGAAACGTAGGTGCCGTTTTCGATCTTCTGCGCCGTGCCGGTTTTGCCGGCCACGGAATAATTCTCGAGCGCCGCTTTGGGCGCCGTACCCTCGGAGGAGACCACCGTTTTAAGCGCCTTGACCATCTGCTTGGCCGCTGTTTCGCGAATCACCTGGCGCACCCGCTGCGGGGCGTACTTGACCACGGTTCGGCCTTCGCGATCCTCCAACCGGTCCACCAACATCGGCCGCATCAGATTGCCGTCATTGGCAATCGCCGCCATGGCCAGCGCCATTTGCAAACGTGTCACCGCCACCCCGTGGCCCATCGGAATCTGTGCAATGGAAACCTTGGACCAGCTCTTGGTTGGATGCAGGATGCCCCGCACTTCCCCCGGCAAGGGCACCTCGGTGCGTTCGCCGAAACCGAAATCGTGGATGTAATCGTGCAGCCGTTTCTCGCCAAGCTTGATGCCAATCTTCGCCGCACCGATGTTGGAGGACTTGGTGATGATGCCTTCGACCGAAAGCGCGCCGTAGGATTCGTGATCGTGGAGCACGCGACCGGCAAAGGCGAAATGACCGTGTTCGCAATCGAACACGTCACCGAGGCGCACCACGCCTTCATTCAGCGCGCCGGAGGCCACCACGATTTTGAAAGTGGAGCCCGGCTCAACGAGGTCGGCAATGACGCGATTGCGCCGTGCGTCGGCGGACGCCGAACCGGGGGAGTTGGGATCGAAGGTCGGCAGCGTCGCCATCGCGAGAATCTCGCCTGTGCGCGGACGAACCACGATACCCGAAATGCTGATGGGTGAATGCTTTTCCATCCCCTCCGCCAGCGCGGTCTCGAGGATGTGCTGAATCACGGAATCAATCGTCAGCACGACGTTCAGACCGTCGCGCGGCTCGACATCCTGATCGCGCAAGGCAACCAGCTCCCGATGCCGGCTGTCGGTTTCCGTTTTGCGCCAGCCCCGCACGCCGGCAAGTTTGCCGTTGAGCGTAAACTCGATCCCATCCTTGCCGCCGGTCTCCAGGATTCGAGCACCATCCAATTCGCGCTCATCCATTCCGACATAACCCAGGACATGAGCCGCGAGGGATTGGTTGGGGTAAACACGCTCCTGATCGTTGAGCGGGTCGGCGAAAATGGCCTTCGCCCGCAGGTCGCGATAAAATTTCTGCTGCGCGAGCGGGAGTCGCTTCTCATCAGCGGCAAAAACCAGATTGCTCATCGCGCCATTGACTTTGTCCCACGTCTCGAAGGAAACCTTGCGCTTCAGCACCACATACTGATTGGTAATCACCTTGCCGAGATCATTGGTCCGCAACCGCGGCAGCAGACGGTTGTAAACCTCGGTTTCATTCAGCCCCAGCAGCGGCGAGATCGTGCGGGCCACGGGGGCCTGGCAATTGCCAATCAGGCTGGGATCCGCGCAAACCGTCTTCACAAAGACGCTCGTGGCCAGCAGATTGCCGCGCGCGTCGAGAATGTCGCCGCGCCGCGGCTCGCGAAGGATTTTTTTCTGGCTCTGCTGCTCGGCCTCGGCGCGCAGCTCATCGTGCCGCACCACCTGAGATCGATGAGACGATAGCCAAGGCCTGCAAAGGCCACTGCCAACAGCAGCACCAGAAACAGGAGGCGGCGATATTGGAGGCGCTTGGCCATCGTCTTAAAAATTACCAACCGCCCATGCCGATCGGTTCCTCTCCGACGGCGTCACGGGCGGCGGTAAAAAGTTTTTTGCTTCTACCGCGCGAGGCCGGCTTGGTTCACTCCGGCGTTCGCAAATCGTGCACGCCACCCGCGGCGATCGGTTCCTCTCCGACGGCGTCGCGGGCGGCGGCAAAAATTCATATCAGCGAGGGCGCTCCGTCCCCCGGTCATCCTGGGCGGCGTAGAGCGGCGCGGCCTTCCGACTCGCTGGCAGCTTCGCTTCCGGCTCGGTGAGCCGCCACACCTGCCCGGCCTGCGGTTGCCCCAGTCCCAGGTTCAACTCGCGCGCACGCTGATCCAGCTTCGCGGGCGAGCGCAGCATCGCGAGTTGGTCGCGCAGCTTCTTGTTCGAGTCTTGCAACTCAGCGAGTCTCGTCTCGCGCGCGCGAATCTGTTTGCCCAGCTCGTAAATCTGCGTCTTCTGCCAGACGTAACCCACCGCCGACCCGCCGATGAGCAGGCAGAGCAGCGCGGCTTTCAAAGCCGGCCCAAATCGGACCGCCGCGGGCTGATTTCTTTTATTTTTTGCCATCTAAACTTTCTCCAGCACGCGCAACTGCGCGCTGCGGCTGCGCGGATTTTCCGCGACCTCGGCCGCGTTGGGCTGCACCGCCTTGCGCGTGACGATTCTCACTTCGGGCGTGCAGGGCACGCGCAACTCGGGCACGTCCGTTTCTCCCGGAAACGTGTAGTCCCGCGCTCGCGCCCGCCCGAACTCCTTCACCACCCGATCTTCGATCGAGTGGAAGGTGATCACCGCCAACCGGCCTCCCGACCTGAGAATTCTCAGCGCTCCCGCCAGCCCCGCTTTCAAAGATCCCAACT
>CAYWCK010000257.1:0-7840 GCA_964456685.1 uncultured Bifidobacteriaceae bacterium | reverse complement strand
ATCGGTGTTCATCCAACGCCAACCGTTTTTGCTAATTTCAAGGGCCGGATGGATGAGCTGTCCATTTACAGCCGTGCGCTTCCGGTCGCGGAGGTTCAGGCAATTTTTCAGGCCGGGGTGGCTGGCAAATGCACGAACAGCGGGCCGTTTGTCGTGACGCAGCCCGTGAGCCGGACGGTGCCGACGGGCGCGGCAGCGAGTTTCACAGTGCTCGCCGGAGGCACGCCACCGCTGAGTTACGCCTGGTTTTTCGGGACCAACCGGATGGAGAACGCGACGAATGCGGTGTTGGCTTTGAGCGACGTCACCACGAATCAAAGCGGAGCATACTCGGTGTTGATCACGAATCTTCACGGCGCAGTCACCAGTTCGAACGCAATCCTGCTCGTTGCGCCACCGCAACCCTGCATCGCGCCTGTGTCTGGCCTCGTGCATTGGTGGGCGGCCGAGGGCGACGTGGCGGACAGCACTGGGACGTTGCACGGAAATCTCTACGGCGGGACAACGTTCGCGCCCGGCAAGGTCGGCGTCGCATTCAGCTTCGATGGGGTCAACGACAGCGTCACGAACACCCAGTGGGGACTCACGAGCATTCTCGACACCTACACGATGGAGCTTTGGGTTGCGCCGACGGCCGGACGCGCGGTGACGAGTGAAGTCACTTCCGGTTTTCCCGGCAACGGGAACCAGCGCTACGCCATTTTCCCGCGCGAAGGCCCGACCGGAGGGACGGTGGGCGCCGGAATTTCCGTGGGCACGAACGGCGTCAGCGTTTTCGAACACGGGAACGGCTACATGCCGTCGCTGTTGGTTTACAACGCGCCCATCCTCGGTTGGAATCATATTGCCGTCGTCTATTCGAATCGCTGCCCGCGGCTCTACTTGAACGGCGCGCTGGTGCGGACGGGGTTGACGAGCCAAAACCCCTCGTGTCCTTCGACGTGGCTGGGCGAACGCGGCGCCGCCAGTCTCAATCAAGGTCCTTATGCGGGCTTGATAGATGAAGTTTCCATCTACAACCGCATGCTGTCGGCGGCGGAGATTCAGGCCATCTACGTCGCAGGCAGCGACGGCAAGTGCCGTGCGGCGACGGCGCCGTTCATTGTGACGCAACCCACGAATCAGACCGTGCTTATCGGGGCGGCGGCCGATCTGGCAGTGCTGGCCGGCGGCGCACCACCGCTCAGCTATGCGTGGTTCTTCGGGACCAACCGGATCGCGGATGCGACCAATGCCGTGCTGGCCCTGAACAATGTGACCACGAATCAAGCCGGGGTTTATTCGGTCGAGGTCACGAACTATTTCGGCGCCGTCCTGAGTTCCGACGCTTTTCTGGCGGTCGTTCCACCGCCACCATGCGCGGGCTCGACCGGCGTCATCAGTTGGTGGCGCGGCGAAGGAGACAGCGAGGGCGCGGTTGGCGGCGAAGGCGGAACACTCATGAACGGCGCGACGTTTGCCGCCGGCAAAGTCGGGCAAGCGTTCGCTTTCGACGGCGTGGATGATTACATCCACGTCGCGGATCGCCCCGGCTTTCATGTGACGAATGCGCTCACAGTGGAGGCGTGGGTTTACCCGACGAGCCACGGCGCGTATCACACCATCATTTCGAAATGGGATGTCGTGTTCGGGCCGGCCCAGAAGAGTTACAACTTTACCGTGCATCCGGGCGGCCAGTTCGCCCTTGGAATGTGCGCGGATGGCAATGACGCCATCCTCGGCTCGGTGATCAGCACCAATACGCTGCCCTTGAACCAGTGGTCGCACGTGTGCGGCACGTACGACGGCGCCGCGATCAGGCTCTATCTCAATGGCAACTATCAGACACAATCCCTTTACACCAACGGCATTTTGCCCGGCACCAATGCGCTGGGAATCGGCGGCGTGATCGGCGGGGGCGCACCCGGGCAGGTCAGCTACTCGTTTGCGGGGAGAATTGATGAACCGGCGGTTTACAATCGCGCCCTTTCAGCCGCGGAGGTTCAAGCGATTTACGACGCGAGCGTTGTGGGCAAATGCTTTTCACCAGTCGGCCCGGCCATCACTCTCCAACCCGCCGCGCTGTCGGCAAATCTGTCGAACGCCGCGACGTTCCGCGTCTCTGTCACGGGCACTTCACCGTTCTCGTATCAATGGCGGCTCAATGGGAACAACCTTACCGCGGCCACCAATTCAGTTCTGACCGTCACGAATGCGCTGCCAAGCAAGGCCGGCGCGTACAGCGTCGCGGTGACAAATGCCGCCGGTTTCGCCATCAGTGACGGCGCGCAACTCAAGGTGAAAGTGCTGGCAGCGTCGGGTAACGGACAACCGTTGACCAACAGCTTCCACATCTTCGGCACCAACGTGACCATTTCGCTCCAGAACTTTTTCGACAACGGGTTGATGTTCTACACGCTTGATGGTTCGACGCCTTCGTTCTTCTCGTCGCAATACGCCGTGCCATTCCTAGTGACCCGAAGCGCCACGCTCCGCGTGCTGGCGTACAGCGCCGATTTCTTTGAGGCCGGCGAGTCGGATCCGGTCACGATTCTGATTCCGCCCTCGTATCCGCTGGCCTTGACCAACGGCGGCGGCGGTTCCGTGAGTGCGAATCCCACGCCCGGCCCGTACCTGAGCAACACCGTTGTCACCATCACCGCCATGCCGAATGCCGGCTGGATGTTCCTCCAGTGGTTGGGCGATGCGTCGGGTGGCAGTGCGGTCACGAATCTCACCATGAACCGCGCGAAAGCGGTGCAGGCCATTTTTGGCACGACCTTGGGCACGACCGCGGCGAACGGTGGTTATGTAATGTTGAATCCGCCCGGCGGCATCTATCCCTACGGCACGACCGTGCAACTCTCGGCGATTCCCTCGAACGGAAACTTTTTCGCCATCTGGGGCAACGCCGCCGGCGGCAACGTCAATCCGCTGAACTTCGTTTTGACGAACGCCAATCCGACCGTGTCATCGCTATTCGCCCCGGTGCCGGGCGGGCAGGCTGCGTTGACCGTGATCCCGGTCGGCATGGGCAGTATCAGCGTGTCGCCACGCGCGAACGCCTACGCCACCGGCAGCGGCGTTACGATCATGGCCACGCCGGAGGCCGGTCAGGTTTTCCTTGGCTGGAGTGGCGACGCTTCCGGCACGCAGAATCCGCTGCCGCTCACGTTAAACGCGAGCGCACTGATTTATGCAAACTTCACGCGGCAACCGCGACTCGACGTGCTGACGGCCGCCAGCCGGATTCGCACGGACGGCTTGGGATTGAAGATTACCGGCAGAATTGGCGACCGTTATGATTTGACTGCCTCCCCCAACTTGTTCGACTGGACCACACTGCTGAGCTACACCAACAGCGTCGGTGAAACGAGCTTCACTGATGGTGAAGCGACCAACGCGAGCTGGCGCTTCTATCGGGCGGTGGTTCTACCTTGAGTGATTGGGCTGGCTCAACGAAACCAATTCTCTTCCGCCCAGCCGTAGCGGTTCTGCCGCCAGTGTTGGATTCCCTTCCAAATGCCGCGGGCGTTTTGCAGCGTGAACACGCCGAGCAAGACCATCTTTGCCGGGCAAACAACAAACAGGTTCACCCACAGCGAGAGCGGATACCAGCCAACCTTGTGGCGCGTGGTCAGGTAGAGATTGTTGCGCGTGCTGTAGTAAAGCTGGACCGGCCGGTTTTTGGCGAGCGTGGTCGAGGTCTTGTGCCACATCTTCGCGGCCGGGATGTAAACTATTTTGTAGCCGGCTTCGCGAACGCAGTAGCAAAAATCCGCGTCCTCGGAATAGAAAACCAGGTCCGCTTTGAAAAAATTGACCTTTTTCGCGGCGGCCGATGGAAACATGAAGCCGCAACCCGTCACGTAGTCGCATTCGCGGACTTCGTTGTAGCGCGGGCCGTCGTGGCAATTCCAGCCGTAGTGATACGAGTGCGCGAACAAGGGATGCATCCTCCCGCCAGCGCTCCAAAGGAGATCGCCCTTGTTGTGGTAGTAAATTTTGCAGCCCAGGACGCCGGCGTCGGGATGCGCTTCGGCATAATCCACGAGCACATTGATCATATCCGGATCCACGAGCACGTCGTTGGTGGTGCTGAAAATGTATTTCACCCGGTCGGCGAGGAATTCCATCCCGAGGCTGGCCCCTTTGGCGTAGCCCACGCCCTTCTCCCGCGTGAGCAGGTGCACTTCCGGAAATTCCTGCCGCACCATTTCGACCGAGCCGTCGGTGGAGGCGTTGTCCGAAACGACGATCTCCAATCCGGGATAATTGACTTGGCGGAAGGATAGCAGGGTTTCGCGCAGCGAATCCTTGAGGTTGTAATTCACGATCACAACCCCCACCGCTGGTTTGGGTTTCTCGCTGCTCATGGCCAGTCAGCAAGCGCGGTGGGCGGTCTGGTCCCGCCAGTTCTGTGAGTTCTCATCGTCGCCACGCGTTCAGTTTGCCTCCCGGCGGCGGGCGGCGCGAGCAATTTGATGCCGGCAGCCAGCGTGCAATCGATCGCGGAAATTTGCATTTGCTTTCGCGCCGTTACCCCGATACACGGAGGCCCAATATTCGCGCGACGTCGACCCGGCGGCGCGTGAATTCTCCGGCAGGCAGGGACATTCGATTGCATGAGCAAAAAAGCGAACAAGAAACAGCGGCCCGCGCCGGCCGTGGCGGCACCAGCCGCCGCGAAGGAGACTACATCGGCGCGGGGGCGAACACCCTGGCTGCCTTCCGCGTTGCGTTTCAGCTGGGGCATGCCATTCCGGGTAATTTTTCTCGTCGTCCTGGTGGTTTTTGTCTGGCAGTTGACGCGGGACCGTATGGGCTTCGACACTTGGAAGACACCGGTCGCGTATGACGGCGATAGCTTGCAGATTCTCGGCTGGATCAAAGCCTCCGCCGAGGGCGATTACCTGCCGTTCCACTCAAAGATCACGAAGCGTCTGGGCGCTCCCTACAGCGCCAACTGGAACGACTACGCGATGTATGAGGAGTTCCTCACTTTCGTCCTCGGGCGGTTGACGAACTGGTTTGATCTTTTCACCGCCAGCAATATCGGCATTGTCGGCAGTTATGTGACGGCCGCGCTTTCTTTCTATGCCTGCAGCCGTCTGTTGCGGCATCGCAAGGAATGGGCGATGGCCTGCGCGCTGCTGTTTGCGTTTTCGTACTACAACACCTTTCGCGGGCTGCCGCATCTGCTGCTGTCCTATACGTTTACGGTGCCGTTGGCGGTGGTGAGCAGCTGGCTTGTGCTGGCGAGCAAACGCATCCGCCGCTGGAACTTTTTATGGTGGTTCTGCCTCGGGGCCGGGTTGGTTCTGGGATTCAACAATCCCTACAACCTGAACATGTATTTTCAACTCATGCTCCTGGCGCTGGCCTGTAACTTCCTGCTCCGTCGGCGGCGGGAAAACCTGGAGACGGGTATTCTGGCGATGATGCTGGCGGCGGTGGCTTTTATTTTGATCAATTTCGACACCCTTTCCTACGGGTGGGCGCACGGCAAGAATCCCACGGCCACACCCCGCAGTTATTTCCAGACGGAAATGTCCGCGCTGAAACCCTTGGAATTGGTGATGCCACCAGCCGCGCATCATGCGTCATTCCTGGGTGACTGGGGCCGCAATTACGCCACCAATGCCTGGGTGCGTGGCGAGTTCTTTTCCCCGTACCTCGGTATTGTGGGCATGATCGCGATGGTGTGGCTGACGGTGCGCTTCGTGCGCTTCATCATGGATCGTCGCCGCGATCCGCAGAACCTGCCCCCGCACCTGCCGCAGTTTGCGTACATCCTGCTCTATTCAGCTATTGGCGGATTCAACTGCCTGATTGGTCTGTGCGGGATTCTCTATTTTCGCGCTTCGAATCGTTACAGCGTGTTCCTGGCGGCCATTTGCCTGTTGTTCGCCGCGGCCGCGCTTTCGCGCTGGACGCGGCGTTGGGATTTCTTCCTGCGCTGGGGATTGGCCGCGCTGGTGCTCGGTGTGGGGTTGTGGGATCAAACGCCGGGTGCACCCAGCAAGGCCGAGCGCGCCAAGATTAATGCCGCCATCGCGGTGGATCGCGACTTTGCGGCCGAGATGGAAAAACGTCTGCAACCCGGCACGATGGTGTTTCAACTGCCGGTGATGCGGTTCCCCGAAGGCGGACCGTCCGGCGAGGTCACCGAGTACGAAATGTTGCGGCCTTATTTCTTCACCAAGACGCTGCGTTTCTCGTTCGGCTCCAATCAGGGCCGGCCGCGCGAAAACTGGCAGCAGGAGATCGTCCGCCTGCCTTGGGATGAAATCGTCAGCCGCTTGGAGAGTTATGGCTTCGGCGCCATCTATATGGATCGGCGCGGCGTTCCGGAAAAGGGCGAGAAATTTCTCGCCATGCTCAAAGCTTTGGGACGGGACACTCAGTTCACCGACTCCACCGGCAATCTGGTATGTGTCGTTCTGAAACCTGCGGCGAAACCGGAGTTGCCGCCCACGGACGATGCCTTGGTTCGTTTTCACTCCGGCTGGTTGGCCGATGAACCCTCGCCGGGAGGCATCCGGCATTGGCTGGGCGGCACGGCCACGCTTTCCTTCTTCAGCGAGGAGAAGACCGCCCGGATGTTTACCGTGAACACGAGCGTCTTCGCCGTGACACCGCGGAAGGTGACGATCGAGTACAATGGCCGGGTTATGTGGAGCGGGGATTTGCTGCCCAATGTGGCGGTGCCGGTCAAATTTGAGGTGGAAGGCAAGCCGGGTTACAATCGCATGCGAATCCGCACCGACAAACCGCCCGAAGCACAAACGCCGAATGGGGTGCGGTTGGGCTACGCTTTGATCACTCCGCGGGTGACGCGCAACAAATAAGCGCTCGCGTCCGTCGAGGATCGCGACTTCAGTTTTTCCGCCGGTAATCCCCGCGGCTGAAACGCTTTTCCAGCCAGATGTAGAGGCAGATGAACAGATAGCGGCTGCCCATTTCCTTGATCTTCAACTTGGCGACGCCGTGCCGCCGGTTGCGCCATGAGATCGGCATTACCGTCCAGGAGAAGCCGCGCACGATGGCCTTCAGCGGAATTTCCACCGTGAGATTGAAGTGCGGCGCGATGAGCGGACGGCAGCCATCGATCACGGTTTTGCGGTAGGCCTTGAACGCGTTCGTCGTGTCGTTCAACGGAATGCCGAACATGAGTTGAATGAACAAATTCGCCAGGCGATTCACCAGCAGCTTCACCTTGGGATAATCAATCACCTTGCCGCCTTTGATGAAGCGGCTGCCGAAGGCGCAATCGTATCCCTCTTGCAACAGTCGCCAGTACAGCGCCGCGTCGCGGGCGTCGTCCGATTCGTCGGCCATCATGATGACGACGGCGTCGCCCTGCATGCGATCCAGCCCGTAGATGATCGCCCGGCCAAAGCCGTGCTCGCCATTGTTCTGCACCGGCGCCAGTTCGGGAATCTCCCGTTTCAATTTCTGCAAGACCTCCCACGTCCGGTCCTTGCTGCCGTCATCCACCACCACGAGTTCGTGGGGAATGCCCTGCTGGCGAAATTCCGTGGTGATGCTGCGCAATGTGGAGGGCAGCGACTCCTCCTCGTCGCGTGCCGGAATGACGACCGAGAACAGCCGCAGATTGTTTTTGGCTTCGGAAGGCGGCGGCGAAGTCATGCGTTGGTGAGCGAAAGCCAGTTGGGATTCTGTCCGGCGTGGCGCGCGATTTCATCGAGAATGGCCGGCAAGGGCGTGGTGGCTTTCCAGCCAAAGCGCTTTTCCGCGAGGCCGGAGTCGAGGATCACCCAAGGCAAATCAAAGGGTCGGTCGGTGGGGTCGCTTTGCACCGGCGTCGGGCCGAAGCGTTGTTGCGCCCAGTCGTGGA
>CAYWCK010000256.1:0-7892 GCA_964456685.1 uncultured Bifidobacteriaceae bacterium | reverse complement strand
GACGCGTTGGGTCACCGCGGCGTTGCCGTTGAGGCTGGCCTGGAGGTTGGCCAGGCGATCGCCGAAGAAGTTTTGCCCGTTGACGGTTAGCAATGGCAACGAAGCTCCACCGGGCCGCCCCACACCGGCTTCGACGTCATACACACCATTGGCGAGGCCCAGTTTGAAGGTCACCTGCCACTCGAAGTCATCGTAAATGTAGCTGCGTTGCAGCTCGTTGCTGCTGGAGGTGGAGGCCCAACCGTAAATGAGCGTTCCGGGGCTGGTGACGAACCAGCCGGCGGCATTCGTTTGATCGTAGAGTTGCCAGCCCATTTTCGTCCACGTGCGGCCATTCACGTTCAAAGGATTTGCCGTGGGAAACGAGGCCGGGTCCTGGAAGTTGAAATAGTATGAACCGTAAGGCCGCGCCTCGGCCACGGGCAGCAATGGCGCAGTCACGGTTTCGCCGGCGAGCTGTTTGCCCAGTTGCATTCGCAGCCAGTGCAGTTTGGACGGATCGCGATCATAACCGGTCATTGTTCCGGCGATGGGCGATACGAACTTGTCCGCCAGGTTCGGCTGGAAGGGCTGCGCTTTGAGCCCATCGTTCGCGAGCTTGAAGTATTCGTAGTCTTCGAACGCCTCGCGCAACAGTTCGGAACGGATGGTGGGCGCAAATGAACTGCCGCCGAGAAAGGTTGCCATGGGCGAATCGTCTGGGGAGGCAAACCAGCCCTCGACGCGATGTTGCCAGGCCAGCCACGTCAGAATGCGGGTTTCGATTGCGGGTCGGTTCGCCTGGTTCGGGTTGATAAAGTGCGGCGGATCGGTGGTCACCGAATACCACCACGTTTGCTCCCCGTGATCACGCCGGCGGGCCAGTGCATTCCCGATGGCGGTCGAGTACGTCGGCAGATGGGCGACCCAGATGTCGTAGCCTTGATTGGGATAAAGCGGGTTGTTGAAAATCTCCGGCTTGGCCTCTTCCGAAATCATGAGCCGCAATTTCGGCGCATACTGCCGGCTTACTTGCGCCAGCCAGGCGGCCAGATTGTAATCGGTGGTGTTCTGCGGTTCGTTCATCACGAAGTACGCCGCCTTCGAAAGATAATCGTGGCCAAACGGATTGCCGCCGTTGTTCGGGGACACGTTGGGATCGCAATAATTTTGCAGCGCCGCGAGATAACTTCCCCACGCCGCGTTGTAGGCTGCTGTGCCGTAATCCGCGCCGCGCGGATCGCCGGCGATCGATTGCCCGCAGAAAGTCGAAGGCCGGGGTTGAAGGTTGGAAACGAGTTGGTGGGTGATGAAGTTGGGAAAGCCGACACCATCATTGAAGCCCACGCCTGCCACAAACTGGTGAGCCAGCCAGCGAATCCCGTAGGCGGCCGGCTGATCGCCTTCGTCGTAAAAGGCGCCGCAAGGGTTCGGATTCGCGGACGTGTCCCAAGTGAGGCTGGGAATCATCGCGCTCGGGTAGGTTACGACGCTCGGTGTCAGCCGGTGTTGTGCGAGCCAGCGCTTCATCTCCAGGTCGATGGTCGGTGTGCCCGTGAAACTCCAATATACGAATGAACCAAAGGCCGTCTCGGCGGGCAGGGTGAAATTGAAAACGTGAACCCGGATGGGAAAATTCGTCGTCAGACCGGGCAACCCGCAGGTCAGGGTGTTGGAGTAAACTCCCGGCAGTGCATTCGTCGGCACGAAGACGGTCAGCCAGAACGCCTGATTGCTGTTGACGCATACTGTTTGCGCGCTGCCAAAGGCGATCGGATTCAGCCGATCCGGATCGCCCGTCGCGCACGCCGTCGCTCCATACGACACGTCGTGCAGCGTGGCAGCGATCACGTTGCCCGAAGGCCCGGTCCACGTTGCGCCGAGGCTCAGCGAGCGCGTGCCCGCGCCCGTCGCCCGCGTCACCACCTGTACCGGCTCGTATTCGTTGCGTGCCGCGTAGAGATCAATCCCGGAGCCGCCCGCGGCCGGTGCCGCGGTGTCGCGCATGACCCGCCACGTCGGCGGCGCCACCCAAATCAATGACGACGCGTTACTGTGAACGGTGAAAAAATAATTGCTCGCCACCGTGGAATTGGGCAGGGGCGCCGCCGCTTCCGCCAGGAAAGGAATTGTTCCGACGACAGCCAGCACGGTGGCCCGAATGAATGAATGCAACAGGGATGTCTGCATGTTTGATGCGGGCGCAGCCTACCGCACCAGTCGTTGAGAATCGAGCCGCAAGCTGCACGCGGCGTGTGTGCACCATTGAGAAATCTGCCCGCGGTCGGGCCGGAGCGCTTTTGCCGCTCCGATGGCGACGGGCTAATGAATGGCCGCGTTGACCGCCGCCGCGAGTGCGCCGCCAATGAGCGGGCCCACTACTGGCACCCAGGCGTAGCCCCAATCACTGTTGCGCTTTCCTGGAATCGGCAGCAGGAAATGCGCGAGGCGCGGGCCAAGATCGCGCGCCGGATTGATCGCGTAGCCGGTTGTGCCGCCCAGCGAGAGGCCGATCCCGAAGACCAGCAAGGCCACCGGGATCAGGCCCAGCGAACCCAGGCCCACGGGAATTTCCGTGCTCCCGCTGCTGGTCGGAAACGGAATCGTGACGGAGGTCATGAGAAAAATCGGCAGCACCAGCAGGAACGTGCCGAGCACTTCGCAGAACAACGCCTGCGGCAGCTGCCGGATGTTGGGCGCGGTGCAGAAACACGCCAGCTTGCCATCGGCGTTGTCCGAGGCTTTGAAGTGCTCGCGATAAAACAGGAACACCAGCGCTCCGCCCACAATTCCACCGAGCATTTGGGCGACGATGTAGCCAAGGGTCTTTGCGGGCGCGAGTTTGCCCGCCAGGACCATGGCCAACGTCACGGCGGGATTCAAATGCGCTCCGCTGAACGGCGCCGCGCAGAAGGCTCCGATGTAAACGGCGAACGCCCAGCCGGCGGTGATGACGATCCAGCCGGAATTGTTGCCCTTGGTGCGCGCAAGCACGACGTTGGCCACCACGCCGTTGCCGAAGATGACGAGGATCGCGGTGCCGATGAATTCAGCAAGATAAGCATTCATGGTTGGGTTGGTTCATTTGGATTTCAAATTTGCGTCGGTGTGTTCTTCCCAATCGCGCGCGCGCTGGAGCGCGGCGGCCCAGCGGCGGCGGCGATGCGCGGCTTCGTCCGCGCTCATCTGGGGCGTGAACCGGCGATCGCATTGCCACGCAGCTTCGACCTCGCGACGGTCTTTCCAGAAACCCGTTGCGAGTCCGGCCAGGTAAGCGGCGCCGAGCGCCGTGGTTTCAATCACCTTCGGCCGCACGACGGGCACCTGCAGGATGTCGGCCTGGAATTGCATCAGCAGATTGTTCGCGCACGCGCCGCCATCCACGCGCAACTCATTCATGGCCACGCCGGAATCCTGTTTCATCACGTCCAGCACGTCCGCCACTTGAAAGGCGATGCCTTCGAGCGCGGCGCGCGCGATGTGGCCGGCGGTGGTGCCCCGCGTGATCCCGGCCAGGGTGCCGCGCGCGTATTGATCCCAATGCGGTGCGCCCAGACCCGCAAAGGCCGGGACGAGATACACGCCGCCTGAATCCGGCACGCTGGCCGCCAGCTTTTCGATGTCGGCGGATGATTTGATCAGGCCGAGGCCGTCGCGCAGCCATTGCACCACGGCCCCGCCGATGAACACGCTGCCTTCGAGCGCGAAATCGGTTTGGCCGTTCATCCGCCAGGCAACGGTGGTGAGCAGCTTGTGCTTGGACGGCGCGGGCGTGCCGCCGATGTTCATGAGCATGAAGCAACCCGTGCCGTAGGTGTTCTTGGCAAGGCCGCGGGAAAAACAGTTCTGCCCGAACAACGCCGCCTGTTGATCTCCCGCGATGCCCGCGATGCGAACGGGTTGACCCAACAGTTCAGCCGCAGTTTCTCCGAAGATTTCGCTGGAAGCGCGGACTTCCGGCAGCAGCGAGCGCAGCACGCCCAGCACACCGAGCAATTCATCATCCCAAGCGCCGGTGTGCAGATTGAAGAGCATCGTGCGCGAGGCATTGCTGGGATCGGTGAGGTGCAAGCGTCCGCCGGTGAGTTTCCAGAGCAGCCAGGTATCAATGGTGCCGAAGGCGAGTTCCCCCCGCTCGGCGCGGGCGCGGGCGCCGGGCACGTGGTCGAGCAACCAGCGCACTTTGCTGCCGGAAAAGTAAGCGTCAATTACCAGGCCCGCCTTGCGCTGGATCAGTTCGCCCTGGCCGGCGTGCTTCAGTTCATCACAGAACTTCGCCGTGCGGCGATCCTGCCAGACGATCGCGTTGTGGATGGGCGCGCCGGTCCGGCGATCCCAGAGGACGGTGGTCTCGCGCTGATTGGTGATGCCGATCGCGGCAACATCCGCCGCGCCCAGGCCGGCCTGCGCCAGCGCCGCGCGCGCCGTGGCGAGTTGTGTCTGCCAGATTTCCTCGGGATCGTGCTCGACCCAGCCGGCCTGCGGATAAATTTGCCGGAACTCCTGCTGGGCCACGGCGCGAAGGCCGCCGGTGCGATCAAAAACAATGGCGCGTGAACTGGTGGTACCCTGGTCCAGGGCGAGGATCACAGAACTCATAAGGTCATGGGCTGGTGCTTGTGGCGCCAGCCTGAGTTAGCTGGCCGGCTCCCGTCAAGAACGCATTCTGCGCGCGACCGCCGCGGAAAAGCAAACGGCCCGTTGGATTGCTCCGGCGGGCCGTTGGGTTGGCAGTGAATCAAATCACGGCATCGTCACTCGGTAGAAGCGCTGCGGATAGTTCGTGGCTTGCAGATCGGTAAACGTGAACGTGCCTGCGGGCGCTTCGGTCGGCGCGCCGAGATTGCTCCACGTGTTGAGGGGCGCGGCGACGTTGGTGCTGGCCAGCACGCGATAGCTCGGGCCGCTCAGGTTGGTGAAGGCGAACTGCACATTGCCATTGCCGAGTTTGGTGACGTTCACGAGCGGATAATTGGGATCGAACACGCCTTCCACCGCGCCGATTTCCACGTGCGCACCGAGCAGCCGAGGTTCGCCGCGCTGATCGGTGGGGAACGCCGCCGCGGCGGTATCATTTCCCGCGTCAATTGCGGGTGAGCCGGGCATGGGCGGCAGGGTCATGGTGAGCCCACCGTAATTGCCGAGCGGCGCAAGCAGGGCATTGGTGTCAATCAGAGTGTCCAGACTGTTGAGCGTGCCAAAATCGTTTTTGAGGTTGGCGTTTCCACCAACGGCGGAATTGCCGCAAATGATGGAGTTGGTGAGCTGCAGAACGCTGCTGCTAAAAATGCCGCCACCCTGGCCGGTCGTTCCGTTGCTGGAAATCGTACAGTGGCGCACCGTCATCGAACTACTGGTTCTGTTATTGATCGCGCCGCCTGAGCCACTGGAATAATTTCCGGCGACGGTGCATTGGTCCATCGTCAATTGCGAAAGGTTGTCATTCACGATGGCTGCCCCACCCACGCCGGCCGAAGCGACGTTGCTGGAAAGGGTGCATCCACTCATCGCCATGCGCGCATTCAGATAGCTGTAAATGGCGCCGCCATCCGTGAGGGAGTGGTTTCCGAAGAGGAAGCAATTGGTCAGTGTGACGTTTCCCTGCTCGTTGAAAAGTCCGCCACCTAGTTGCGCGGTGTTTTTCCAGAACTCGCACTGGTTGAGGGTCAAGGTGCCAAAATTATAAATGCCTCCCCCCCGCGCGCTCAATCCTGTGCCCGCCATGGCATTCGTAAGCAGGAGCTTATTGAGAGTCACATTCACCCCGCTTTTCACAAATAAAATGCGGCTGGCGTTGTTGCCATCCAGTTTTACGGGGCTGGCCAGCGCCGAGGCGTCAATGGTCATGTTGTTGGAGAGCCCAATTTGGCCGCTGGTCAGCAGAATCCTCTGGCCGGAGAGCGTGTTGGTGAAGGTGATGAGCGACGCGGTGCTGCTCAGGTTCGCGATCTGAACCGCCTGCCGGAGCGAGCCCGCGCCGGAGTCGTTGGTGGTCGTTACCAAGGTCGAGGCAACGATGTTCGGTTGCGCCGTGGAGGCCGTGTTGCCGGTGAAGGTGTTGCCCGCGAGATTAAGCGCGGCATCGAGGACGAAGATCGCGCCGCCTACACCTTGGCCGTTGGCTGCTCCGCCGAAAGCACCAGCATAGCCGTTGGTGGCGAGATTGCCCGTGAACGCGCAGTTGATTACGGAAATTGCGCCCATCCGAGCGAAAATGCCAGCGCCCAAACCTGCGCCACCGCCACCGCCACCGGAATTTCCGGTATTGAAAGATCCAAAACCGCCGGTGCCGCCATAACTTCCTGCCCCTCCTCCCGCTTGATCCCAACTGGATCCCCCGCCGCCGCCACCGCCCAGTCCACCCCCTCCACCGG
Source organism: uncultured Bifidobacteriaceae bacterium (assembly GCA_964456685.1). Lineage (GTDB taxonomy): Bacteria > Verrucomicrobiota > Verrucomicrobiia > Limisphaerales > JADLHS01 > CAYWCK01. The sequence continues at coordinate 1,539 of CAYWCK010000256.1, read as the reverse complement.
AATTAAGATAACCTCCACCTCCTCCCCCCCCACCAAAGCCGCCAGAACCGCCGGGCGCAACGTTGCCGCCAATGCCGCGATTGGGGAAACCGCCGTTGCCACCGGTGTCCGACAAGCCCGCATTATAAAAAATCCCGTTGCCGCCGTTGCCACCCGCCGCAACGTTGCTCTGAAGCGTGCAACCTGAAAGCGTGAATGCCGTGCCTTCCGTGTAAATCGCTCCGCCCATCCCCGCGCCGCCGCCGCCCGCCCCGCCATTACCCGGTGGCGCATTATCTCCATTGGCACCGCGCACGGCATTGTTGGCAAAGGTGCAATTGGTGGCGAGCAATGTGCCCGTGCCGAAGTTTGCCACCGCTCCCCCAAACCCTCCCACCACGGTGTTGCTCACCAGCGCGCAGCTTTGCAGCACCGTATCGCCGAGGTTGAAGAGGGCCGCGCCGGAATTATTGTTCGAGGTGAAGCCGCTCGCAAGGGTCAGCCCGCTGATGAGGTTGGTGCTGTTGGCCGCCAACTGGAAGAGTCGGTTGCTGCCGTTGCCAGAAACGGTCAGCAGGTTCGTGCCCGGGCCGTTGATGACGACAGAGTTTGAAATCGCCGGCAGACTCGACAGGAGCGAGATGGTGCCGTTGGAGAGGAACTTGATGCTGCCCGCACCGGTGGCGTTCAGGTTCGTGATGACGCTGCGGAGCGAGCCGCTGCCGCTGTCCGCCGTGGAATAGACCCAGCCGCGCGCGAGGAGCAGATCGTTCGCCGAGAAACTGCCGGGTGCGAAGGTGAACACGCGGATTTCATCCAGATATCCAAAGACGGAAAACTGTTCCAAAGCGGGATTCTGCGGTTGTGCGGCGGCGGCGAAAATTCCCGTCGGTGGATTGGGCGTGCTCGCCGAGGTCGCGCCCGCCGGCACGCCGTTCACATAAAGGGTCGTCGTGCCGTTATCCCGCACCAAGGCCACATGCGCCCAGACGCCAGGCGCGGCGTTCGTTCCACCGACAAAGCCCACGCCGCCGAACAGGCCGCGATACTGTCCGTTGAACAGATACAAACCCCAGCCGCTGCTGCCGGTGTTACCGTTGTAGGCAAGGCATTGGGTGGCGTTGGTGGCGTTGGGATTCACCCAGAGCTCAATGCCGAAATTGTTCGTGAGCGAAGGGATGAGAGCGTTCGTGCCGTAGGTGTTGGCAAAAAACTTGATGCTCCGTGTGCTGCCAACACGCACCGCCGCAGTCGCGCTCACGTCCGAATCGTAAGTGGGGCCCGCCTGCAATGTCATGGTGCGTCCACCGATCGGATCGGTTGTGGCAGTGGTGCTGGTGTTTGGAATCGCACTGGGATCATTTTCTCCCATGCGCCAGTGGGAAACCGGCGAGACGGCGGCGTGCGCGCTGAAAGTCAACGCGAGGAGCGCGGTGAGGAGGACGGAACGGACGGAGTTTTTATCAGAAAGGCGCAGGTTCAACATAAACAACATGGGTGAATCGCTCCGGGCAACAGTTTGCCCCCGGAAATTTTTCTGAGTTTGGTGCGCATACCCTA
>CAYWCK010000255.1:2228-7899 GCA_964456685.1 uncultured Bifidobacteriaceae bacterium | reverse complement strand
TATGCAAATGATCGCCGCGGGTGACAGCTCTCCCGTCGCGTGCGCCATCGTGACTCAAGGAGCGCACGCGGGATCGCCGTGCGGCATCTGCCGTCAGTTCATCGCGGAGTTCGCCAACGACATGCCGATTACGTTGGTCGGCCTCACCAAGAGCGGCGACAAGATCCGCAAACGCTGGACCTACGAGGGCGGCAGCAAAGGCGCGAAAGCCCGTTCCTGGTGCGCACGTCAGTTCTGGGAGACGCTCCACATTGACCTCCGGATGGTGGACACGAGCGACTTCACCATCTCGTACTGCCCGACCAATATTTACAGCGTCGGCACGCCGCACGAAATCATCATGGCAACGCTCCAGCACAAACCGGTGCTCTTCGTCAGTCCGCCCATCGTCTTCCCCGCGCTCCACGAATTGCGCAAGCACCTCGAACTCGATCCGATTGGCTCCGAACTCTTGCGCCAACTGGAACGGGAAATTCCGATCAAAGAAAACCCGCGCGGCATTCCCAGCCTTTGGTACATCCCGCTGGTCGGTGGTGAAAACTTTTTCGATGGCTTCGGCTTCGCGCCATACCGCAAACGCTTTGGTTGGAACATCGACATTCCGCTCGACCGCCACGAGCAGCGCTTCCCGCCCAAGCGGCCGATTCTGCCCTTCGTCGAAAAGCTCAACTCCCGGCTGCCGAAAAAATGGGACCGCAAATTGAACCGCTTCGTCGCGGACGACGACTGGCTGCTCTGGGATTTCAACACCAAGAAGATTCGCGGCAAACACGTCGAGTCGGTGCGACGCTGAGGACTTTCAACGGCCGACATCGGTGGGGCGAGCGTCCCTGCGAGCCTGCTCGTCGGCACGCTCCCGGCATCAGTTTAGAGTCTTACGACTCTTCGAACACGTCGCGCGCCCGGCATTTTAACCGCTTCAGAAGCTGCTCCAAAGTCTTGAGTGTCACATTCTGCTCACCCATTTCCATTCGGTGCAACGAGGAGGAGGAAATCCCCAATTTGCGAGCATAGGCAGGCAAAGTGAGGTCGCCGCGTTTCTTGCGGAGGAATTGACCTAACTGCTTTTGCAGGGAAGCTGCCACCAGCGCAGTCTGCTGCGATTGGTTTCCCACATATGGGAAATGTGATTGACCGCCCCTTACTCAAAATGATAACGGTTCTGGCATGTTCTCTCGAGTGAACGTGAGATTGCCTCAACCAAACTCGTGCTACCTCTCCCTCTGCGCTCTGCTAATGTTCGCCTTACCGCTTGGCGTGCACTCAGGGCAGGTGTTGATCTGGGGAACAGCCCAAGCTGTCACCAATGTGCCACCGACCGCAACCAACCTTGTTTCAATCGCCGGAGGGGATTTCCACGCCTCCGCCATCAGGCGCGACGGGACTGTGATTACTTGGGGACCAGATAATTGGCAGGGGTTCATCTTTGGCATCACCAACGTCCCGGAAGGGTTGAGCAACGTGGTATCGGTGGCGGGCGGAGGCGCCCACACACTCGCACTGCGCAGCGACGGCTCGCTTGCGCTCTGGGGAGCAGTCGTGGGCGATTCTGGATTGATCGATTCAACCAACCTACCACCCGATGCGACCAACGTTGCCGCGTTGGCTCCTGGCACAGGAGCGCACCACGCGCTCGTTCTACGCGCGGACGGGATACCTGTGGACTGGGGTATGACGAGCCCTGAGTTAACCAACGTGCCCAGCATGGCCCGCCACATTGTTGCGGTCGCGGCAGGTTCGTGGCATGCCGTAGCGCTCCGCGCCGACGGACGGGTGGTGGCGTGGGGTGACAGTTCATACGGTAGCGGCCAGACCAATGTGCCCGCGAGCGCCACCAACATCGTGGCGATTGCAGCAAACGAAGGTGGTGGAGCTGCTTTGCGAGCAGATGGTACCGTGATCACTTGGGGCGGAGGCGGCTTCCTAACCGTCGCCGGGGTGAACAACGCAGTGGACGTCGCGTGCATGCGGAATACGCACTCCGTTCTTGTCCTCAAGCGAGATGGCAAGCTGACAAAGAGTGGCTCCGGCGCTTCGCCACCGAGCCAGGCCACGAACATCGCCGCCATCGCGACCACCAGCGACAACGGGATTGCGATGATTGGCGAGGGCAGCCCGGTATTTCCGGGATTACCCCTGAACCGAACGGTCGTGAGCGGTGCGCGAGCTTATTTCCGCGGTGTTGCGACTGGTGCGTTTCCCATCAGTTATCAATGGGCTTACAATGGAACGAACATTGACGGAGCGACGAATACCGTCTTGGTTGTGACAAACGCACAACCGACCAACATGGGCGCATACAGTTTGGTTGCTTCCAATGCCCTCGGGATGGCCACCAACGGCAGCATGATGCTCGATGTGCTCGCGGTGGAGATCACCCAAGACCCACAGGACAAACTGCAATATCTCGGCGGGACAACCAACTTCAGCGTCGTGGCTGAGGGCCAGGGCCCGCTTAAATACCAATGGCTTTTCAACGCAGCGCCCATTCAGGATGCGACAAATGCCGTATTGAGCTTGACGAATCTGCAAGCGACGGCGGCGGGCGATTACTCTGTCATCGTGTCGAATGTTCACGGCGCGGCGCACAGCAGTACCGGACACTTGAGACTTCAACCAATCCTCATCACCAGTCAGCCGCCCGCGCAGACCACTCTGATCAATTCAAACCGGACTTTAAGCGTCGTCGCAATCGGTGATGGTTTGCTCACCTACCAATGGCAGCTCTACGGCACGAACCTGCCGCTGGCCACCAATGCCAGCCTGAATTTACCGTCAGTCGGTTTGACTGACGCAGGCAGCTACACGGTTCTAATCACCAACGTGTACGGTTCCACCAATATTTCATTCACCCTCACCGTGGTGCCAAGCATCGTTACAAGTCTTCCAGGGAACCAGCCGATGTTTCGCGGCGGGACTGCCAATTTCGCGTTAGGAATCCAAACCCTCATACCCATCAATTACCAGTGGTTCTGCAATGGCAATCCACTGGGCGGCGCGACAAACTCCACGCTCCCGCTGACCAATGTCCAAAATGACCAAGCCGGCACCTACAGCGTCGTTTTCAGTAATGCTTTCCAAGTGGTAACGAACAACGCCTGGCTGGCGGTCGTGGAAGTCGCGGCATGGGGGCAATATAACAATCAAACCAATGTCCCGCCCAACGCAACGAACTTGATGGCTATCGCGGCGGGTGCTTCGCACAGCATCGCTCTACAGCCCGGCAGCCAAATCGTCGGATGGGGCAACGCGCTCGCTGGCGAAACGGCTGCACCTCCTTCGTTCACCAACGGCATCGCAATCTCGGCAGGAAGTTCAACCAGCCTCGGTCTCCGCACGAATGGGATGGTCCTTACGTGGGGACAGAGCTCTTTCGGACGCTCTAATGTGCCACCTGACCTGACCAACACGGTGGCCGTTGCCGCTGGTGGATTGCACGTGCTGGCCTTGACGAGTGATGGCTTCGTCAAGGCGTGGGGAGATAACCGCTACGGGCAGACAAATGTTCCGGTTGGGTTGTCGGGTGTGGTCGGAATGTCAGCCGGGCAGTATCACAGCCTTGCTCTGAAAGCAGATGGAACCGTCGCGGCGTGGGGTGCGGGCACAAATTACAGCGGCAGCGCAAATAATTACGGCCAAGCTGCCGTCCCCGCCGGCCTCTCAAACGTCGTCCAAGTCGCCGCTGGCGGCAGCTTTAGCCTGGCCTTGAAGTCTGACGGAACAATGCAGGCCTGGGGGCGAAACACCTATGGCCAGACCAATATTCCTTCCGGCTTGTCCAACGTGGTCGCGATCGCTGCAGGATTTGCTCATTGGCTCGCGTTGTCCGCCGACGGCACCGTCATTACGAAAGGACCTAACAACTATGGCCAAACCAATGTTCCATTCGGCTTGACGAATGTAATGGCCATCGCCGCCAATCCGAACGGCGAGGCTTCCTTGGCACAAATCGGCAATGGTCCACCAGTTCAACACGCAATCCTCCTTGGGCCGGTTCTGGGAGAGGCTGGCTTTTCGGTCACGCTTCCGACTCAAAGCGGACGGGTTTATCGGTTGGAGTTCGCGACAGCGGTTGATTCGACCGTGTGGTCACCATTGCCTCTCGTTGCGGGCAATGGAGCAAACGTCACATTGCTTGATCCCAAGGCGAGCGAGAATGTTCAACGTTACTACCGGGTCCGCCGTTGGTAACCCCACCTCTGCGAGCATTGGCCGTCTCCCGCATGCTACCGCCGCGGCGTGAATTGCCAATCGGCGAGGTTTCCGCATAATGTCCCGCGCCAATGAAATTAAGCCCCGACCTTTTGCTCGCCGGCGTCCTTGAACCCGTCTTTGCCATCCGCACCGAGCATGATCTCGGCATCGGTGACACCGACGGCGTGCGGCAGATGATTGATTGGTGCGCACGCCTTGGCCTCGGCGTCTTTCAAACCCTCCCCATCAACGAAACCAGCGACGACAACTCGCCGTACAATTCGATCAGTTCACTGGCCATCGAATCGGCGACCATTGCCATTTCGCCGAAACTGATCCCTGACTTGACGGCGACGCAGTTCAAGCAAATCGCCAAGCCCAAACTCCTGACGGAACTCCGTGTTGGGGCGGTGAATTATCCGAAGGTCAAGGCGCTCAAGCGCGCGCTGCTGGAAGCGGCGTTTGGAAATTTTCTCCAACGCCATTTCAATCGCGAGACCGCGCGCGCAAAGGCTTTCCGCGCCTTCCTCATGGAAAATGCCGACTGGCTTTCCGACTACGCGCTCTTTCGCGTTTTGATGGAGGAAAACGGTTTCACACCCGAATGGGAGCGCTGGCTGGAAGAGCATCGCGGCCCGCGTCGCGCCCGCACCTGGCTCGTCTCGCTGCCGGAGAAAGCCCGCGATGCGCTGATGCGAAAGCAGCTTTTCTTCATGTACGTCCAATGGCTCGCCTTCAGCCAATGGCAGGCCGTGAAAGCCTACGGCGAAAGCCACGGCGTGTTCCTGATGGGCGATATTCCATTTGGCGTCGGACGGGCGAGTGCGGACGCTTGGGCGAACCGTTCGATCTTTGATCTGGATTGGAGCGGCGGCGCGCCGCCGGAATGGACGTTCCGCGGCGATCCGTTTGTCGAGAAATGGGGCCAGAACTGGGGCATTCCCGCTTACCGCTGGGACGAATTGCGCCGTCACGATTTCGAATGGTGGCGCACGCGCGTACGGACCATTCAACAGGTCTTCCACCTTTACCGCATTGATCACGTGCTCGGATTCTTCCGGCTCTACTCGTTCCCGTGGCCGCCGTCGCGCAATGCGCAATTCGTCCGCCTCAGCGAAACCGAAGCCGCCGACCTCACGCGCGGTCGCCTGCCCGGGTTCAAACCTTTTCCGGATGACACGCACGAGCACCGCGCCGCCAACCAGGCGCAAGGCGAGGAAATCCTCCGCATCGTTCAGGAAGCGTCTGGCGAAACCACCGTCATCGCCGAAGACCTTGGCTGCGTGCCGGACTACGTGCCGCCCACGCTGGCCAAACTCGGCATTCCCGGCTTTCGCATCCCGCTATTCTTCCGCGAGCACGACGGCCGCTACTCCGATCCCAAACATTATCCCCGCCTCTCACTCGCCCAACCGGCCACGCACGATCATCCGCCCCTCGCCGCCTTCTGGCGGGAGTTGTGGCAAAAGATTGATGC
>CAYWCK010000255.1:0-2128 GCA_964456685.1 uncultured Bifidobacteriaceae bacterium | reverse complement strand
TCCACCGTCAGGCAACTCGATAACGATCCGGCGCTCGGCGCGAAGGCGAGGTTGTTTTCCCGTCTGGCCAAAGCAGCCGGTCGCGGCGCTTGAATCGATCATGAACCCAATTCTGCGGTCCCTTTGTTTCGGCAGCTGGCTGTTGCTCACGACGGCAAACGGTGAAGCGGTGAAGGATCGCGAAGTCGCCGTGCGGACGGATCGGGCCTCCCTGGAGAAAGATCCGCGCTGGATTTACAACGACTTCGAGCGTGGCTTTACCGAGGCCCGCCGCACCGGCAAACCACTCATGGTCGTATTGCGCTGCGTCCCGTGCGTGGCCTGCGCCGGGATCGATGCGGCGGTGCTGAAGCGCGCCGAAGAAGATCTCGCGCCACTGCTGGACCAATTCATTTGCGTTCGCGTCATCAATGCAAACGCGCTGGATCTCGCGCGTTTTCAATTCGATTTCGATCTCTCTTTTTCAGCGATCTTTTTCAACGGTGACGGCACGGTTTACGGGCGGTTCGGCTCCTGGCGGCATCAACGGGACGCCGCCGACGCCACACTCACGGGCTATCAGCGAGCGCTGGAAGGGGCGCTTAAACTGCATCGGGATTACCCGCTGAACCGGCTGGCGCTGGCCGGCAAACAAGGCAAGCCTGCGCCATTTGGCCGGGCGGTGGAAATTCCCGCGCTCGCCGCCAAATACAAATCCGACCTCGACTGGGAAGGCAAGGTCGTGCCGAGCTGCGTGCATTGCCACCAGATTGGCGACGCCGTGCGGTCGTGGTATCGCAGCCAGCGTCAGCCAATCCCTGTGTCGTGGATCTATCCGCAACCGACGCCGGAAACGATCGGCCTGACGCTCGCCGCAGATCAGGTCGCGCGCGTCGAGTCCGTGGCGGCGGACAGCATTGCCGCCCGCGCCGGACTCAAACCCGGTGACGAAATCATCCTGGCAGCCGGCCAGCCATTGATCTCGGTGGCCGATATGAGCTGGGTCTTGCACGGCGCTCCGTCGGCAGGTGCATTTCCGCTGCGAATCAAACGCGGCGGTCAGGAACAGAGCAGCTCATTGAACCTGCCAGCCAATTGGCGCGCCAAGTCGGACATTTCGCGCCGCGTCGGCACCTGGCCAATGCGTGGCATGGCGATCGGTGGTCTGATCCTGGAGGACCTCGACCACGGGCAACGGGCGGCACGCGGACTCGGGCGCGATCAAATGGCGCTGTTGGTCAAGGGCCTTGGCCAGTACGGATTGCAAGCCGCCGCCAAGAAAGCCGGCTTTCAAAAGGACGATGTGCTTTTGGAAATCGGCGAGCTTTCCAAGCGAATGACGGAAAGCGAACTGATTGGCCAGTTGCTGCAAAACCACGAGGCAGGCGAGAAACTCACGACCACCGTGCTGCGCGGCGCGGAACGGATCGAATTGCAGTTGCCCATCCAGTGAGGCCAGCGCGCCCGGCTTACCTGCCCAAACTCTGAAGCAACTGCTGCGCGGCGCTGAAATCGCGATTCAACTCCAGTGCCCGCATGGCCGCCGTGCGGGCTTCTTCCACCCGCCCCAAGCGGGCCAGAATCGTCGCGCGCGCATAGGGGATTTGCGCCGAGCGCGGGTCCAGAGTCTCCGCGCGCAGCAAGGCTTCCAAGGCATCTTCCGGACGGTTCTGCGCCGAATGCGCGAGTCCCAAATTGTACCACGCGCGCGAGAATTGCGGATCGAGCTTCACCGTTTCCTCCAGCGCCGCGCGCGCTGCGTTCAGTTGGCCGACCTCGTTTAAGGCCAGCGCCAGTTTGTAACGATACTCGGCATCGCGCGGCGCGAGTCGGCACGCGTTTTTGAGCGACTCGACGGCTTCCGTCGCCTTGCCGTCCATGCTCAAAGCAAGCGCGAGCGTGTGATGCAGCGGCGCGGAGTTGGTGTCCCAACCGACGGCGCGACGAAAATACTGGAGGGCGGTCGGGAGATTACCCCGGTTGAGATGGAAGACGCCAAGTTGCATTGCGCCCGAAGGTTGATCCGCGTTGAAGTGCAATTGCGCCAGCAGATCCCGGCCGGCCGGCGAATTCGTATCGAGCGAATGATTCAACGCCCAGGCCGCTTCCGTCCGGAACCTCGTGGTCGAGAACCGCGCCGGACAGACGT
>CAYWCK010000254.1:0-7931 GCA_964456685.1 uncultured Bifidobacteriaceae bacterium | reverse complement strand
GAACTCGTAGTCCGTCGTTTCGATTGCTGCCATAGCCCGGAGATCCAACCTTGCGCCGGTCATGGACCGGGGACGCCAGTCTGTATTCGGCATGTCCGCGAAGAACTTAAGTTGAAATTCACCCCGAGCGGTGCCGGGCAAACTTGCGCTCAAGTCTTTTCATTTTTTGCCGAAGCAAGAGATGGCTGCCGGCTCGAAATGAGGCAGTCGAAACGTGTTCGCCGCGCGGATTCAGTAGCGGCGTGCGCCCGGTGATCCTTCGATCACGATTCCTGCGCGCACCCATTGGCCGGGGTGCCAATGGGGAAGAACCAATGAACGAGACTATCAGCCAGTCATCAATCGCCCGGGTCAGCGAGACGAAAGTCATCCCGCCCTTGCCGTCTGCCGCTCTGATCATGCCGGCGGGGCTGCGTTCAGACGCAATGCTTTCCAGTTTGCTCCGCGTGGCGCCCTTGGGTGTCGGCGTTCTCGCCGAGGGGCTGATTGTGCAGGCCAACGCAAAGTTGGCCGGCTTGTTGGGCCTCGTCCAAGAAGAGTTGATCGGCTATCCATTCAAACGACTTTTTCCCCGCCCGGAAGCGGGGGAGGAAGTCAGCCGCCAGCTGCGAACCCAGATCATCGAACGCGGACACGCTGAACTTGAAGCCCACTGGCTCAAGCCGGACGGGCAGGTCATTGAGGTGTTGCTCACCGCCGCTTCAACGCAGACCGGGGATGTGGCATCGGGCCTGATTTTTACAGCGCTCGACATCACCGCGCGCAAACAAGTCGAGGAGGAAATTAGTCTCGCCAACCGCCAGCTTGCTGCCTTCCACGTCATCTCCGAAATCATGCAGTCCGATGAACCGGACACGGAGGTGTTCAACGCCATTGCCCGGGAAATCGCCGAGATGACGGGCTTTCCGGTCGTGGCCATTGAACTGTGCGACTTTCAGCGCGCCGTGATGATTTATTGTGGCTCGCACGGGTTGACGCTCGACGGCTTTCCCGAGCCGCTGGAAATTCCCATGGACGTCACGCCCTCTGGCCGCGTGGCCCAAACCGGCCAGGTGCTGGTGGAGACCGACGCCTCGTTTCAGCGTGAATGCGCCGCGCCATTCTTCCGGCAACTGGCGGCCGAGACTTATGTCTGCGTGCCCATCAAAACGAACCAAAAAGTCATCGGCACGCTCAGCCTGGCCCATCAAAAGCGCAGTGCGGTGGCCCTGCGGGTGGTTCAACAGATTGAGAGCCTCGCCAATTATCTGGCCACTCTTTTCGGCCGGCTTCGCGCGCATGAAGCCGTGCGGAAAGGCGAGGCGGAACTCGCGGCTGTTTACGATCGCGCTCCCAGCGTGCTGTGTTTGCTGGATGAAAAGCTCCGCATCGTTCGCGCCAACCGCGCTGCCTTGGATTTCGCGCGCCGCTACACGACCGACGAATCCGTGTTGAGTCTCGGCGTATTTCTGGGCTGCACCACGGCGACGCGCGCCGGCGTCAAATGCGGCACCGACCGCGCCTGCACGCTTTGTGAACTGCGTCGCGCCGTCAGCGAAACGCTGACCACCGGCAAAGGCTGGCGACAGGTGCGTATTCACAAGCAGTTCCTGCGCGGCGGGAAGGCCGAGGAAATTGTCATCCTGATCTCGACCGCCCGCATGCAGGTGGACGGCACGACCCGCGTGCTGCTTTGCCTGGAGGACATCACGCAGAATGAGCGCGCCGACGAGCAAATCCGCTCCCAGGCCGCGTTGTTGGACGTGGCGCGCGACGCCATCATCGTGCGCGATTTTGCGGACAAGATTCTTTATTGGAATGAGGGCGCACATCGGATGTACGGCTGGACGGCGGCCGAGGCGGCCGGGCGTACGTTGAGCGACCTGCTCCTGGGTGACGACGCCAAATTGCCCGCCGAAGCTTTCCGCGCAGTGCAGGACAAGGAGGATTGGACCGGCGAAATGCAGAACCTCACTCGCGCCGGCAACAAACTCACCGTGCAAAGCCGGTGGACGTTGGTGCGCGACCGCGACGGTTCCCCGAAGGGCATACTGATCGTCAACACCGACACGACGGAGAAAAAGCGGCTGGAGGCTCAACTTCTGCGAGCGCAACGGCTCGAAAGCATTGGTACGCTGGCCAGCGGCCTGGCGCATGACCTCAACAATGTGCTCGCGCCCATCATGATGTCGGTGCACATGCTCAAAGAGGACGCGGCAAACGATGCAATGCGGACTTGTTTGGAAACACTCGAGACTTGTGCGCAGCGTGGCTCGGATATCGTTGGCCAGGTCCTGATGTTCGCCCGCGGCGTCGAAGGTTCGCGTTTGCCCGTTCATCCCAAACACTTGCTGAGCGATATCCAGCGCATGGTGCGGGAAACTTTTCCACGTGCGATTCGGTTGGAGAGCCAGGTCAGCAAGCAAACGGCGTTGGTCGAATGCGACGCCACGCAAATGCAGCAGGTATTGATGAATCTCTGCGTCAATGCCCGTGACGCCATGCCGCAAGGCGGCACGCTTTCCCTGCGTTCGGAAAACACCCAATTGAATGGCGACGCCGCGACGCTGCATCCCAAGGCCCATCCCGGCGCTTACGTGGTGATTTCGGTGGCCGACACCGGCACCGGCATCGCCCCGGAAATATTGGAGAAAATTTTCGACCCCTTCTTTACCACCAAGCCACTCGGACACGGCACCGGGTTGGGGCTGCCGATGGTGCTCGGTATCGTCGAGAATCACGGCGGCTTCGTGGTCGTGGATTCAAAGGTTGGTGCCGGCACCACGTTCCGCGTCTATCTGCCAGCGGCCGTAAATGAACATGAACGGCTCGTCGGCCGGAGCGCTGTAACGGAGTTGCCCAAAGGCAACGGGGAGTTGGTCTTGGTGGTGGATGACGAACCCGCCATCCGAAGGATCGTGGAAGTGATTCTTTCCAAGAATGGCTATCGCACGCTGGTGGCCAATGACGGCCGGGAAGCGGTGAATACCTTCCGCCAACGCGCCGGGGAATTTCAACTGGTGGTCTCTGACCTGATGATGCCGGTGCAGGATGGGCCGACCACTATTCGGATGTTGCGGCAAATGAACCCGGCCTTAAAAGCCGTTGCCATCACCGGCCTGGGCGAGGAGGCGCGCATCGCGGAAGCCAAGGCCGCCGGGGCGCAAAGCTTCCTCAAGAAACCGTTTACCGCGGAACAATTGCTGGCTGCCGTGAAGGAACTGCTAACGGTGCGATCAAACTGAGCCGTATCCCCGGGCCGGAGTAATCGGGCCCGACGATCAACTCAGCGTCGGCTGCCAAACCACCCGCCGCGTTCCCCAAACTGAATGACTTGCGACGCGGGCTCGCATTGGGAGTCGTATTTCGAATAGCTGTAAGTGCCACCGCTGCCACCCACGACTACGACGGTTGAGGCTGGACCTGTCGGTTCGGGTTGCTGGCATTGCGCTTGGTAGGCCACCGTCGCCGCGGCGCCGGCGGCGATGTAATAGACCGGCGCGTTGTAGATCACGGGGGCTTGGTAAACCACGGATGCGTAATACGCCACCGGTTGGTCATAAACCACGGTGGTGGCATCCGGCGATTCGTAGCTGGTGTTCTCAGCGACTGGGGTTTCGGTCGCGGGGGCTTCATCTTCCGCCTGGATCGTCGGAGCGAGAACCGCCAGCGCGAGCAATGTGGAGAGGAGGTGGGCAGTGGTTGTTTTCATGGCTCGTGGTAAAGAGACGCACAACCCCCGCCAAAATTCAACCGGCAAATCAATTCGCTTCCGGCGACGCCGCGAACAAGTTGCCCACGATCATTCGGAAGTCCGGTAACAGCTTTTCCTCCAGCACCTCACGGCCGGCGAGGATGCCCACCAGTTTCATGCCGTATTCTGTGGCGTGGTAAACCTCCACGTTGTCGTAACGCGGATCCACCATCCAGAGCCGGGGCACGCGCAGGTCCTCGTAGATTTGCTTCTTGGTGACCGTGTCGGTTTGGTGGTCGTCCGAACTGACGACCTCGATCGCCAGCCAAAGCTTCTGGCTGGCGGCTGTGACCAACGCCAGGTCTGGTCGCAGGGCGGTGGAGTGCGAAATGCGGACCTGGCTGCGCGGTTCGAGCAGTTTCGCCACTGGCGATCCCGCGACTGCCGCAAGCAGGGCGGTGCGCAGCCGTTCGAGAGTCAGTTCGTGGCGCGCGCCCGGGGGCAGGCGCAGCGTGATTTCGCCGGCGAGAATTTCCTCATACGGATCGCTCATGGGTGTGCCAGCAGCTTGCGCAAAAACCGGCCGGTATGCGAGCGCGGGTTTCGAGATACCATCTCCGGCGTTCCCGCGGCGACGATCTGTCCCCCGCCTACACCGCCTTCCGGCCCGAGATCAATGACCCAATCCGCTTCGGCGATCAAATCGAGGTTATGTTCGATCACGATGACCGAATGCCCCGCGTCCACGAGCCGTTGCAGCACTTCCAGCAGCCGCCGCACGTCGGCCATGTGAAGGCCAATGGTTGGTTCTTCCAGAATAAAGAGATTCCGTTTGGCTGCTTTGCCTTTGACGGTTGGCGACTGGCTGTTGGTTATCTCGGGCAGCTCCAGTTGAGGTTTGAGGCCCGTCAGCAAATGCGTGACTAGCTTCACGCGTTGCGCTTCGCCGCCGCTGAGCGTGGGACTTTGCTGGCCGAGCTTGAGATAATCCAGACCGGTGTCGTGCAGCGCTTCCAGTGCGCGCTTGATTTTGGAAATGCTCGCGAAGAATTCGATCGCCTCTTCCACCGACAAATCCAATACTTGGGCGATATTTTTGCCGCCGTATTCGATGTCCAGCGTTTCGCGATTGAAGCGACAACCATCGCACGTCTCGCAACGCACAAACGCAGGCGGGAGGAAGTTCATCTCCAGTTTGATCTGACCTGCGCCTTCGCACTCGGGACAACGTCCCTGCGCGCTGTTAAAGGAAAACCGGCTGGCCGAATAACCGCGCATCCGCGCCTCGGGCACTTGCGCGAACAGCGCGCGAATGTCGTCGAAGAATCCAACGTAGGTGGCAGGAATCGACCGCGGCGTGCGGCCGATTGGGGATTGATCCACTTCGTAAACGGCTTTGAGCCCTTCGTGGCCGGATAGTTTCGCGCTCTTGCCGGTGGTTTTCTTGCCGAGAACCGATTGCAGCTCAGGCAGCAGACATTCACGAATCAATGTGCTTTTGCCCGATCCACTCACTCCCGTGACGACAACCAATCGGCCAAGCGGGAAATTGGCAGTGATGTTTTTGAGATTGTTCACTGCGGCGTTACGCATTGTGAGCCAAGTCGTCGTAGCCGCCGACGTCCGGAGGCGGTTGGTTGACCTTGTTGCCGCCTTCCGCCTCCTGACGTCGGCGGCTACGGGGCGGCGTTCGCCCCGTGCCGGAAACTTCTTTTCGGCGCGCAAGCATTGGCCGGTGACTGAGTCGGCATGTTCGGCGAGTTCCTGCAACGTGCCGCTGGCGACCACGGTGCCGCCATGCACGCCCGCGCCCGGACCAAGATCAATGATGTGATCCGCACGGCGCATTGTTTCTTCATCGTGCTCGACCACGACGACCGAATTGCCGCGGGAACGGAGCTTTTCGAGAACGGAAAGGAGTTGTTCGTTATCGCGTGCGTGCAGGCCGATCGTGGGTTCGTCCAAAACGTAAAGCACGCCGCTAAGGTTCGAACCCAGCTGGGCGGCGAGCCGGATACGTTGGGATTCGCCGCCGGAAAGCGTCGGCACGGCGCGACCAAGCTGCAGGTAGCCGAGCCCGACTTCATTGAGAAAGCGCAGGCGCTCGCGGATTTCGGGAAGGATATCCCGCGCAATCTCCGCCGCGCGGCCGGCGAATTTCAATTTGCGGATGAGTTCAAACGCCGCTTCCACATCCAGCGCGGAAAAATCTTCAATCCCCATTCCGTGGTCTCCGGCTCGGGACGGTGCCGGGCACTTCTTGCTCGCGATCGGGCTTCGCACATCGGCGGCGAAGGTCAGCCGGGCCGCGCGGGCGAGCGGATTGAGCCTTGCCCCGTGGCATTCCGGGCAAACTTCGCGCTCGGTTGCCCAGCTCCACCAACTTTCTTCAATCGAATCAGCGTTCGCGCCGCGCTCCACGTCCGGCAGATAAAAAAGTTCGCCAAAACCCCGGCACTTGGGACACCAGCCTTGCGCGGAGTTGTAGGAAAA
Source organism: uncultured Bifidobacteriaceae bacterium (assembly GCA_964456685.1). GTDB lineage: Bacteria > Verrucomicrobiota > Verrucomicrobiia > Limisphaerales > JADLHS01 > CAYWCK01. The sequence continues at coordinate 1,765 of CAYWCK010000254.1, read as the reverse complement.
GTTTTTCGGATCCAGCGGCTCGAAGGACCGATTGCACTTCGGGCAGGCGCGCTCGGTGGAGTGGATCGTCAGTTTGCGCTGGCGATCCAGCGCGAACAGCGTGCCGCGCCCGAGTTTGAGCGCCTGGTCAATTAACCCGGCATCGGTGCCCTTGCGGCGCAACTCGCCCACCACAATCTCCACATCGTGCTCGCGAAAGCGATCGAGTCGGAATGGTTTGCTGGTGTCGTAAATGTTTCCGTCCGCGCGAATTTCCCCGTAGCCATTCTTCGCCGCCCAATCGGCAATGTCCGAGTGGAAGCCCTTGCGGTTTCTCACCACCGGCGCGAGCACGACCAGGTCGCCGCGGCTTTTCATTTCCCTGCGCAGTGCCTGCGCCAGTTCGTCGCGCGTCTGCGGTTCGACCGCGACCTGACAATCCGGGCAGTATTGCGTCCCCAGCCGCGCGAAGAGCAGGCGAATGAAATGATAAATCTCCGTCACCGTCGCGACGGTGCTTTTGCCACCCCCGCGACTGTTGCGTTGTTCGATGCTGACCGTCGGCGGGATGCCGGTGATCAAATCCACATCCGGCCGCGCCATTTGCTCCACGAACTGCCGCGCGTACACATTCATCGAATCGACGAAGCGTCGCTGCCCTTCGTTGAACAGCAGATCGAACGCGAGCGTGCTTTTGCCCGAACCGCTCACGCCCGTAATCACGACGAACTGGTCGCGCGGGATTTCCAGCGAGAGGTTTTTCAGGTTGTGCTCGCGAGCGCCGTGAATGGCGATGGCATCCAAACCGGCAGTGTCTAGGTCTCTTAGCATTCTCGCAGGCGGCTTATTTGCCCTTTAGGAGGATCAGTCCCACTCCCACAGCCGAGGCAACGGCGCCGCCGATGAGCAGGCGGCTGGCTTTCTCGCTGGGTGAACCGGTGAAGGTTTCGGTTAGCTTGGATTCGACCGAGCCCTTGGCCTGGAATCCGTAAACCAGCGCGATGACTCCGCCAGCGAGCAAGGCGATTCCGATGATTCGTTTCATGACTTTGCTTTCGGTTGATGGGGGAGAACTGATTTCAAAGCCTGCCCCGTGTGGCTTTCCGGGCAAGCCGTGATTGCTTCCGGGGTGCCGGTGGCCACGATTTTCCCGCCACCATCGCCGGCTTCCGGACCGAGATCAATCACCCAATCCGCACACTTGATCACCTCGAGATTGTGCTCGATGACGATGACGGAATGGCCGGCCTCAACGAGGCGTTGGAAAACTTGGAGCAGGACGCGGACGTCATCGAAGTGCAGGCCGGTTGTGGGTTCGTCGAAAAGAAACAAGCTTCGTCGAAGGCCGAAAGTGCCAGTGTTTGTCTCGTCTTCGACTCTCGACGCTCGACTTTCGACTTCTGCCTCTGCCAGATGGCGCACGAGCTTCAAGCGTTGGCTTTCGCCGCCGGAAAGCGTGTTGATGGGTTGGCCGAGCCGCAGATAGCCGAGGCCGACTTCTTGCAGCAATTTCAGACTGGCGGCGGCGCGCTGGGCGGGTTTCGAGTCCGGGAAGCCGGCCAGAAAATCAATCGCCTCGTCCACGGTGGCTTCGAGCAGGTCGCCGATGGACCAAAGGAGAGTCGAGGGTCGAAGGTCGAAGGTCGAAGGGCTTGCGGAGGCACTCTGGCCACCGGCTTTCGACCTTCGGCTTTCGATTTTTATCTCAAGAATGTGCTGGCGATAGCGGCGGCCATTGCATTCCGGACAGCGGATGAAGATGTCGCTGAGGAATTGCATTTCGATC
>CAYWCK010000253.1:0-7993 GCA_964456685.1 uncultured Bifidobacteriaceae bacterium | reverse complement strand
CGCCATCGCCGACGCGCTTGTGATCTTGCGACGTGGGGAAAATCTTCGCCGTCGTGCCGTCGCACAACGCGTGGAGCGACACCTCGATGCCTTCGAGAAATTCCTGGATGACGACGTTCGCGCCCGCCGCGCCGAACGCCTTGCTGACCATGATTTCGTCCACGGCCTTCTCGGCTTCGGTTTGGTTGTGGCAGATCAAAACGCCTTTGCCGAGCGCAAGGCCGTCGGCTTTCACGACGCACTTGCCGCCGAGCGTGGCGCAGAATTTCTTGGCAGCGACGACATCGGAGAACGTTCCCGCCGCCGCCGTCGGGATGCCGTATTTCTCCATGAACTTCTGCGAGAAAACTTTCGACGCCTCGAACTGCGACGCCTTCTGGTTCACGCCCCAGATCTTCAGACCGTGCCGCTGGAACAAGTCCACGATGCCGAGCGCAAGCGGGTTGTCCGGGCCGACGACGGTGAAATCCACCCGCTTTTCCTGCGCGAACGCGAGCAGCTTGGGCAGATCTTCGGCGGAGATAGGAACGCATTCGACGCGTTTAGTGGGACAGGCGTCTCGCCTGTCTTCGAGCGACCCACTGGACAGGCGAGACGCCTGTCCCACTACTTCCTGCGCGATGCCCGCATTGCCCGGTGCGCACCACAACTGCGTGGTGTGCGGCGATTGCGCGAGTTTCCAGACGAGGGCGTGTTCGCGTCCGCCCGAACCGATGACGAGAATTTTCATGCAACAACGGGCGGAAGACTAGGGCACGGTCGAGCATTGATAAAGTTCAGATCGTCCGACACCGCCAGTGGCAATGAGTCTTGGCCGGCGCGCGTGGCGTGGCTAGGCTGACGTCGCGTGGTGAATTCGCATCCAATCGTTCGCGTCGTCGCGTTGAGCTGCCTGTTGCTGGCACCTGTTGGCGTGGCCGGTGCAGTTGCTTCCGATTGGCAACAGGAGTTCAAACAGCCTCCGCGAGCGAGCCGTCCTTGGATCAATTGGTTCTGGATGGATGGAAACATTACACGCGAAGGCATCACTGCGGATTTGGAGGGAATGCAGCGGGTCGGCATCGGAGGCGCGCTCATCATGGACGTCTCCCAACGCATTCCACCCGGGCCAGTGCGCTTTGGAACTTCAAACTGGTTCGCGATGCTCGACCATGCCCTGGCCGAGGCCGTGCGTTTGGGTTTGGAAGTGAATTTGCACAATGCGCCCGGTTGGTGCGGCAGCGGTGGACCGTGGGTAACACCCGATCTGGCCATGCAACGCGTCGTTTGGGTGGGCACGAATCTCGTCGGGCCGATGCCCTTCGCTGGGCCGCTCCCGCCATTGCCGAAAGTGCGCGAGTTCAACGCCGACATCGCTGTGCTGGCGTTTCCCACTTTGGCGGGAGACGGTACCGTTCCGCCTGATTTCAAGCCGGAGGTCACCGTCGCTGACCTTTCAGGATTTGATGGCGGCCGCTTGCTGGATCGCGATCCACAGACGACGATCACATTGCCCGCACCGCGGAGTCGGCGGCCGCAATTGCTCCAATTGCATTTCGCGCAGAACTTCACTGCAAGCCGTCTGGAACTCACCGCAGGCCCGCGGACGAGAATATTCGACGCGGTGTTGGAATGTGCCGACGATGGCAGAACATTCCGCAGCATTCGCGAACTGGCCTACCGTGGACGCGAGCTTTCGGTGGGGTTTGAGAGTGCTTCAGCGCGGTACTTCCGACTCCGCTTCACGCGCGTGGAGCCATCGGAATCACCGATTGAACTGGCGGAGCTGCTGTTGACGCCGGTGTTCCGGTTGGAGGCGTTCGGAGCCAAGTCCGGTCTCGGACCGCCGCCCAAACCACGAACGAATGCAGTTTCAGTTCCAGCCGGTTCGATCATCCCGCTAGCCTCGGTAGTCGACTTGAGCACAAATCTGGATGCGTCCGGAAATCTTCGTTGGACCGTGCCGCCGGGAATGTGGACAGTTTTGCGCGTCGGTCATGTGCCGACGGGCCGGGAGAACGCGCCCTCGCAACCGGAAGGTCGCGGGTTGGAGTGCGACAAGCTCAACGCCGTCGCTGTTGAGGCACACTTTACAAACTTCATCGGCAAGCTCACGGGCGCGGCGGGAAAGACGCGGCCCAGTTCGCTGGCCTTCACGCATATCGACAGCTGGGAAGTGGGTTATCAAAACTGGACCCCGGGTTTTCGGGCCGCCTTCCGGCAACGCCGGGGATACGATCCGCTCCTTTATCTGCCGGCCTTTGGCGGCCGCGTGGTGGAGAGCATAGAGGTGACGGAGCGCTTTTTGTGGGATGTGCGACGCACGATTGCCGATCTGGTGACGGAGAATTATGCCGCGACGATGACGCGGCTGGCCCACGGGCACGGCTTGAAGCTTTCGATGGAAGGGTATTCCAGTTTGGGGGGCGGCCCGTTTGACAGTCTGGATTACGGCGGGCAGGTGGATTTGCCCATGGGCGAATTTTGGAATGAGACGGATGAATCTGTGCATTTTCATCCGTGTCGGATCATGGCATCCGCGGCGCATACACGGGGACGGCCGGTCGTGGCGGCGGAGGCCTTCAGTGCCTGGCCGAAGGAATCCAGTTGGCGCGAGCATCCCGGGGCGCTCAAGCGGCTGGCTGATGCGGCGTTCTGCGAAGGCGTGAACCAGCTCGTTTTGCAAAGCCACGCCCTGCAACCGTGGCTGAACCGCCAGCCGGGCATGACCTTTGGTCATTGGGGGTTGCACTACGACCGCAATCAGACTTGGTGGGAACAATCGAAACCATGGCATGAATACCTCGCCCGTTGCCAATTCCTGCTGCAACGCGGGCGGGCGGTGGCGGATGTTTGTTACCTGGTGGCGGAAGGCGGCTTCGCTGAATTGCCGACGCGCGATCGGTTGGCGGTCCCCATGCCGGCGGGCCGTGATTACGATTTGGTTTCGCCCGCGGTGGTTATGGCTGGTATGACGGTTCAGAAGGGGCGACTGACTTTGCCCAGCGGTGCGAACTACCAGCTCATGGTTTTGCCGCCCGGCGAAACGATGACGCTGCCGCTGCTGCAAAAGCTTGGCGAACTCGTGCGGGCTGGCGCGACAATCATCGGCACGCGACCGCAGCGATCACCCAGCCTCGCGGATCAATTTTCCGGCGCGGATGCGGTGCGACGTCTGGCTGACGAGTTGTGGGGTGATTGTGATGGCCGCACTGCGAAGGAGCGGCGACTCGGCCTTGGGCGAATTGTCGCGGGGAAGTCTTTGGAAGAAATTTTCAAAGAAAGCGCGACGCCTCTCGATTTCCTGCCGGCAAAAAATTTGCCGGAGGCTCCGTTGCGATTCGTACATCGCACCGATGCCGACGCTGATCTGTATTTCGTGGCCAATCCCAATGCCAATGCCATCTCGGTTGATTGCCGGTTTCGCGTCACCGGCAGGCAGCCGGAATTGTGGAATCCGGAATCCGGTCAGATCGAACCGATCGCTTATTGGGCCGAGCAGGGAAATGTAACGAGCGTGCCGTTAAGCATGGGGCCGGTTGGTTCGACATTCATTGTGTTCCGCAAGCCTGCCGCCGACCGGTTGCTCTCTGTTTCTCGCAACGGCAAGGAATTGCCGCCGTGTCCGGTTACCTTGACCGAGGCTGGCCGGCCAAAATTAGACGCGACGGAGGCGGGTAACTATGTATTCCGAATGGCATCCGGCAAAGTTTTGCGCGCTCAAGCCGGCCCCGTCCCTCCGCCGATCGCAATTCGCGGCCCATGGGATCTGAGTTTCCCGCCTGGCTGGGGCGCGCCGGATCATGTGCGACTCAACACCTTGATTTCCTGGTCGGAGCATCCGGACCCGGGCGTCCGATATTTTTCAGGCACGGTAAGGTATGCGAAGCGTTTTGAGATGCCAGCTGACCAGTTCGCCGCGCAGCGACGTTGGTTTCTGGACTTGGGCATGGTGGAAGTCATCGCCGTTGTAAAACTCAACGGACAGGATCTGGGAGTTCTGTGGAAGCCGCCGTTTCGAACTGAGCTCACGCCGCACCTCCGAACCGGGGAAAATTTGCTCGAGATTCAAGTCATCAACCGCTGGCCCAATCGCTTGATTGGAGATGAGCAAATGCCCGCGGATTGCCGATGGGCGGAGGATGGTGTTGACCAACCGTTGGCCGAGTGGCCGTCTTGGTTAAAGAGCGGCGAGCGTCGCCCGAGCGGGCGGTTCACTTTTACGACCTGGAAGCACTGGCGGAAGGATTCTTCACTGCTTTCCTCCGGGTTGCTGGGGCCGGTGCAATTGCAGGCCGAGGAGCAAATCATTGCACGGTGACAACGGGCACGGGGTGGGGTCACTCCACAATTTCGCCGTTCACCTTCACATTGACGAGTTTGATGCGAACCGCGTTGGTGATGGTGTTGGCGGATTTCTTTTTGTCTCCCGCGAGTTCACAATTGGCGATCGTGACATCGGTGATTGGTGCATCGGCCGACCATCCTTCGATAAAAATGGGCGAGCGGGTGAGGTTGGAAAACTTGGAGTCGCGAATCTCGATGTTCCGGACGCGCGGCGGCGCGCTGCCGTCCGCAGCGCCATTGCTGGCGTAGCGCATCGTCATGTGGATGCCGAACTTTGCCGTCTTCACCGTGCAGTTGCGCAAATAGATGTTCTCGATGTAGCCGCCGCGCGCGGGATTGGTTTTGAAGCGCATTGCCATTTCGAGATCGGGGCTGTCGAAATGGCAATCCTCGGCAAAGACATTGCGGATGCCGCCCGCGGTTTCGCTGCCCATGGTCACCCCGCCATGGCCGGCCGCGAACACACAATTTTGAATGACAACATTCTCGGTGGGAATGTTGACGCGGCGACCGTCGTGGTCGCGACCCGATTTAATGGCGATGCAATCGTCACCGTTGCTGAAGCGGCAGTCCTTGATCAATACATCCGTGCACGAATCCGGATCGCAGCCGTCAGTGTTGGGGCCTTCGGTTTCGACGCTGACGCCGCGGATGGTGACGTTGGTGCAATAAATGGGATTGAGCACCCACATGGGTGAATTGATCAGCCGAACACCCTCGATGAGCACGTTGTTGCAACGAACGGGTTGGACAAAGTTCGGCCGGAGTTTGAAACCCACGCCAAACACACGTTGCGCCACCGGCACATCCTGCGAACCCAGGTCCACCAGTTTCTTGGTGTCGCTGGTAGATTTCCACGGATGCCAGACGTTGGGGCTGGCTCGCCCATCCAAGGTGCCCTCGCCGGTGATGGCGATGTTGCGTTGCTCGAAGGCGTAAATCAGGCCGGAGTAATTCATCACCTCGGTGCACTCGAAGCGCGTGAACACGACGGGAAGATAATCCGCGGCATTGGTGCTGAACAAAATCGTGGCTCCTTTCGCCAGATGCAGATTCACATTGTTGCGGAGATGAATCGCCCCGGTCAAAAACCGCCCCGCCGGTACAGTGACACGGCCGCCGCCAGCCTGGGTGCAGGCGGCGATAGCTGCACGAATCGCTTTCGTGCAGTCTGTCTCTCCGTCGCCTTTTGCGCCGTATTGGGTGATGTCAAAATCCACCGCGGGAAAGGTTGGCGGAATGATGCGCTTGAGGATTTGCGGCACTTGCGCCCAGGGATCGCCGTTGGTTGACGGCGCGGAATGGCTGGTCGTGGCGGCTAGCAGGACCAGGAGCAACCAGGCGAGTCGGGTGTGTGCGTGCATGGTGAGGCGTGATTCTTCTGCAGGTGAGCGTAGCCGCAAATCCCAGTCTAGGAAGCGGGCCAGTTCTGCAAAAGAGGTTGAAAAGATTGCACGCCGAAGCCAAGTTGCCGGCCCGATGCGAAAAACGCAGAAGCGAGTCCTGATCGCCCTCGGCTGGTATGATTACCGGTTGCACCGGGGCATCGAGAAATATGCCCAGGAACACGGCTGGCATCTGACGGCAAACTTCGCGCGCGAAAAAATCATTCCGTGGGGTTGGGAAGGCGATGGCATTCTCGCCTGGCTCGGGGCCGGGGACGACCTGGCCGAATTTGTCATGTCCGCCCGCAAACCGACGGTAGATTTCAGTTTTCGCCGGCCGCACCTCCGTTTCCCGCGCGTGCTTGAGGATCACGCGCACGCTGCTGAGTTGGTGGCGGAGCATTTCCTGTCCCGCGGATTCAAGCATTTCGCCTTTTACAGCGACGCCGACAACTGGTCGTACGCCGAACGGGGACACGCGTTTGTGCGGGCGATCAAGCGAGCCGGTTACGAGTGCGACTGGTTGCCGTGGTATCGCGCGCCGAATTACCGCGCCGACCGCGAGCAATGGAAACGGAAGCGGGCGTGGCTGGCGGCCGAAATGAAGCGGGCGGCGAAACCGCTGGCAGTCTTTGCCGCCAACGACGAGCAAGCGCTCGACGTCCTGGAATCCTGCGAGTCCGCCAAACTCAATGTGCCGGAGCAGGTCGCCATCGTGGGGGCGGAGAACCATTTGCTGGCGCCGGATGCCATGCATACGCCGATCTCCAGCGTGGACACCAACCTGGAAACGCTCGGTTATCGCGGCGCGGAATTGCTGGACGAGTTGATGCACGGAAGGCGCGCGCCCGCGACACCGCTGCGGGTGCCGGCGGCTGGTTTGATTGCCCGCAAGAGCAGCGACCTGTTGGCCATCCGGCACAAGGGCGTCGCGAACAGCCTGCGCTTCATCTGGGAAAATTGTCATCGCCCGATCAGCGTGAAGGATCTCGTGGGGGTCGCGGCGATGTCGCGCCGGGGGTTGCACAAGGCCTTCCTCGAGAATCTTGGCCGCACGCCGGGGCAGGAGTTGCAGCGGTTGCGCATCGAGCGGGCCAAACGATTGTTGGGCGAGTCGGATCAGAAGATGGAAGTGCTCGCCGGCATGTGCGGTTACCAAAGCGCGAACAGTTTTTGTGTGGCCTTCAAGCAGGCGACCGGCACGTCGCCGAAACAATTCCGCGATTCGATCGTGCGCTGATCTGGGGCGCAGTTTTTTCAAGCGCCTTTGCAGAACCGCCCATTGTCGCCGCAGCGCCAATTCCGTAACGTGACGGCATGAAGCGCCCATTTCTCGGTCCGTGCCCTGGTCTGGTTCACTACGCGATTGCGCTGATGATTTCGTTGTCGGCTTGGAGCCAAACTAATGGCGTGGCGACGCTTTGGCTGATTGGCGATTCCACGATGGCCGACAAGCCGGTTATTCCGGCGAATGCCGAGCGGGGCTGGGGTCAGATGCTGCCGGCCTATTTCAAGAATTCCCTGCGCGTGGAAAACCGTGCGCTGAATGGGCGCAGTTCAAAAAGCTTTCTCGCCGAAGGCCGCTGGGCGGCGATCACAAACGAACTGCGGGCCGGTGACTGGGTCATCATCCAATTCGGTCATAACGATGAGAAGAAAGAGGACCCCAAGCGCTTCGCGGAAGCGTTTGGCGACTTCAAAACCAATTTGACGCGTTACGTGCGGGAAGCGCGAAGGTTGGGCGCTCAACCCGTGCTGGCGACGCCCGTTGTCCGCCGGAAATTCAATAATGACGATCAATTGCAGGACACGCACGGCCATTATCCCGAAGCCGTGCGCCAAGTGGCTGCGGAACTGGGAGTGCCGGTTTTGGAACTGAATGGACGTAGCGCCGAGATCGTGCAGGCGCTCGGGCCGGAACGTTCCAAGAAACTATACCTGTGGGTTGGGCCGGATGAATTCCCCTCGCTCGAAAAGCCGAAAGAGGACAACACGCATTTTTGTGCTTACGGGGCGACGCGCATTTGTGATCTCGCGGTGGATGAAATTGGGAAGCGCGTGCCGGAACTGGCCAGGCATCTGCACGGGGCAAAGTAGCGGCCGCTGACGCGATCGGTTCAACCAGTCGGCTTGCTCCGCGCCGCGATGGCCTCGGAAAAGATGGCCAGCACCTCGGTCCGCCCTATTGAACCCACCAGCCGGTTCTCCTTGAAGCTGTTTACCACAGGGATATTTCGCAGTTCGCTTTCGAGGACCACGGGAAGGGCTTCGAGCAACGGGAC
>CAYWCK010000252.1:0-8039 GCA_964456685.1 uncultured Bifidobacteriaceae bacterium | reverse complement strand
CATGGCGTGGGTGCAGCGATGGGCGGCTCACATTCCTCATCTTGTGCGACGCGGTCCGCCCGGCGCGGAACTCACCACGTATTCCTTCGAGTTCGGCAACGCGCATTTCGTGGCGGTGAACGATTACTTCGACAACAAAGCGATCGTGAAAGGCAAAGGGGCAATTGCGGAGACCACCCTCAAGTGGTTAGAGGACGATCTCGCGGCCACGAAGCAGAAACACATTTTCGTAATCGGGCATCAGCCGATTGAATCTCTGCCCGACATGGACTCGGGCCGCTTGCGCCATGGCGGAGAATCGGTGAGCACGAACTCGGCGGCCGCGGCGAAATTTGTGGCGCTGCTCCAGCAATTCAAAGTGCGCGCCTACATCTGTGGCCACACGCACAACACGTCCGTGGCGAAAGTGAAAGGCATCTGGCAGGCGGATTCAGGCCACGCGCGCGGCGCGGGTGACAAAGGTTCGCCGAGCACGTTTCTGAAATTCCGTGTCAGCGGCGAGCAGGCGTGGGTGGACATCTATCGCGCCCAAACCAATGGTATGAACTACACGCTGCGCAAGACGGTGGTACTGGATTGATCAATCCGGCTGGGGCTACGGCCGCGCTGGCTTCGCGGTGGTTTTGGTGAACTTGCGCCACGCCTCCATTGAGCGAGCGAGGTGTTCCCGCGCATCGCCGCCGATGCCGTAGCATTGAAGACCGATCGGGCCGGTGTAACCCAATTCGCGCAACGTACCGAGAAAGCCGGCCATGTCGAAATCCCCCTGTCCCAGCGGCTGGATGTAGTCCTCCCAATTGGATTTATCCGAGTGCGCATTGGCACCGTTGAGCGAGACTGCCCACAGTCGCGGCAGCGCACGCTGCAAGAGCGGCCGGTAGTCCCGTTGCTTGTCCACACGCAGCCAGTGGCAGAGATTGAACATCACGCCGACGTTCGGGCGATCCACCTGGTCCGCGACGCGAATGGAATCCTCGATGCGCTCGACCCACGAATTCAGATGCGGATAGAGCAGGATTTGCGATCCGGAATCGCGCGCGAGTTCCGACATCTCGCGCAAAACCTCGACAGCCTGCGCATCCACGGACGGATCGGAAGACTTGCGGCCGTTCAACAAAAGATCGAACTGCACATGGCGACCTTTGATCAGGGAGCAGACTTGTTTGAAACGATTCGTATCGTAGGGCGTTTTTCCGGGCGCGAGGTCCACGATCATCGTGATTTGAAACAGCCGCAGCCCGGCATCGTCGAGTGACTTCAAGCGTTCCTCCACTTTGTCCAACCAGATGTGGCCCACGCCGTCATAGCCAAGTTCCTTGAGCATCTTCGCCTGCTCCTCGAAAGTGCGCTTCTTGGCGTCATGCCAATCAATGCAGAATGGGAAGAAGGCGTTAGTTTGGGCGGCGCAGGATTGAACAGCGATGAAAGCGATCAGAATCAACCCCAGACCTGACGCGCACCGGGAACTGAATTGGCGAAGGTTTAACACGCAACCAAAACTAAATCGCCGACGCATGAGGACAACCGCTTTCTTGAACTTCTCCAGTCGGATTTTGCTGCGGTTGGCCGGAGCAAAATTCTTCGCTCACAGAGAAAATGCGCCGAACAGCGCCCGCAATTCCTCGTCCACCATCGCAGGATCGGAGAGCGTGTTGGCGATCTCATCGCGGAGCAATTGCCGGTAACGCTTGCGCAGGCGATGCACCGCCACGCGCACCGCGCCTTCCTCCATGCCCAGCGCCTTGGCGACTTCGCCGTGCGCGGCCTCACCCTTGCCGGCGGCGAGAAAGATTTTGAGCTGCTCGAACAGCTTCGCCTTGCCGTCCGCCGCGCACTCGGCCTGCAAACGTTCGATGACTTTTGCGAGCAGGGCCAGCGCCCATTCGCGGTCAAAGGCCTGCTCGGGATTCGGTTCGCCCGTCGCGGCGACCTGGAATTTCGTGTCCGCCGTTTCCCAATCCAGCGACAGCGCCGCCTGTCCGCCGCCGCGCTTCAGCCGCTGCGATTTGTCCCATTCGTTCGCGAGGAAGTTTTTCAACGCCGCCAGCAGGAAGGCGCGAAAGCGTCCGCGCTCCGCGCTCAAGCTTGCGAGATAATTCTTGGCGAGGAAGCGCGCGAAGAATGCTTGCACCAAATCCTCCGCGTCCTCCTTCGTGTGCCCGCGCCGCCGGACGTAGGCGTAAAGCGGGAACCAGTAGTTACGGCAAAGCTGCTCCAACGCCGCGTCGGATTGCGGCGTGTGCCGCTGCCCCGCCGTGAGCACGACCGTCCAATGCGTCGTGGCGAAGATGTCGCCCGGACTGCTGGTCGAAGCGTTCTCAGAAGTCATTTCAAAACGCCGGGCCAGTTTGTTGGCACTCCGAGGCCGACAAGGAACTCCGTCGGTAGATTGGTGAACGGAATCGTGCCCGGCCGCCCGCCAATTTTGTAGTAGGACAGACCGCGCCCATCCGCGATGGTCAACACCACGTCGTTGTATTGATTGCCCTGCAAGTCGGTGAACGTGGCGTGTTTTGAACGGAGGAATACCGGCGGCCCGATGAAGCGGGGCGCATTTGTGGTTGTCGCTCCACCCCGTGGTGCTGAGGGTGGCGGAAATTGGCTGGTCGGGGACCGTGGCGCTGTCTGGCGGCGCGGTGAATAGCGCCAAAAAAGCAGTCCAATCCCGAGCACAAGCAAAAGAATTATCCCACCAACGGCAATGCCGGCGCCCAGTAGAATCTTTGTGGCCTTCCCGCCGGATTTTGTCGGTGTGCCCGAGGCCGCCTGCGTCAAAACCGGCGCCGCACCAAATTGATTCGCAGATTCGACCACGAGTGTTCCGCCCGGGCCGTCCAGCCACTCGGAGAATTCATAGACCTCGCGAAAGCGAACTTGCTGGCCTCCTCCAAGGTCCGCCGTTTCGCCGGCCTGCGGGCGGGTGCCGCTGTCGCGAAAGTGGAGGAATAATTTTCCGAGCGCATCATAAACCGGCTGCGCCTCGTTCAAGGTCGCAAGCCACGCAAAATCCGGCAGCCCGAAGCGATGCTGCCCCTTCGTGCAAAACCACACGCCGTCGTCCTTGAAGACTTTCACGAAGCCGAGGGAAAGCATGTGCGGTTCGCCCGCGATCGTGCCGCGCAGCAGCTTGAGGTTGAATTTTTCCATCAGCATTCGAGGGCGGCAGTTCCAAGCGCCGGAATCCAGCAGCCCCAACACTCCCATGGGCAGGAACGCGAGCGCGATTTTCTCCAGCGCCATCAATTGCTCCACCGGATCGGTGGACCGGCCTTGGTAGTAACAGACGATGTGGGCGCGTTGTCCCTCCATTTCCTTCGTCAGCTTGGGATGGAATCTCGAGCCGTTCACCGCCTGCTCAAACACACTCTTTGGCAACGGCGCGCTCAGTCCGACGAGATGAACCTGATGATCATCGAACATCACATGTGCAGAGAAGCCGGGCTCTCCCTCGGCTTCGAGTTCGTAGGTCACGTCCTGCTTCAGCGGCTCGCAGGCGCGGATGCCGTCGGCAATCAGCCCGATGTCGAACTCGGGCAGCGTGTCGAATAATAGCACGAATGCAGGATCAGGAGCAGCAGTAGATTCGGGCGATGGATTCATTGCTGACGGCTCAAAGAGTTCTAAGTTGTGGCGAATCCGGCAAGCCAGGAATTTGCCCGCGCAATTATCCCGCCGCGCACACGACCGTCCAATGCGTCGTGGCGAAGATGTCGCCCGGGCCTTGGCTCTCATGGGATTCAGTCGTCATGGCGGCGTTGATTGCACCAGCTTGTAGCGAATCTTCACACCACGTGGATTCTCGGTGAAACCGGTAACTTGCAGCAGGGCGAAATGGCCGCCCCGCGTGTTGACGAAAAACGTATCGGCATCAAGCTCTTTGGGGTTGATCAGAAGAGGATTCTTGGAATTAACGGGCTTAGCGTTGTTGAGCCACGGCGGTTCATTGATCCTGTCCTTAAGAACATTCGGCAGTGAATCGAACGTCCAATCAAACCTGAACGGCGGCCTCACGCTCTGGTCGTGATAAGCCGGGCTGCATCCGAAGAAAACGATGTCGCCAGCCGAATTGCCGATGCAGAGATCAGCACCGGTCTTCTCCAACCAGATTTTCGTGTCGGGGCTACTTGGATACATGCCGTGTTCAGCCTTTTGCATCCAGTCTGCTTGTTGAAAAAATGCGGCGACCGGCGGCGGAGGCGTGAGAATTTGGCCGGTATCAATGTCGAGAAAGCAATTCGTTCCCTTGGTGCGCTCGGCAATGAACCGCTCGATCACCGGGCCGAAAGCAGTTTTTGTGACCGGATCATGAACAAGTGCAAGACCCAGCCGCTGCCAAATGGCCGCGCCGATTCGTTGCGCCGACAATTCGACACCCGGCTCCGTGCTGATAGTGAATCGGGCCTTGCCGTCCACGGGCGCCACTTCTTCGAACCTAATGGCTTTGCCAGACCCGTCGGCTGCCTGGAAAACGATCCGCTCTTGAGTCCCTTCATTCCCTCCAGATTCACCCAGCATTTTCCACTGATGTTCCAACACAAACTCCCGGGCTGAATCCAACACCTTCTGCCCCAATTCTGTTCCGTGAAGCGAAACAAAACTGTTTTCGGGATCCGAGGTGGATATGCCGCCCGAATCTCCCCTGACCAGCTTGTAGCGAATCTTCACAGCGCGCGGGTTGTCGGTGAAGCCAGCGAGCTGCAGGAGACCGGATGCGCCTTCGCGGGTTCTAAAGTAGTAAGTGACGGACTGTTCCGGCGTCAGCACGCTCACGAATGGTGCTCCTGATTGCGATGAAGTTCTTTGCTCCCCCTGGCGCATGGTGTGCGGCGCTCCCGGCACATACGTTGGCGCCGGCTGCTTAGTCTCCTTGTTCTTCTGGTAACGCTGCGACCAGCGAACGTAATCACCGACGTAAACAGTTTGCTCGGCAGTGATGCCATCCCAAGCATCCCAATCCGCCGAATTAGTGCCGTGAGCAAAAGCAAAGGCGCCATCAAAGCCCAGAATTTCCCGGTCGCCATGCAGCATCAAATCCGCGCCGCTTTGTTTCAGCCAGGCGACATATTGATAGGGGCGGCTTTCGCTTGGTATATCCAATCCTTGCCAATAGCGGTCGTTGCCGTCCAATGCCGCGATGACATTACCGGGCGGTGTCAGCACCTCTCCGGTGTCCAAGTCCAAAAACACATTTGTCGCAACTTCTCGGACTTCGGTGATATTCAGAATCTTTTTCACCGCCACTTCCCGTTTTTGAATGATCCGCTCAATCACCGGGCCGAAAGCAGCTCGTTTCGCAACTTCGCTTTGGCGCACTTCCGCTGCAACTGCTGCTCGATTTTGTGTCGCCACGCCCGCTGCGCGCCACGCCAGCACCGCCGTGAAAGGAATCGCCGCCAGCAGCAGCAAGGCAACGAAACCCAGCCCAATCCACCGCGCCTTGCCGTGTGACAAATGCCAGCCGCTCACCGGCAGCAGCACCGTGCCCAGCCAGGCCAGCGCCACGAGAATGAACTCCGCCGAGCTGGGATTCCAACCGCCGCGTTCCTGCGTCATCGCGAACACGAAATAGAGCGCCACACCAAAAATCGGCACGGCGGCCACCCACGCGGCGAGTGCGCCCAGCCGGCGAAATCGCCTGACCCTCGCGTCGGCAGCGCGGTTTTTGATCAGCACCGCCGCGAGATAGCCGACATACCAGATCGCGAGAAAGATTCCCGCCAACCACAATCCGCGCCCAACCGCAGGCAGCACGTTGCTCAGGAATCCCGCGACGACAGTGCCGAAGTAAGCCATGGCGAACGCGAACGCAAAGCGCGGTAATTCCTCGCTCCCGGCGGGACGATCCTCGGGTCGGGCTTCGCGCACTTCGTAGCCGATGGGTTTCCATTCACCGTTCGGCTGCTTGGCGTAGGTCGCGGTCTCAGTTGCCGCCCGCAAGCCATCAAAGGACGTGGCGCACTTGGTCACGAACCGCATCCCGACCACGGTGTTTTGCACGGACAGGATCTTTCGCGAGAGAACTTCACCCAGCGGGCGACGAATCTTTTCGAGGCGCGCGACCCAATCGTCCTTGCTGATGGTGCGTTGGAAATACGGCGCCGCCACTTCCCAACTTTGCGCGTAATCGCCTTCATCCATCAAGGCGAGCCAGTTGGCCACCGGTACGGGGCAGTTCACCTTGCAATCGAGAGCTGCCGCAGGAGGCGGATTGGACGCTCTTGAAACTGCGCGCCAAACGCGACGGATGATCATCCAGTTCGTCACGCCAATGACGAGCGCGAGGATGATGGCGTTCGGCCATGGAAGTGATTGGACACTCACCATCACGCCGGGCATGAGGGATGGCGTGGTGTAGGAGCGTCCCAGCATTTCGATGGCAAGAATCAGAGCATCCAGTCCGAGCAACGGAAAAAAAAGTCCATCAAACACCGCCAGTCCCAGTCCCCAAAGTTTTCCCGCTGAGCGGCGGATTTGCGAGATCGCCACCCAACCCAGCAACGTGACACCGATCGGGGCAAGCACCGCCAACGGCAACAGGGTGTAATGTGTCCACGCCGCGGTTTGCGGATCAAGCATTGGCAGGTGATTCGCAAAGAGGAACGAGGCGAAGGCCCGAAACCAGGCCGGCCCAGAGTACAGGGTGATCTCCCCGGTCCAGGGCATGAAGTTCAAAAAGAACAAAACCAGAAACGAAATCACACACCAACCGGCGCCAACCACGGCCGTCCTGGAAAGCCGTGGCGCGATATCGAACTCCTGGCCCGGACGGGCCGACTCCGCCGGCATTGGAGTTTTTGCGATAGTCTCTACCTGCGTCTTGAGCACGCTCGCTTGTTGGTAGCGCAACTCCGGTTTGTGCTCCAACGCACGCAGCACTACTTCGTCGAGCCGCACGTCCACGAAAACTTTCTTCGAGGGCGGCTCGATTTTTTTGCCGGGCAGTTCGCCGGTGAGCATCTGATAAAACACGACGCCCAACGCGTAGATGTCCGCGCGGTGATCCACTTCCCCAGGCGCTTGGATTTGCTCGGGCGACATGTAATGCGGCGTGCCCATGATCTTACCGGCGTCGGTCACAGTAGTGGGATAGGCGTCCCGCCTGTCCGGTTGATCATTCACAAGTCCGAGTGCGCCCAAATTTTCAGATACTTCACCGGACAGGCGGGACGCCTGTCCCACTACAATCTTCGCCAGTCCAAAATCCGCCACCTTCACGCGGCCGCGGCGGTCCAACAAAATATTCTCCGGCTTGATGTCACGGTGAACGATGCCCTGGTCGTGCGCGAATTGGAGCGCGTCACAGATTTGCGGCACGATGGCGAGCGCCTCGCGCGCCGAGACGCGGCCCGCGTGCAGCAGTTGCCGCAGGTTCACGCCATCCACGAATTCCATGAGGAAAAAGTAGAGGCGTGGAGGGGAAAAAGGGGGCGGTGGAGAAAGGGAGACTGCGCCCCCGGAGGTTTTTTGCTCCTCTGCTCCCTTTCCCCCTTTCTCGCCTTCATTTGTATCCCGGGCGCAGCTTCCGAATTCAAAGAGAGTGACGATTCCCGGATGATTCAACTTGGCGAGCGCCTTGGCCTCGCGCGCAAAGCGTTCGGCGAACGCGGGATCGTCCCCGATGCCGGGCGGGAGAATTTTCAGGGCGACGATGCGATCGAGTTGTTTCTGCCGCGCCTTGTAAACCGCGCCCATGCCGCCTTTGCCGATGAGTTCAAGGATTTCGAGTTGCGGAAAAAGCGGTGCCAGTTCGGCGACGGTTGGCGGAACGAAGGCGGGTTGTTTCACTTCCGTGACCGTGTCCACCGCCGCGCCGGCCGCGAGCAGGCAGGCGGGGCAAAGTCCCGCGAGCGCCCCACTCGGGAGGGGCGTGCCGCAGCGCGGACATGTGTTCCCTTCCGGCATCGGCGGCAGTTTTACCGTGTTCATGCCTACTCCAGAAGCAAAACCGGGAGGACGTTACCGGAAATCTGCGCCGCTCGGAGACTGGTCGGATCGCAACTTCATGTCTTCGTGCCAACCGGCGTGCGGCACGGCGCGGC
>CAYWCK010000251.1:0-8064 GCA_964456685.1 uncultured Bifidobacteriaceae bacterium | reverse complement strand
ACGCTCACGATTCAAGATAACGATCTGCCACCCACGCTGGGCATCGAGCCATTGGCGAACCAAATCCTCCTCAGCTGGCCCACACAGGCCGCAAGCTTTTCGCTCGAAAGCGCACCCCTCATCAGCGGCGCAACGTGGACCTCGGTGACCAACCTGCCGGCGGTTGTAGGGAATCAATTCGTCGTGACAAACTCGGTGGGCACTTCGAACCAATTCTATCGGTTACGCCGCTAGTGTGGCGGCCGGCCGATTGATTCACGAACCAGTTCAACGGGTCAAGTTTCAACTGGCAGGGCCACTGCCAAGACTTGCCACTTGAAAGCGGGCAAGAACACCGAAGCGGTGGGATTGTCAAACGTGATGCGGGACATCGCGCGACCTAAGAGGTTGGAGAGATCAGAGCCGCGACAGCGTGGCGTCCAATGATTTCACGAGTGGGTGGCCACAATATCGATAGTTGCTCCTGCACCGACCTCGGAATCGAATTTGAATCACCTCGCGCACCACGCGCGATCAAGAATCTCTTTGACATTTGGACGCGGGTCATTATGCTGGCGTTATTCGGGTAGCAGCACGTTTCTTCAGCGGGGTTCCCCACCCCCACCTCCTTGGCGTCTGCTGCCCGAATATTTTTTTTCTGTCAGCTTGACCCCGATGAAACGATTCCCTAGCTTTCGAGTCCCTTGGTGGGGGCGTAGCTCAATTGGTTAGAGCGCTGCCCTGTCACGGCAGAGGTTACGGGTTCGAGCCCCGCCGCTCCCGCCATTTATCTGAAGCGCTATTCCCGCACTCTTTCAGCTTCCGCAGTGCGGTCGGCAATTTGCCTAATTCAACTCCTGCCCGCCTTGCCCAACGTTGCTGCGGTCGAAAAGCCGCGTGCCGAGGACGATTTTCTTTGGCACCGAACCGCCGCTGAGAATTTTCAGTGCCGCATCAATCGCCTCCGCACCGCCGGTCGGATATTGGAAAGTCGCATCCAAAATTCCCTGCTGCACATAAGCCACGCCTTCCTGGGGCAATGCGTCAATGCCGACAAAAGCAATGCCGGTGCGGCCAGCGGCCTTGGCGGCGAGATAAGCACCGTGCGCGCCGGGATCGTTGTGGCCATACACGAGATCAATCTTGTCGAAGCGGGCGAGCGCCGATTCCATTTCCTTGCGCGCATCGGGCTCGAGCCATTTCATATCCGCACTGAAGATGATTTTGATTTCGGAGCCGGCGATGCCTTCGAGGAAACCATTGTGCCGGTCCTGGCCGGGAATTGAAGTTTGCAGGCCCATCAATTCCACCACGTTGCCTTTGCCGCCGAGTTTCTTGACGATCCATTGACCGGCGGCTTTGCCGATCTTCACGTTGTCCGCGCCGATGAAGCAGGTGAATTTGTCGCCCAACAGCGCGCGATCCAGCACGATCACGGGGATGCCGGCCTCCATCGCCTTGGCCACCGGCTCGGTCAACGGTTGCGCTTCTTTCGGGCTGATGATGAGCAAGTCCACCTTGGAACTGACGAACTCCTCGACATGCGCGCGTTGTTTGAGTGTGTCGTTCTGCGCGTCCTTGAAAACGACCTTGAGGTTCGCGTGTTTCGCGGCGGCGCTCTTGACGTCTTCGTTCATCTGCACGCGCCAGGGCTCGCCCAGGTTGCATTGGGACATGCCGATGGTGAAAGTGCGCTCCTTTCCCGCCGGCGGTTTTTCCCCGCCGGAGGGCGGCGCAGATTTTTCAGAGCAGCCGGAGAACAGTGTCGCGGCGAGACTCAAGGCAAAGGTTAGGGTCAGGGAGGGGAAACACGTGCGCATAAGCTTGGATTGGAATTGAACTTTGGATTCTAGTTTCGCTGTCTTCGTTGCGTCAGCACGGCGGCCACGATAATGACGCCGGTCAGCATCAAACGTCCAGCCTCCGGCACGGCATTGATGCTGAGGATTTTGTCGAGGTAACCGATGGTGAGCACGCCCAGCAGGGTCAACCCCATGCCGCCGCGACCACCCGAGAGACTTGTGCCGCCGATCACCACCATCGCGATGGCGATTAATTCGTAGCCCGCGCCCGCCTCGGGATCTCCTTGTTGTTCCTGGGCCGCCTGACACAAACCCGCCACGGCGGCGAACACGCCACACGCCACGTATGCGCCCGCCTTGGCCAGCACCACGGGGACGGCAGAATAACGTGAGGCCTGCTCATTGTTGCCGATGGCGTAGAGGTAACGGCCCCAAACCAGTCGGGACAGGATGAACCACGCGATCACCACGCAGACCGCAAAGATCACCGTAACCATCGAGACATTGCCGCCGAGGATGCGCGTATCAATGCCGCGAAACAACGCCGGCACGTCCACGTAATTGTAAGTGCCGTCCAGTTTTTTCACGGCCGTCGAAACCTTCATGCCGCCCGACGCGTATTTTGCGGCGCCGCGCGCCAGCACCATCAACGCGAGCGTGGCGATGAACGGTTGTACGCGCAGCCGCGCCGTTACGAAACCGGAGAGTCCGCCGCTCAGTCCCCCGATCAACAAACACCCAGGCACAACCAGCCAGCCGGACCAACCCCAATGAATCGCCATTTTCGCACCGCCCACCGCCACCAGCGCCAGGACGCTACCGACGGCGAGGTCAATTCCGCCGCTGATGATCACCAACGTCAGGCCGCAGGCGAGAATTCCGTAAACCGAGGCCTGTCGCAGCGTGTCGCGATGTGTGCCCAATTTGAAGAACGCGCCGTCGGCGTTGAAGATGGCCCCGACCACCAGCACCAAAACCAGCGCGAACAACGCACGGGCGGCCGGACTGGCCAACCAGCTTTCGTGCGCCCTCGTCTCCGTGCTGGCAGCTGGATCACTCATGTAGTCTCAGAAATCTCGATCAGGCTCAGCACTTGGGAGCGAATTTGATTTCCCGAATTTCCAACTGTCCGGCGTGCGGCTCATAGAAGGGTTTGCCCCGTCGCACGCCAACCGTGCCGTAACCGTGGGCGGCGGAAAAGAAGCAGCGAAAATCGCCTTTCAGGGTTGGTTCCAGATGCAGCACCTTTTCCACGGCGTCGTAGCGTGCGCCGCTCAGGCCTTGCAACAGAGCGTAGCTGGACATGGCCCGCGCATACCAGTGGCCGCATTCATATTCGTTGAACGGATTGCGCACGCGGCCATCGTAGCGGTCGCGCGCCGTACGCACGATTTCCAGTCCCGCTTCGACCTGGCCCATCAACATGAGATGCGACGCCACTTGATATTCGATGCCGGTCCAGACTTCGTTGGAGTAAACGAACGGCAGCGACAGTTCGCCGCCCTTCGGCCAGGTGCAAAGCAACAAACCGCCCTCGTCGCCGCAGGCGTAACTCGGGCGCTGCGGGTTGGGGTGCGCGCTGAGGTCCAGCTTGAGATTGTGGCGATGAATCGCCTTGAGATGACTCGTGATTTTTTGCGCCTCCACCACTTGACCAACGCCGCACACCAGCGCGAGCCATGAACCCAGGACGCCGTCGGAGAGACAGCCTTGGCCGTATTGATATTTCGGCCCTTCTTTTTCCAGCAACTGCCGCGCTTCGAGTGAATAACCGCCTTGCGCTTCCAGCGGACTTTTCGCCCGCAAATCCTTCCACTGCACTTTCTGGATGAAGTACTCGCCGTCGAAGAGCTCGGTTTCCATCCGGCGCACACCTTTCGCCAGCAGGTCCGCGTACAGCGGCACGTCGTCACCCAGCGCGCGCCCCATCAACGTGGCGGCCCGGAGCGCGCCCAGATAAAAACTCGTGCACATGCCGTCTGGCCCCCAGAACTCGATGTCGTAAGTGTTGTGATGCGGCTCTTCCAACCAACCCTTGTGGCCGGGATCCCATTGCTCGATGCAAAAATTCAAACTCGCCTTCACCTTGGGCCAGAGCGGGCGCAACCATTCAGTGTCGCCACTAATGCGCCACTCGCGGTGCACTTTCATGATGCCGCCCAACTGACCGTCGCTCGCCGCATGGAAGTCATGCACCACCGGCCGGATGGGAATGGAAGTGCGAAATTGCTGGTGCCCGCGCTCGTCTTGAGACACTCCAAATTCCGCCTCGCGCAAGCTGCGTTCCAGCGCCGGAAACAGATGCGGAATCGCCTGCGCGTAATTCCAGACATGCGTGCAGGAGCCGTGGCAGCAACCGCCGCCGTCCGAGCAACCTTCCCAGCCCCAAAACTTCCCGTCCGCCTGGCGCATCACGGTGGGCGATTTCAGAATCGTCAGATTGGCCGCCACCGCATCCAAGACTTCCGGTGGCAGGGTGGAGTCATAAAAACTGTTACTGAACCGTTGCGAGCTCGCGCGCAAATCCGCGTAACGCGCCCGCCAGTAATCCGTGATTTCGCTGATGCCCTTGAACCTACCGGCATACCACGGTTTGTATTTTTCCTCGCTCTTCGCCTCGCCGGGCTTCAACTCCGGGTCTTTGCCGATGCGGAGATTGGTTTCGCCAACGTGCCACGCGAACCGCAGCACGATGGTCTTCGACGCGCGCGGTCCAAGCGTGAACGGCACCGCCAACGTCGCGCCGGGGGAAGGATCGCCCTCCGTCAACGGCGGCCGTTCGATACCTTCACCCGCGGCGACTTCCCGCCACGCCATCGTGAGCGGATCCCACCAGCCGCCGCGAAACCACGCGTGATTCACCTTCACTGCGGGATCATCCACCGTGGCGGTGAAAGCGCCTTCCTCCCAGCCGCGTTCTTTCGGCGCGACACAACTCAACAGAAACCCGCCCGCCGTGGCTTTGACCGCCGTGGGGTTCTTCCCGAAAGCCATGAAGTTCCGCGCACTCCACGAAAACACGGCTTCCCGGGGCTGCGCGCTGCGATTCGTAAAACAATACTCCAGCGCCGCGACCGGCAGGCTGGCGTTATCTGCGTCACCCGGTTCGAACGGACTCCAACCCGTGATCGTGACGCTGAACGGCACGTCCTTGTCGGCCAGCGTAACCGTGGCAAAAGGGAAACGCGCTTTAAACGTGGCGCTCCGAAAGCGCGGCAGCCCCATCGTGGTGTGCTCCGCGCCGTTGCCGCGACCGGGCATGCCAAACTTCTTCCAATCCGGAACCGGCCCTTCGAGCACCCGGGCGAGCTTCGGCTCTCCCTTCACGCAAAGCGCGGCAAAGGTGAGCGGCTCGTTGAAAACTTCGGGCCGGTTCCGCAGCGACACGTGCGATAACGCACCAGTGCCTTCCAAGCAAATCATGCCCGCGCCCATTCCCCCCATCGGAAAGGCGACCCGGTTCAGGCGCTCGCCGGAAAGCGTTTGCAGATAAGCCGGAGACTTTTTTTTCCCTGAGGATTTGGCGGTGGTTGCCGGTTCGGCGCGCGTGGCGGCAGCTTCAGTGGCGGTTGGCAGACTCAAGCTGCCGGCGGCACCCATGGAGGCGGCGGACAGTTTTAGAAAGTCGCGACGTGCAATGGCTCGGGTTTGGTTCGGTTGCTTTTTCATGTGGCCATGGATTAATGACTCCCGCCCAACAGTTCCGGGGCCACCTTAGCGAGCGCGTGGATTCAAGGCAAGGCGCGCCGGGGTGGAACCGTTTCTGTCTGAGCGCGCGGGCGGACGGACGGTTGGAAACTCAGTATGACCTTGCGGGCAATGTTGGCCGTTATCGGCGCGTTGGTCGCAGGAAATAGCATCCCCGGTCGCGCTGGGACACGAGTTCAACCAACCACGATGTTCACCAGCTTCTTCGGCACGACGATCACTTTCTTGACGGCCTTGCCCGCGATGAATTGCTGCGCCTTTTCGTTCTGCAACGCGAGTGCTTCGATTTCGGCGTTGGTCGCCGTCACGGAAACTTTGATCACGTCGCGCAACTTGCCGTTCACTTGCACGGGAATTTCAATCTCGTTTTCGACGAGCAACGCGGCATCAAATTTCGGCCATGGCGCGTAGGTGAGCGACGGCGCGATCTGGCCGAACGTGGAATGCAGACGCGCCCAGAGTTCTTCCGCGAGATGCGGCGCGAACGGGGCGAGCAACTGCAGGAACGGTTTCAGCACAGCCAGCGGCTTGTTTTGCCACGTGTTGGCGTCGTTGATGAACACCATCATCGCGGAGATGGCGGTGTTGAAACGCATCGCATCGAGGTCTTCGGTGACTTTCTTGATGCACGCGTGCAGCGTCTTCAATTGCGCGGGCGTCGGCGCGGCGTCGGTGATCGCGCCGTCGAGCAGGATGTGATCGAGCAATTCCGCGCTCGGCTCGGTGGCGGTGGTTTCGGCCTGTTCAAAAGCCGTCTCCGCCTTCTCGTCCACGAACAAACGCCAGACGCGACCGAGGAAACGATACACGCCTTCAACGCCTTTGGTGTTCCATGGCTTCGTGTCTTGGAGCGGGCCCATGAACATTTCGTAAAGCCGGAACGCATCCGCGCCGAATTCTTTCAGGACGTCGTCGGGGTTCACGACGTTGCCGCGGGACTTGGACATCTTCTGCCCGTCTTCACCGAGGATGAGGCCTTGGTTCACGAGTTTGAAGAACGGCTCGGCGGTGGAAACCAATCCCAGGTCGAATAAAACTTTGTGCCAGAAACGCGCGTAGAGCAGATGGAGAACGGCGTGTTCAGTGCCGCCAACGTACAAATCAACTCCCGGTGTAGCAGCGGACGTGAGTCCGCTCTGACTGCCTTTTGGATGGAGCGAACTGACGTTCGCTGCTACAGGATCAGAACCCATCCAGTAGCTTTCGGCCTCTTTACCAACAAAAGCGGCGCTGTTCTTCGCGTCGAGATAACGGAGATAATACCAGCACGAGCCGGCCCATTGCGGCATGGTGTTTGTCTCGCGCGTCGAGCCATCTGGCAAGTTCAACCAGTCTTTGGCGCGGGCTAGTGGTGGCTCACCAGTCGAAGTGGGCTTGTAATCTTCCAGCGTGGGCGGCAGCACGGGCAACGCACTTTCATGCAATGCTTCATGCTGGCCGTTCTTCCAAATGATGGGGAATGGCTCGCCCCAGTAACGCTGCCGGCTGAAGAGCCAGTCGCGCAGCTTGTAGTTGATGGTCTTTTTGCCGAGTTTGCGGTCTTCAAGCCATTTCGTGATTTGCTTTTTAGCTTCTTGAGTCGGCAAACCGGAAATGAAATCTGAATTGACTGAAGTGCCGTCGTCAGTAAAACCCTGCCAATCTTTACCTGCTGGCGGTTGGACGACTTGAATAATTGGCAGACTAAATTTCTTGGCGAACTCGAAGTCGCGCGTGTCGTGAGCAGGAACAGCCATGATCGCTCCAGTGCCATAGGTGGAGAGAACGTAGTCAGAAATCCAAATCGGAATGCGCTGACGATTGACTGGATTGATTGCAAATGAGCCTGTGAATACGCCGGTTTTTTCCTTCGCCAATTCAGTTCGCTCCAAGTCGCTTTTGCTCGCAGCTTGTTTTTGATATTCCTCGACGGCTGCTTTCTGCGCTTGCGTTGTGATGTTTCGCACCAGCTTGTGTTCCGGCGAAAGAACCATGTAGGTTGCGCCAAACAACGTGTCTGGCCGCGTCGTGAAAACGGTTACTTTTTCGTATTCTTCTTCCGCCCGAATCCGCGTTCCATCAATTTCGAAAACAACTTCCGCGCCTTCGCTGCGGCCAATCCAGTTCCGCTGCATCTCCTTGAGCGAATCGCTCCAGTCAATCGTGTCGAGATCGGCAAGGAGTTTCTCGGCGTAGGCGGTGATGCGGAGCATCCATTGGCGCATCGGCTTGCGGATGACAGGGAAGCCGCCGACTTCGCTCTTGCCGTCAATGACTTCTTCGTTGGCGAGCACCGTGCCGAGTTCGGGACACCAGTTCACCGGCGCTTCGCTGACGTAAGCGAGGCGCTTGGAGTCGCGATAGGCGCGCTTCTGCTCCTCCGTTTTGCAATCGGCAGGAAACTGGATCGTGTCAACGGACTCGGCCTTGTTCGTCTCCGGATTGAACCACGAGTTGTAGAGCTTCAGGAAAATCCACTGCGTCCACTTGAAGTAATCCACGTCCGTGGTGGCGAGTTCGCGCGACCAATCGTAGCTGAATCCGAGGCTTTTGATCTGGCGCGTGAAGTTGGCGATGTTCGTCTCGGTGGTCTTGC
>CAYWCK010000250.1:0-8074 GCA_964456685.1 uncultured Bifidobacteriaceae bacterium | reverse complement strand
ACGGTTTCTATCGTCCGGGTACTGCGAAACGGGATTTGGGCAGCGGATATTTTTTCGCTTCCTACACCCCTACTCCGCCGCCGGTGATTTACTCCACAGGTTACGCCACCATTCCGGCGATGAACATGACGGTGCAACGCACCGTAGAAGTCAAAACCACCAACGCCTCGTTGTTCAGCGTCGGCATGGTGGCGCGAGAAGATATTCGATTCAACGGGAATGGCCTGACGACGGACAGCTACGATTCAGCCGAACAATCCCACAGTAACAATGGGATGTACGACTACAACGAACGGCTGCATAACGGCGATGTCGCCAGCATTTACGGCAAAGTAGATCTTGGAAATCATACGATTGACGGTTCACTGTATTTGGGCGCGTCGGCAACTTGGGACAACAGCGGCACAATTACCGGAAGCAAGATTACCGATTACAATCTGGAGTTTCCCGATGTAAACCCGCCATTCGACCCAGGGACGGCCCCAGCACCCCAAACGGGCACCGGCAAAAACAACCAACACCAATACATCATCGGGCAAGGCAACTACTATCTCCCGTCAGTCTCGTTGGCCAACGGCAAGGACATTTACGTGACGTCACCAGAAGCCGTACTGTACGTGGGTGGAAATTTTGATAGTCAGAATGGGGCGATTACTCTGGCTCCGGGTGCGAAATTGATGCTTTACGTCGGCGGCGCCACGACCAAATTGGGTTCGGTCAATAACACGAACACCGCGAAGTCTTTCCAATATTACGGCCTCTCCAGCAATACCAGTGTAACGATGAGTGGAAATTCAATGTTTGTTGGGACAATTTACGCACCAAATGCGGATTTTACAGGGAACGGCGGCGGCAATAACAGCCTGGACATCCAAGGCGGTATGATTGTCAAGTCGGTGACCATGAATGGCAATTTTGCATTCCATTTTGATGAAGATTTGCGCCGCGGAATCCCCCCCCGCGGATACGTTGCGATCTCCTGGAGAGAGTTGTGATGCTCGGCCGAGCTTTCCGCCAGACTGGTCGGCGGATACCACCTGCCACCAGGGTTGTGGGTGTGGTGGCGGTCCTCCTATCTATTTTCGCGAACATCCCAACCGCGGCCCAGTCGCTCACCAACGCGTTGGATACCACTAATCTGGTCTGGGCCACCGCGGGCAATGCCGGCTGGTTTAGTCAGACGGCTTTTTCCTACGACGGCGCGGACGCTGCCCGCAGCGGGGCGATTGGCGATACCGGTGAAACCTACATTTTCACAACCGTCACCGGCCCGGGAACGGTTTCATTTTGGTGGCGCGTCAGTTCCCAGCCCACCGCGGACTTTCTGCAATTTTGGATCGGCACGAATCGGCTGAACCAGATTTCTGGCGCCACGGACTGGCATTACCAGGAATTCCCCGTGCCCGCCGGCAGCCAGACGCTGAAATGGCGTTACGTGAAGGACATGAATCTCATCGGGGACATGGATGCCGGGTTTGTTGATCGTGTGATTTACAGTCCCGTGCCAAAAATCAGCGCCCAGCAAGCAGCTGGAGTATGTGGCGCCGCCTGGATTTCCGGCGGCAACAACAATCCCACTTTTTGGTCCGGCCAGACCAACGTGACGCACGACGGCGCCATCGCTGTTCAAAGTGGAGCGATCTACCATAGCCAGCAATCCTGGCTGCAAGCCACGGTCGTCGGCGCCACCAACGTTTCCTTCTGGTGGAAGGTTTCGTCCGAACCGGTTTATGACTTTCTCGATTTTTACATTGGCACCAACGAGATCGCTAATATCTCGGGCGAGGTGAACTGGGAACAAAAGCAGTTCTCGCTGCCCGCGGGCACAAACATTTTGACGTGGCACTACAACAAGGATGCGAGCGAAACCGTCGGGCAGGACGCCGCCTGGCTGGATCAGGTTGTGTTTAGTCCACCTTTGCGGGCTTTGCCCTATGGTTTCACCGACTTGAAGCGTTTGACTGACGGGCGGTTTCAATTCTCCGTCACCGGTGAAGTCGACTGCGCGTGCAGCGTGCTGTATTCCACCAACCTCACGAACTGGTCGGTCTTTTCCAATTTTACCACGACCGCCAGCAGCCGGCCGATGGTAGACCACGCCGCGTCCAATTCGGTGATGCGCTTCTATCGCGCCCTTTCGCCGTAGGCACACCTTTCGCCTCGACTCGTTTCCGCGGCATCGCAAACTCTGCCCGTGCGCGCGTGCGTCATCTTCAATCCGGTCGCCAAAGGGGAAAAGGCCCGGCAGTTTCGCTCCGCCCTCGATCGCATCGCCACGGAATGCACATTGAAAAAAACCGCCGCGGCCGGGGACGGCCGGCGACTCGCAGCGGAGGCGGTGCGGGAGGGCTTTGAGCTGGTCATCGCCGCCGGTGGCGACGGCACGTTGAACGAAGTGCTCAACGGATTGGGCGATGCCCCGGATGGTTTTCAACGCGCCTGCCTTGGGGTGCTGCCGCTCGGCACGGTCAACGTGTTCGCCCGCGAACTGAAGATTCCCCTCCAACCGGACGCCGCGTGGGAAATCCTGCGCCGCCGCCGTGAAACCCGACTCGATTTGCCCTGCGCCGAGTTCACGGCAAACGGCCAGCCGCAGCGCCGTTATTTTGCGCAGCTGGCTGGTGCTGGCTTGGACGCTCGCGCCATTGAACTGGTTTCCTGGCCGCTGAAAAAGAAGATCGGACCGCTCGCCTACATCGTCGCCGGCTTGCAGGCGTTGACCCAAAAACACGCTCTGATCACCGCCGGCGATGGTCGTCAGACGCACACCGGTGAACTCATGTTGATCGGCAACGGCCGGCTCTACGGCGGGAACTACGAAGTGCTCGCCGGCGCGGATTTGCGAGATGGTTTGCTGGATGTCTGTGTGTTTCCCCGGGTCGGCTGGTGGACGCTGGCCCGTTGCGCGTTGCCGCTGCTGATCCGCGGCCGCCTGCCGGAGAAGGTTGTGCGCCGATTCCGCGCGCCCTCGTTCAGTCTGTCTGCGAACAGCCCTGTGGCTTTCGAACTCGAGGGCGATCTGGTGGGGCATTTACCCGCCACGATTTCGGTTCAACGCGAGGCTTTACGCGTGCTCGTGCCTTGAGTCCTTTCACCGAGGCAGATTTGTTTTGACACCGCGCCGTGCAACGGCTGCCATGAGCGCGCCGGTCTTCCGGCAGAAAAATTGAAACCAACCCGTTGCATGAAATCGCTGCTGACTTGTCTCGCCCTCAGTGCCCTGGCCACCTCCACCCTGCTCGCCGCGCCCATTCCGGACGACGCCAAAATCTCCGGCTTCGCCCTCGGCTGTCAGGCGTACACGTTCAACCGCTTCACCGCTTTCGAAGCCGTGGAAAAGACCGCCATGGCCGGCGGCAAGATCATCGAGTTTTATCCCGGCCAGAAACTCAGCGCGGAACAACCCGACCTGAAATTACACCATGATGCGAGCGATGAAACCATCGCCCTCGTCAAAGCGAAGCTGGCCAAGCACGGCATCCGCGCAGTCAATTACGGTGTGGTCGGCGGCAAAGACGCTGCGGAGTGGCGGCGGATTTTCGAGTTCGCCAAGAAGCTGGACCTCTACGCCATCACCACTGAGGACGTTGCTCACCTTGATGACATCGAGAAGCTGGTCAAGGAATTCGACATCCACGTCGGTTATCACGAGCACGCCAAACGGGCGGGCGACGCGAATTACAAGCTCTGGGATCCGAATTACGTGTTGTCGCTGGTCAAGGATCGGGATCATCGCATCGGCGCTTGCGCGGATACCGGCCATTGGGCCACCTCGGGTTTGAAGCCGCTCGATTGCATCAAGATTCTCAAAGGCCGGGTCATCAGCGCCCACCTCAAGGAACGCCCGGAGATTGGCCGGCAATTGCCGGATGCGATCTACGGTACCGGCGTCACCGATACGAAAGCCATCCTCGACGAATTGAAGGCCCAAGGTTTCCAAGGCAACATCTCCATCGAGTACGAAGCTAATTGGGACAACTCCGTGCCGGACGTGGCGCAATGCGTGGGCTTCGTGCGCGGCTGGGGTGCAGGCCGCTAGGCACGCTCAATCCCAGGCCCGGAAGGGAACGGCGTTCGACTCGAGAAAGATTCCGCAGCGGGGACAGACGTCCGGTTGTTTCCACTCGCGGACACGATGGCGCGGCGAGAAGGGGCATGCGGGTTTGAAGTTCTGCCAGCGGGTCCGCATGCGGACTGGCAGCGGTAGCTGATTGAGTACGGCCGCAAATGGCGGCGCAAACTTCAGCAACTGCGGCTTGATGGCAAACGGCTTGGCCGCGCCGGTGTCGCCCATGATCTTCGGAATCGCCACCTTGAGAGAAATCACCGCGTCGTAAAGTTCCCGACAGTCACGGCAGAGGATGGTCTGGACCGCAAAGCGGTCGCCATCGCTCGCCCCGCCAGCCACCTTGGCGCGGTAGCCGCATTTGGGGCATTCGAAGAGGTAGGTGCGGCCCATGAGATCGATTAAAACAGCGATGCGTCTGGCATGCCAGCGATTAGAATAGCACCCTGTTCATGGGGCGAAACCAGCCGATTCACCCCAAAACGCAACAACTCTCGTGGTGAACGGGCTGCAAATGAGTTTCCCCCGCGTTTAGCATTTTTGGGCCGCGGTTTTCAATGTGGCCGACAACCGCTTTTGGCCGTTGACACTCGGCGCGCAGAAAACCTATGCTCCGACCCTATTTTTGGGACCGGCTTCGGCCGCGCGTCCCGCTCCGGAGAGGAAGTGAATTAGATTGACCGAGATTCGACTGAAAAAAGGCGAGCCAGTGGAAAAAGCACTGCGTCGCCTCAAGAAAAAGATCGACCGCGAAGGCACGCTGCGCGTGGTGCGCAGCCACCGGCATTACGAAAAGCCGAGCGAGAAGCGTCGCCGCAAGGAAAAGGCCGCGCGCTTTTCCGCGATGCTCAGCGCCCGTTACGCCGATCTGTAGGCTGTCCCCACCGGGCTGTGGTTTGCACCGCAGCCCGGTTTTTGTTTCAAGGAGCAGAAACTTTGAACGCTCGACCGTACCGGGGTTTCAATCAGGTAACGGTCTGACGCTCTGGCAAAATGTATTCCCTCTCAACCTGTTGGAATTCCAGTCGCCACACGGATGGTCGCGCCCTGTTGCGCGAAATCCGCGAACTCGGTTTCGAGTACGCGGAACTGAGCCACGGCACGCGCATCAGCCTGCTGCCGGGGATTCTGGAGGCCGTGGACGCCGGCGAGATGAAAATTTCCAGCCTGCATAATTTCTGTCCGTTGCCGATGGGCGTGAATTATTCCGCCCCCAATCTGTATCAATTCACCGCCGAACGGGAGCGGGAGCGCGAACTGGCCTTGCGCTACACGATGAAGACGCTCGAATTCGCCAACCGCGTGAACGCCCCCCTCGTCGTGTTGCACCTCGGCAGCGTCGAGATGAAGGACTATACCGACAAGCTCAAGGAGATGGTCGGCCGCGGGGAGAAGAATACTCCGAAGTACGAAAAGCTTTGCAACGAGGTCGCGGAAAAACGGGAAGCGAAGAAGGAGAAGTTCGTTGAGCGGCTTTACGAAACACTTCGCAAGATCGTGCCAGAAGCCGAATCCCGCGGCCTGAAACTTGGTTGCGAAAACCGCGAGGCGCTGGAAGAACTGCCTTTCGAACCGGATTTCGCCTTCCTCTTCCGCGAAATTCCCAGCCCGGTGATGACCTATTGGCACGATACCGGCCACGCGCAGATTAAGGAGAATCTGGGCTTCATCCATCACGCCATGCACCTCGAATCATTGGCGCATCGTCTGGCCGGATTTCATATCCACGACGTGCAGGCGCCAGCGCGGGATCACTGCGCACCGGGCAGCGGCACGGTGGATTTTGCGGCGCTCAAACCGCACGTAAAACCGCAACATCTCAAGGTTTTCGAGTTCAGCCCATCAATGCCCGTCGAAGAACTCCGGCGCGGCGTCGCCCACGTAAAACAAGTTTGGGGCGAACAGTAATCCCCGCTCCGCCAAGAGGGGCACTGCCACCAAAGCGGCGCCTTCGGTGGTAAAAAGTCCTTTGCCTCCCTCGCGGCCTTTGCGTGACAATGCATTCGTGAGTGCGTCCACGCGCGAACTGGCCACCGAGATTGTGCGCCGCCTGCAATCCGCGGGCTTTGCCGCCTATTGGGTCGGCGGCTGCGTGCGGGATTTTCTGCTCGGCCGCGAGCCCGAGGACTTCGACATCGCCACCAACGCCGTGCCCGAGCAAATTGAAAAGCTCTTCCCGCACACCATTCCCGTCGGCCGCAAGTTTGGCGTCATGGTCGTGGTCGAGGCGGAGCAGCAATTTCAAGTCGCCACGTTTCGGGCCGAGTCGGACTACCGCGATGGTCGCCGACCGGAACAGGTTTCGTTCGGCGATGCGCAGGCGGATGCGACGCGCCGCGATTTCACCATCAACGGGCTCTTTTTCGATCCGCTCACGAGCCAGGTCCACGACTGGATCAAGGGCGAAGCCGATTTGCGGGCGGGCATCATCCGCACCATAGGCGCGCCCACGGAACGTTTTGGCGAGGACCATCTGCGCATGTTGCGGGCGATCCGTTTCGCGGCGCGCCTGGGATTTGTCATCGAGCCAGACACTCTTGCGGCCGTTCAAACTCACGCCGCGAAGATCAAGGTCATCAGCGCCGAAAGAATTCGCGATGAACTGAAAAAATTATTCGCGCCACCGGGCATCCCGGCCGCCCGCGGACTGGATTTGCTCCGCGTCAGCGGGTTGCTGGAGCACGTTCTGCCCGAACTAGCGGCCACCGTAGCGTGCGAGCAATCGCCGGACTTTCACCCGGAAGGCACGGTGTTCAATCACCTGCGCCTCATGTTCACCTACCTGCCGGCCGGGGCCGACCCGTTGTTGCCTTGGTGCGTGTTGCTGCATGACATCGCCAAGCCGCTCACGGCCAGTCGCGATCCGGAAACCGGCAGCATTCATTTTTACGAGCACGAAAGGATCGGCGCCACCATGGCCGTTGAAATCCTGGAGCGCCTGCGCTTCCCGCGCAAACAGATCGAATACGTGTCGCAAGCGGTCCGCCATCACATGCAATTCAAAGACGCGCCGCAGATGCGCAAGGCCACGCTGCGCCGGCTGCTGCTGCGCGAGACCTTCCCGCTCGAGCTGCAACTGCACCGGCTCGACTGCCTGGGCTCGCACGGCCGGCTGGATGTTCATGACTTCCTCGTGCAACAGGCCGAAGAGCTGGCGCGCCAACCCGAAGTCCGCCCGCCTCTGCTTACCGGCAACGATCTGATCAAACTGGGCGTGCCACCCGGCCCGGCGCTGGGCCGATTGCTGGCGGAGATTCGCGAGAAGCAACTCGCCGACGAACTCAAAACGAAATCCGCGGCCCGCCAGTGGTTATTGGCCCGATTGAGCCGCTGCAGTTAGAGCCCGCCGCAATTTCAGCAGAAAATCCACTATCGGAGACACGATTTTCTGCTATTCTCTGCCCGACTTTTATTTTTCGCCAATGAGCAAACTGCTGTTGATAGACGACGACCAGGATGTCTCGTACTCCATCCGCCGCAACTTGGAATCGCCCGAGATTGAACTGACCACCGCGTCGAGCGGCGAGGAGGGGCTGAAGGTGATTCCCCAGTTGAAGCCCGACCTCGTGCTCATGGACATCCGCATGGGCGGCATCAACGGCCTCGAAACGTTGCGCCGGATCCGCCAGATGGATTCCAAGCAACTCGTCATCCTCATGACTGCGTATGGCACGACGCAGACGGCCATCGAGGCCATGAAGCTCGGCGCCTACGATTATCTGCTCAAACCTTTCGAGGTCGCGAAGCTGAAGGAGGTCATCGGCAATGCTCTGAAAGCCGCGCGCGACATGAAACAAGTCGTGTCGTACCAGCCATTGCTTGAATCGGAGGATTACGAGCTGGGTATCGTGGGCCGCAGCGAGCCCATGCAGCAGGTCTTCAAGTTGATTGGGCAACTCGCCGTTTCGGATGCCACGGCACTCATCACCGGCGAGAGCGGCACCGGCAAGGAGCTTGTGGCCCGCGCGATCTACCATCACAGCAATCGCAACACTCAGCCTTTTCTGG
>CAYWCK010000249.1:0-8084 GCA_964456685.1 uncultured Bifidobacteriaceae bacterium | reverse complement strand
CGTGCCCGGCAAAGTCTTTGCGGGTGAGATCACCTTCATTGATCCGAACTTCGATGAAGCCACCCGCTCCACCCAGGTGCGCGTGGAACTGCCAAACCCGCTGGTCGCCGGTCGTCGTGAACTGCTGCATCGCCTGTATGCCGAAGGTGCGGTGAAGGTGGAGCTGCCGGAAGTGCTCGCAGTGCCGAAGTCCGCCGTCATGCAGACCGGACCGGAGGCTGTGGTGTATGTCGATCAAGGCGGTGGTGCGTATGCCCGCAGCGTGGTGCAGGTCGGGCGTCGTGGCGACACGCTGCTGGAGATCGTTTCCGGCATCAAGGCGGGCGACAAGGTGGTGACGAATGGCAACCTGCTCATCGACGGCCAGGCGGAGATGAACCGCTCGTTCGCATCGCCTGCGGTTGTTTCGCCACTAGCTGATTTGAGCCAGCCGCAGCAGCAGGCCATCAGTGGTTTCATCAAGGTCGCCGATGCGATGGCGGCGGCGCTCTCTGCCGATGATCTCGCCGCATTCAACAAGGCCAGCGAACCCGCGATGATGCAGACCGGTGAGTTGATCGACACTTTGAAGTCACACGCCGCTTTGAAGCCCCAGCTCGATATGCTCGACAAGGCACGGCACTTCCACGGCTTCGATGACATCCAGAAAGCCCGCGTTGCCTTCCACGCTTTCTCCGTCGCAGCCACCTCGCTGCTGGAGCCGTTGCGCACCGCGAAAAGCGCGCCCGACTTCAAAGTCTGGGAGTGCTTCATGGTGGATCAAATCATCCCCAACGTGCCCGCCAAAGGCCACTGGCTGCAAGTCAGCACACGCGCCGGACACAACCCCTTCTTCGGCAAGGACATGCTGGAGTGCGTGAAGGAAATCAAACCTGGAGAGGCGCTGCCATGATCGAGCGCATCATCCATTGGAGCCTGAAGAACCGCTTCCTCGTCGCGTGCGCGGCCTTGCTGCTCGTCGCGCTGGGCGTGCGTGCGATCTACCTCACGCCAGTGGATGCGATTCCTGATCTCACC
Source organism: uncultured Bifidobacteriaceae bacterium (assembly GCA_964456685.1). Taxonomy (GTDB): domain Bacteria; phylum Verrucomicrobiota; class Verrucomicrobiia; order Limisphaerales; family JADLHS01; genus CAYWCK01. The sequence continues at coordinate 7,067 of CAYWCK010000249.1, read as the reverse complement.
GAGAATCAGGTGCTCGTCTATGGCGAGTGGATGGGCCGCAGTCCGCAGGAGGTGGAGGATCAGGTGACGTTCCCGCTGTCCACCGGCCTGCAAGGTCTGGCAGGTGTGAAGGACGTGCGCGCGACCTCGATGTTCGGCTTCTCGCTCATCACGATCATCTTCGAGGATAACATAGATACCTACTTCGCCCGCACGCGCGTGCTGGAGCGATTGAATTATCTCCAGGCCAACATGCCGGAAGGCGTGAAGCCGCAACTCGGTCCGGACGCGACGGGACTGGGTTGGGTCTATCAATACTACCTCGCGGTTGATCCCGCCAAAGCACCGGGCGGCGGCTACGATCTCGGCAAACTGCGCGCGGTGCAGGATTGGCATGTGCGCTATCAACTCTCCAGTGTGCAAGGTGTGGCGGAGGTCGCGAGTATCGGCGGCTTCGTGAAGCAATATCAGATTGAACTCAGCTCCACGAAAATGCGCGCCGCGAATGTGTCGCTGGGCGAAGTGATGGGCGCGGTTCAGAACGCGAACCTCAACGTCGGCGGCAAAGTCATTGAGGAAAACGGCGCGGAGTTCGTGCTGCGCGGCATCGGATTGGTGGCGCAGCCGGAGGATTTGGAACTGATCGCGGTGAAAGCCGTGGACGGCACGCCGATTTATCTGAAGGACATCGCGACAGTGCAGATTGGTGGTGATTTCCGGCGCGGCACGCTGGACGTGAATGGCGCAGAAGCGGTCGGCGGCACGGTGGTGATGCGCACGGGCGAGAATGCCAAAGCCGTCATCGAACGCGTGAAGGCGCGCATCGCGGAGATTGGGCCGAGTTTGCCGCCGGGGATTTCCATCCGCCCGTTTTACGACCGCAGCACGCTCATCGACCGCACGATTGATACGCTCAAGCACGCGCTCGTTGAAGAAATCATCCTCGTGACGCTGGCGCACATCATCTTCCTCTGGCACTTCCGGAGCATCCTGATTGTCACGCTGCCGCTGCCGATCTCGATTCTCATCTCGTTCCTGTTGATGAAGGAATTCGGCATCACGAGCAACATCATGTCGCTCACGGGCATCGCCATCGCCATCGGCGTGCTGGTGGATGCGGCCATCGTCGTGACGGAAAATGTCATCCGACATTGCGAGCGAGCTGAAGAGGAGAAGATGAGAAAGGGAGAAAGGGAGAAAGGGAGCGCGGGGGAAAGCGCCCTTTCACCCTCTCACCCTTTCACCCCTGTCTACCGTTTAACCGCCGCAGAGACGTGGCAAGTCACCCTCGAAGTCTGCAAACAGGTGGGCCGACCCATCTTCTTCGCGATGGCGATCATCATCCTCGCGTTCGTGCCGGTGTTCGCGCTGACGGGACAGGAAGGTAAGTTGTTCCATCCGCTCGCGTGGACGAAGACGTTTGCAATGGTCGGCTCGACGCTGCTCGCGGTGACAGTTGTGCCGGTGTTGTGCAGCTTGCTCGTGCGCGGGCCATTCCACGCCGAGGACCGCAACATCATCATGCGCGTGCTGCTTAAAATTTACGATCCGGTGTTGAACTGGGCGTTGCGGCATCGCAAGACGGTGATTGGCGCGGCGGCGGTGCTGCTGGCCACGGCGTTGTTGATCGCGTTTGGTTTGCCGCGAGCGTGGACGGCGAACTTGCGTCACGCCGGTTGGACGCGCACGGCGGATTTGGTTCAAGGCTTTGGCAAGGAATTCATGCCGCCGCTGAACGAAGGCAGTTTGCTTTACATGCCGGTGTTGTTGCCGAAGACGAGCCTGACGGAAATCCAACGCGTGATGGCCTGGCAGGATCAGGTGATGGCGGGCGTGCCAGAGATCGAGACGGTCGCGGGCAAGCTGGGCCGCTTCGAGACGCCGACCGATCCCGCGCCGACGGAGATGCTGGAGACGACGATTACGCTCAAGCCGGAATGGATTTCCACAAATCGCACCGTGCTTGGGTTCATTAAGCTGCCGCGCGTCGTGCGGAATCCTGCATGGCGCGAGGGCATGACCGTCGAGAAGCTCAAGGCGGAGCTGACCGAGAAGATGAAGGTCGTGCCGGGTTACGTGCCGGCATTCTTGCAGCCGATCGAGAACCGCATCCTGATGCTCTACACGGGTATTCGCGCGCAAGTCGGCGTGAAGATTTACGGCGACAACCGCGACGCGATTCAGCAGAAGGCTTACGAGGTCGAGGCTGTGGTGAAGCAAATCCACGGCGCCGCGGGAGTGTCACCGTCGCGCGTGCAGGGCAAGCCGTATCTGAACGTGAAGGTGGATCGGCGCGCGATGGCGCGTTACGGACTGAGCGCGCGCGATGTGCTCGATGCGGTGGAGGTGGCGATTGGCGGCAAAAACGTGAGCGTGACCATCGAAGGGCGTGAGCGTTATCCGATTCAGGTGCGGCTCGAACGCGGCGAGCGCGATGACATTGAGAAGATTGGACGCATCTTGATCGCGACGAAGTCAGGCATGAGCGGTGGTGCGGCAAGCAGTTCCAGTGGCGCGGCTGCGGGTGGAGGAATGGGCGGCGGGATGAGCGCGGGTGGCGGAGCGAAGGCAAGTGTTGCCAGTGCGCTGGCGAGTTCTGGCGCGGCTTACATCCCGCTTGCGATGGTGGCGACGATCACGCGGGAAGTCGGGGCAAATGAAATCGCCAGCGAGAACGGCCGGTTGCGTGCCTACGTGCAGGCGAACGTGCAGGACCGTGACCTCGGCGGCTTCGTGAACGACGTCGAGGCGGCGCTCAAGAAGATGGATTGGGGCAGCATGACTTACGCGATGACCGGCGAATACGAGAATCAACGTCGCTTCACGCAGACGATGCAGGTCGTTTTCCCGGCGGTGATGCTGATCATCTTCGTGATGCTCTACATGGTTTATCACAGTGCGGCGGAGGCGGCGCATGTGTTGCTGGCCGTGCCGTTCGCGTTGAGCGGCGGCGTGTTCCTGCAAAAACTGCTCGGTTACAACTTCAATGGCGCTGTCTGGGTCGGTTACATCGCGCTCTTCGGCACGGCGGTGCAGACGGGCGTGGTGATGGTGGTGTATCTCGAAGAGACGTTGAAGAAACGCATGGAGGAGCGCGGCGCGTTGTTCAACTCAGCCGATTTGATTCAAGCCGTGAAGGATGGCGCGCGGCTGCGGTTGCGTCCGAAAGTGATGACCGTGGCGACCATCGTCGCGAGCCTGCTGCCGATCATGTGGAGTCATCGCCAAGGTGCTGAGGTTATGAAACCGCTCGCCACGCCGGTCATCGGCGGCATGGTGAGCAGCTTGATCCACATCCTCATCGTCACGCCGGTGATCTTTGCGTGGTTGCGCGAGCGGGAGTTGAAGAAAGTGCAAGCGGCGGGACACCGTTCATGAAGCGGCGGGCTGATTGCGAAAAGCAAAACGCCGCCCCCCGGGTGAAGAGGGGCGGCATGTAGTGGGGAATTTCGTTTTCAGTTCACATCCGGCAACAAGCGGCCGAACCACGTTTGGCCGTCCCGCGTTAGTTCGATCAACTTCCCGAGCGGATCGAAATTCAATTCCGTTTCGCCGGAACTTGGTTCGTCGTCGAACTCCACCTTGCCGTGCGTGCCGCCCGAGGAAGCGGCCACGTTGATGTCGCCACGACTCACGCCACCGACCTTCAAGGTGTAGCTGCCGGTGGGTGCGTTTTCGATTTCGACCTGGAAACTGCGCCGGCCGCGATCATCGCGCTTGAACTCCATACTGGCGGTGCCGGCCGGAGCGAGGCCGGTGTTGAACAACGGCAACTCCAGCCGCACCTCAACCAGCGAGACATCGTTGCTGTCACCGCCGCCGGCACTGGTAAACAGGTTCGAGAAGAAAACTCCGGTGGCGGACTTGATCTCCAGCAACTGCCCCCGCGGATCGAAGTTGAGCAGCGGCTTGCCCGACTCCGCCGGGTTGCGGAATTCAATTTCGCCCTTGTTCTGGCCACTGAACGACTGCACCGAAAGATTGCCGCGTTGCACGCCCGCGACCCAGAGCTGATAAGTTCCCACCGCCAGATCCTCGACCTCGACCTTAAAATCGCGCCGTCCGTCCGCCCGCACTTCATATTCCGCGCGACCGGAGGCATCCGCGTCGAGGCCGGTGGAAACGAGGTTTTGCTCCAGCTTCGCCGGCGGCTCATTGCTCCCGGTGGCCGAACCGAAATTCAACTCGCCGTGAAAATACACTACTGCTTCGCGGCTGATCGTGAATGTGCTGATCAGCGGATCGAACGCGAGTAGCAATTCGTCGTCATCGGGGCGGCTGGAGAATTCGATCTCTCCCTTCTTGCCGTCTTCGGTGGATTTCACGGTGATGGTGGCCTGCGTGAGGCCGTTGGACGATGCGGCGCTGAAATCATACACGCCCGTCGGCACGTCTTCGAGTTCAAGCGAGAAGCGGCGGCGCGCGTCTGGATCCACACGATAGCGGGCTTTGGCCGTGCCATCGGAATCCGCTCCCGTCGAAGGCAACCAGGCGATTTTCGCAGACGGCGAGGAGCGGTTCACGCCGTTGCACACGGCTTCCAGCTCGACTGAAAAAAGAAGGTTCGTGCCTTGGGCGATATCCACGACCTGCCCGCGCGGATCGAAGTCGAGCAGGCGGACCGAATTGTTGGTGACAGCGGAATCAAACATCAGCTTCCCACTGCCACTGCGCACGGGAATCGTCCCGCGAAAGATGCCATCCACATACAGCAACCAGTTTGTGCCCGTCACCTTGGACAGAGCACAACTGAAGGAGAGCCGACCGCTGGCTTGGAGTTGCGCCAGCAAATCCAGACGGCCCGCGGGGCTGCTGATTTGAACCCGCTCGGCCTGCCGGCTGCCTTTGGATTCCCCAAGCCGTCCGACGATGGCCGCGAGCACATTGGCCGTGCCGTCGCTCAAGGTCATGACCTGCCCACGCGGGTCGAAATCGAGCAAGGGCGAACCAGGTTTTGCTGAAGTCCGGAAAGTGGCCGACCACGAGCCACGGGCGTCCGCCGCTTTGACGAGCTCAGTAATACCGCCAACCGTGAACGTGTAATTGCCACCCGGGGTCAAGTTCTTGGCCTGTACGGTCACGACGGAGGATTTCGACCCCAGCGTTATGTTTACTTTTCCCGAAGCATTTGTATTGGGTCCCGCAGGCAACAACGGGACGAAGATTGAAGACGAATCGGCTGCGGCTGCGGTCGCCAGCAAGAACACCGAAAGCAGGGCGGCAGCACTGCACTGGCAGGAGTAACGAATTAACTTTTTCATAATCACATCAATCAAGCTCATCGCGAGTGGAAGAGAGTAATTCTCCACCACAGCGCACCCTCTAAGCAATGGCTGTGCCGCCGCGCCGGCTCCGCGAAATCCGCACGGCAGCAGCGAAATTTCTCGACAGGAACACCGGCTTTCGAGTTGAGCGCGTTCCAAACTCGAATCAAATGTTCCGTCAGCGGAACAGACGGAACGGAAAGTCGCTCGTTCCCTGATTCCCGGCTTGCCCGGAATTCGCTGCAGGGCGAGAATCATGGTGCAATCACCGTTGAGACGATGAGTTCCAGTGCCGTTGCCGCAACCCGGGAAAAAGGGAGAGTTAATTTCGCCCCGCCGGCGTTTTCGGAGGCCGGCGCGTGGCGCGACGTGGGCGCCGGTTGGCAGAAGGTCTTCGGCAGTTTTCGCGGCACGGGGTACAGCATCGAGTGGCACGACTTCGTGGCAAAGCGCGAGTTCGATTGGGCGCCCAGCTTCCATCCCGAGTGCGTTGAGCTGTGCTTAAATCTCGAGGGCAACGGATTCGTGGAGAGCAACGGCAGCCGCGCCGAGTTTGCGCCGAACACCGCCGGCTTTTATTTTCGCCAGCAGAAACCTTTGACCGCAAAGCGCGCGGCGGGTGAACGGCATCAGTTTCTCACGGTGGAATTTTCGTGCCCTTTTCTGGTGAAGCATCTTGCTGAAACCAAAGGCATGTTGCATCCCGTCGTGCGCGCTGCGCTTGAAGGCTGTCCGTGCGAGCACGTCGCGGGCGCAACGGTGCGACTGACCACGCCGCAACTGCAACTCATCTCCACGCTCCGGCAGCCGCCTGTGTATGCCGCGGCCCAATCCATCTGGTATCAGTGCAAGGCGTTGGAACTGGCGGTGACGTTTCTGGTCCAGCCGGAGGAGGAGTTGTTCTGCACGCGGCAGCAGAGGTTGGCGCAGGAACGCGTCGAGCAGGTGATCTTTCTGTTGAAACAAAATCTCGCCGAGCCGCCATCACTGGAAGAGCTGGGAAAGAAAATCGGCTGCAGCCATTTCTATCTGAGCCGGATTTTTTCCGCGCAAACGGGCAAGACCATCACGCAACATTTGCGACAACTGCGGATGGAGCGCGCGGCGGAATTGCTGCGCGGCGGTGAATATAATGTCACTGAAGCGGCGCTGGAAGTGGGTTACAGCAGCCTGAGCCACTTCAGCGCGGCCTTCCACGAGACGTTCGGTTGTTGCCCGGGTTTGTATCCGCTCAAGACACCGACGCAGAAAACTTGAGGTAGGTCAGCCGACTTTTCGCGAGGCCTCAGCTGGTGATTACTTGAAGGCGCTCTGCACCACGTTGCCTTCCAATGGCAGCATCGGGGACAAGCCCAGCAACCACAACGCTGTGGCGGCCGTGTCACAGGTGTTCACCGGCGCGGTGATGGCGAACCCTTTCTTTACACCCTTGCCCCACGCGATCCAGGGAATCTCCATGTCCACCGGTTCGCCTTTGCTATGGCCCTTGTCGTGTCCGCCGTGATCCGCGCTGACAAGCACAACACTGCGCCGGGCAATCCCCGCCTTCCGAATCGCCTGCCGGATGATCTCGAGCCCGGCATCGGAATCGGCCATGGCGCGCAGCTGTTCCGGCGAACCCCAGCCAAATTCATGACCGTAGGAATCCGGGTCCGTGAAATGGATGAAGCAAAGATTGGGTTTGCGTTTCAGAATATAATTCGCCGCGTTGGTGGCGACCATCCGGGCGAAAATGTTGCCTTCCTTCTTTTTGTCCGCCCCGCCGCTGTCGCTCTTGAGGATGGCCGTTGCGTTCGCGGCGTCGTAGTAGAATTCATCAACGGT
>CAYWCK010000248.1:1282-8133 GCA_964456685.1 uncultured Bifidobacteriaceae bacterium | reverse complement strand
ATGATGAGATCCTTCTTCATCGCCGCCTGGCAAACGTCGGGATACTTGGGGCCATTCGCATAGTCCATGTGAGGCGGCGCGTCGCCCACGAGAAAGATGATCTTGAGCACGTGGCGATCCTTGCTCCAAGACATCTTCGTGACGGCTTCATTCAATGCTTCATTCACGGACTCGGGCGTGTCTCCACCGCCGTCCGCGGAGAAGCTCCGCAGACTCGCGTAGACCGCGTCGATGTCGTTGGTCAGGTCAAAGGTCTTGAGCACGTATTGGTCACCCCGATCGCGATAGGCCACGAGGCCGAACCGCAACTCCGGGGCCGGTTTGGCGCCGACCATTTCGTTGGCGATGGACCAAATTTTTTGCTTCGCGCCTTCAATCAGACCGGACATCGAGCCCGTGGTATCAAGCACGAAGCAGACTTCCATGCGGGGCTGGCCGGCTTTGGTCACGGATTCGCTATGCGAGGGCGAAGGCCAAACGGCCACCGCCACAACACACAAGGTCAACAGGAAGGCGATTGTTTTCATAAACGCGTAATCATGATTTGCGGACGCTGGGTTGGACGGGCTGAGCCGGAAAATCCTCCCAAAATTTCGCGTTCCATCTCGCCGGCCAGCGATTAAGCTTCGCGGCCATGAATCAACTTGAGAATCAAATCGCCGTCGTTACTGGCGCGGGACGGGGCATCGGCCGGGCGATCGCGTTGAAATTTGCCGCCGAAGGGGCGGACGTTGTTTGCGTCTCCCGCACGGCCGAGAATTCCGAAAAGGTCGCCGCCGAAGTTCGCGCGCTGGGCCGCAAAGCATGGGCGCATGCGGTGGATGTGGCCGATGCCGGCGCCGTAAGCGCGGCCGCGGAGAAGATTCTGACGGATTGCGCCCGTGTGGATGTTTTGGTGAACAACGCCGGAGTAACGCGCGACGGATTGCTCATGCGCATGGGGGAGGCGGACTGGGATGCGGTTTTGGACACGAATCTGAAAGGAGCGTTCCTGGTTACGAAAGCTTTCAGTCGGGTGATGCTCAAGCAACGAGCCGGCCGGATCATCAACATCACGAGCGTCATCGGCCTGATCGGCAACGCCGGCCAGTGCAACTACGCGGCCAGCAAGGCGGGATTGATTGGTTTCACGCAATCTTGCGCCAAGGAACTGGCCTCCCGCAGCATCACCGTCAATGCGATCGCCCCGGGCTTCATTGAAACCGATATGACTGCGGAATTGAAAGACGACATGCGCGCCGCACTGCTGAAGCAAATTCCGCTTGGCCGATTGGGCACGGCCGATGACATTGCGGGCGCAGCTTTATACCTGGCCGGCCCCGCGGCGCGCTACGTTACGGGCCAGGTTCTGACTGTGGATGGCGGCATGGTAATGTAACTTCATGCTGCAACTCACTTAACCGGATGGGGCCGCGCTGCCGCCGGGTTAAAGATTTGGACCGAGCGCAAGTGCAAGTTGATGTTGGAGTAAAAAAATTTGTGAATCGAGGCTTGACGCCTCAGGCGGGCGTGTCATAGACACACTGCGAACGGAAACAACCGGAGAAAAACATGTCTGAAAAATCCATTGAACAACGCGTCAAAGACATCATTGTCGAACAGCTTGGTGTGAACGCGGATCAAGTGACGGCGGAGGCAAAATTTATCGAAGATCTCGGCGCTGATTCGCTCGACATCGTGGAATTGGTGATGGCTTTGGAGGAGGAATTTGGCAACGAGATTCCGGATGAACAAGCCGAGAAGCTGCTCACCGTGGGCGATGTGATCAAGTACATCGAGGAGCAGCAACAAAAGTAATTGTTGTCGAATCGTTTTCAGGGCAGTCTAAGCTTTGCAGCTTGAGCTGCCCTTTTTATTTTATGGCAAGCAATTGGACCGAACGGCGCGTGGTGATTACCGGCCTAGGAGTCGTTACCCCGCTGGGGAGCGACCTCGAAACCTTCTGGCAGAACCTGCTCAACGGTCAATGCGGCATTGATAAAATCACGGCGTTTGATACCACGGTGTTCGACACCAAGATTGCCGGTGAAATCCGGAATTTTGAGGCGGGCGCGGCCTTCCCCTCGTCCAAAGACGCCCGCCGGGCAGATCGCTACGCGCAATTCGGCATCTACGCCGGCTGGCTGGCTTTGAAAGATTCAGGCGCAGATCTGACCAAGCTGAACGGGGACGAGATCGGGGTGATCATTGGCTCCGGCATTGGCGGACTTGATACAACCACGGCCCAACACAAGATTCTGCTCGAACGCGGCCCCGGCCGGCTGTCGCCGTTCATGATCCCGATGCTCATCAGCAACATGGCTTCCGGGTTGTTTTCGATGTACCACAACTTGCGCGGCCCCAATTTTGCCACCTGCTCCGCCTGCGCCACGGCCAACCATGCCATCGGCGAGGCTTGGCATGTCATCAAGATGGGTGAGGCGCAGATGATGTTTGCCGGCGGTGCGGAGGCTGCCATCGTACCCATCGGCATTGGCGGTTTCTGCGCGATGAAAGCCATGAGCCGGCGCAACGATGATCCCAAGACAGCTTCCCGCCCCTTCGATGTGGATCGGGACGGCTTTGTCATGGGCGAAGGCGCCGGCGTGCTGGTGCTCGAAGAGCTGGAACACGCCCAGAAACGCGGCGCGAAGATTTATTGCGAGATCGTCGGTTACGGCAACACCGCCGATGCCTACCACCTCACCTCACCGGCGCCCGAAGGCGAAGGCGCTGCGCGCTGCATGAAGATGGCGTTACGCCTGGGCGGGTTAAACACCACCGACATCTCCTACATCAACGCCCATGGCACTTCCACGCCGCAGGGTGACATTTGTGAGACCCAAGCCATCAAGACGGTCTTTGGCGATTACGCCAAGAAAGTGGCGGTGAGTTCCACGAAAGGTGCGACCGGTCACATGCTGGGCGCCGCCGGGGCGGTGGAAATGAGCATTTGCGCGCTGGCGATCAAGAATGGAGTCGTCCCCCCGACGATCAACATCCACAACCAGGACCCGCAATGCGACTTGGATTACGTGCCGGGCAAGGCGCGTGAAATGGCGGTCAACGCCATCATTAACAACTCCTTTGGCTTTGGCGGCCATAACGCCAGCATTGCGGCAAAACGATTTGTCGGCTGAGGCCGCGGAAGCCGCAGTGTTTCGCTTTGCCTCACTTGACAGTCGGGCCTTCGCTGATATTCTCCCGCGCTCCGAGAAACGGAGTTAAATCCCGGTCGTCGCGCTTTGGCGCTGGAAGGTCGGCCCGGAACCAATGAATTTATGAAACGCCAATACCAACCGTCAAAAATCCGCCGCAAGCGGCAGCACGGCTTCCTGGCTCGCAAGAGCACCAAGAGTGGCCGCGCCACGCTCGCCAACCGCCGCCGCGTCGGCCGCAAGCGCCTTACCCCGGTCTGATTTCATGCCTGCCGCGCCGCAATCCCGTGCCACGGGACGCTTTGGCCGTGCCGCGCGCATCAAACAGACGCGCGATTTCGCGCGGACGCGGCAGCAAGGCCAGCGCGCTGTTTGCGGCTGCCTGATTGCGAATTGGCGGGTATTACCTGGCGGTAGCCGCACTCGGCTCGGGGTCGTTGTCAGCAGCAAAATTGGTAATGCCGTCGTGCGCAGCCGCTCCCGTCGGTTGCTGCGGGAAAGCTTTCGTCTGCACCAGCACGAGATCAATCAACCGCTTGACCTTGTCCTCGTCGCCCGGCAGTCCATCAATGGAAGGAAGTTATCAGTCGTCGAGCAGGATTTCCTCACGACGCTGAAGCGGGCGGGGTTGTTGAACATCACCTTAGAGTCTGGAAACGCGGAGCCGCCCATGGCGTGAACCCGGTCCAACACATCTTGATTTTTGCGGTGCGCGTATATCGCTGCACCCTGTCTCCCGCGCTCACCTTTATCTGCGGTGCTGGCAACGGCTGCCGCTTCACGCCCACCTGCTCGGCCTATGCGCTTGAAGCCCTGCAACGGCACGGCGCCGGGCGCGGCAGTTGGCTTGCGGCCCGTCGGGTTTGCCGTTGCCACCCTTGGGGCGGCTGCGGTCATGATCCCGTGCCGCGGATGCCAACGGAGAACGCGGACGCCGCAACCCTGCCCGCACCCGCGCGCTGAACTTTCATGGACCGTAAAACCATCATCGTCGTCGTCATCTGTTTGGGGGTGCTGTTCTTCGGGAACAGCGTGATTCAAAAACTGTTTCCACCCGTTCCGCTACCGGCGGGGGCCACCAATGCCGTCACAACGGCGACCGCTCCGCTAACCAATCCGTCAGTTCCTGCCGCAACCATCGGCGCACCCACGCCCGCGCTGGCGACACCCATGCCGAAGCAAGTGCTGGCAACTTCAAGCGAGGAAAAGACACTTTCGTTCAGCAACCGTGAAGTCCGTTACACGTTCAGTTCGCATGGGGGCGGAATCAAAAGCATCGAGCTGCTTCAATATCCGGAAACCGTTTCCCGCTCGCGCAAACAATCAGCCGGCACCAACAACGTCGCCGAATTGAACACTCCGCAGGCCGCGCCGGTGCTGACCATTTTCGGCGACGAATCGGTGCATGATGCCGGCCAGTTCGTCCTGACCCAGACGGCCACGGGCATGCGCGCGGAGAAAAGCCTCACCAACGGACTGCGCATCACCAAAGATTTTGTCATTAACTCAAACTTCCTCGTCACGGCGACGGTGCGGATGGAGAACACGGCGAATCTGCCGTTGACTCTTTCGGCGCAAGAGTGGGTCATTGGCACTGCGACGCCGATGGACGCGGCCGATCGAGGCGAGGCGGAAGGCGTAATTTGGTACGACGGCAACAAGACGGAAGAAAAGACCCGGATGTGGTTCGACGGCGGCGGTTTTCTGTTCTGGAGCAGTCCGCCGAAGCCGGAATTTCGCGCCGGCCAGAGCAACGTGCTGTGGGCGGCAGTGCATAACCAGTATTTCGTGCTCGCTGCCATGCCCACCAATGCCGCGTGGCAAATCGTTTCTCGTCCTTTGGATCTGCCACGCCCCCCAAGCGGTTGGGCCAGCTTCACCAACAATCCGATCCCGAAAGGATTGCAGACGGCTCTGGTCTATCCGGCGGCCACCTTGGCGGCCGGGCAGGTGCTCGAGCGGCAGATCATCTTCTACGCTGGCCCGAAAGAGTATCGCACGTTGGCGCGCATCGCTGCGCAGTTCCAGAACAACGTGGACCTGGTGATGAATTTCGGTTGGGTCGGCTTTTTCTCGAAGGCGCTTCTGCGGGGCATGAACTGGCTGCATCACACCTTCACCATGTCCTACGGGTGGTGCATCATCGCCATCACGGTCATCATCAAGTTGATCTTCTGGCCGATCACGCAGGCGCAAAGCCGCATGTCCCGGCGCATGGCGGCACTCCAACCGCAGATGAAGGAATTGCAGGCCAAGTACAAGGATGATCCGCTCAAGATGCAGAAGAAGATGAGCGAGTTCTGGAAAGAAAACAAAGTCAACCCCATGGCTGGCTGCCTGCCGATGCTCATTCAACTCCCGATTTTCTTCGGTTTCTTCACCATGATTCGCAGCGCCATCGAATTGCGCGGCGCCAGCTGGCTTTGGGTGGCGGATCTGGCCAAACCGGACACCCTGTTCGCGATTCCGGGACTCGGATTTTTCCCGTTCACGCTCTTTGGTGCGACCGCCGATGGTCTGCCCTTTAATCCCCTGCCGTTGTTGATGGGCGTAACAATGTTCTGGCAGGCAAAACTCACGCCGCCGTCACCGGGTATGGACCCCGTGCAGCAAAAGATGATGAAGTATCTCCCCTTGATCTTCATCGTCTTCCTCTACAATTACTCCGCCGGCCTGGCGCTTTACTGGACCGTGAACAACCTGCTGAGCGTGCTCCAAACAAAGTTGATCAAACTCGACTTGCCGGGCGGGCCGGCAAGCAGCGGACCAGCCACGGCGGCGGTGTTGACGCCAGCTTCGAAAAAGAAAAAATAATTGGCCGTTGCCGAAACGGGGCGCACACGATTAACTCCTGACCAACATGCCTGCTCAACCAAAAGTCACCTTGGAAAAACTGCTCGAACTGTTGGGCTTCCCCGCCAGCGTGGAGGAACACCAGATGGAAGATGGCTTGCTGCTCGATGTGAAGACCGACGACTCCGGAAGGTTGATTGGCCGCCAGGGCCAGACGCTCTCCGACTTGCAGTACATCACCAATCGGCTGCTCTTCCAGCAGGACCATGCCGCCCCCAAGGTCATGGTGGATGTCAGCGGTTACCGCGCGCAGGCACGCGATGCTCTCGTCAAAAAAGCCAAAGACGCGGCTGAAAAAGTCCGCCGCTGGGGGGATATCGTGGAATTGGAGCCGATGAGTTCCTTCGATCGCCGCATCATTCATCACGCTCTGAAGGACGATCCTGATATCGAAACCCAGAGCGTCGAGGTTGAAGGCACCGAGAAGAAGGCCATGCTCCTGCGCCCGAAACATTCGCAGTAGCAATTGACGTCCAACCGCTGAGGCCGCCCCACCCTACGGCTTCGGGTTTCGTTCAGCTCCTATTTCAAGATTCCGTGCACCAGCAGGTGCCGGTCGCTAATGCTCTCGACCTGCAACCCTTCCAAATTCGCGGCGCGCAATTGCCGACGCACCTCCGCGGGCGTAAAAGCGGCCCGCAGCGAGTTGTAAAAGTCACGCCGCAAAACTTTGGGCTCGCCCGCCGAGTAACGCCTGACCAACGCGCGTGCTCGGGCACAAGTCGCCGGCCGCCGCAAATCCGGCACAAAGACCATGGTCCCCCGTTTCGCATATCGTCGCACCGTTTGCCAGAGAACCTCGGGCGCATGCAGATGATGGAGAAAACTGCTGGAGAGAATGACGTCGAATTTCCGGCGAGG
>CAYWCK010000248.1:0-1182 GCA_964456685.1 uncultured Bifidobacteriaceae bacterium | reverse complement strand
TAGTGGATAGGAACTGTGCGCCGCTTCGAAATCCGCCTCGGCGTAAGCTTTCGCCTGGTCCGCTTCGGACATTACTTCAGTTTCAACGACGCGTTTCATCCAATGGCGCTGCCGGCTCAAAAGCGCAGATGTTTCACCGTCAGGCCGCGGTTGATCAATTGCTTGAGGGAATCGATGCCGATGCGCAAATGCTTGTCGAGGAATTGCTGCGTCACTTTCGCGTCGCTGGCTGCCGTCTTCACGCCTTCCGGTTGCATCGGTTGATCGGACACCAGCAAGAGCGCGCCCGTGGGAATCTCATTGGCAAAGCCGGTGATGAAGATGGTGGCTGTTTCCATGTCGATGCCGATGCATCGAATTTTGCGGAGGTACTTCTTAAATTTATCGTCGTGCTCCCACACCCGGCGGTTGGTGGTATACACGGTGCCGGTCCAGTAATCGCGCTTGTGATCACGAATTGTGGTCGAGATGGCCTTCTGCAAACTGAACGCGGGCAGCGCGGGAACCTCCGGCGGATAATAATCGTTCGAAGCGCCTTCCCCACGAATGGCGGCAATGGGCAGCACCAAGTCGCCGAGGTTTGCGACGTGTTTCACGCCGCCACACTTGCCAAGAAATAGAACGGCTTTTGGCGAAATCGCGCTGAGCAGATCCATGATGGTAGCGGCGCTCGCGCTGCCCATGCCGAAGTTGATGATGGTGATGCCGTCCGCTGTCGCATTGAGCATCGGCCGGTCCTTGCCGCAGATCGGGACACGATGCCAGTTGGCAAACCGGCGCACGTAATCACTGAAGTTGACCAGAAGGATGTGTTCGCCAAATTCCTTGAGCGGTGTGCCGGTGTAACGCGGCAACCAATTGGCAACGATTTCAGGTTTGGTCTTCATGCCGTGGTCGGGGCTGTTTCACACAGTTTTGCCACCGGCACAAGCACGAAAAAAATCAGCCGCCGATGCCGGCGTACTCTTCCTCCACTTTGAGGTTTTTGCCCAGGAGCACGTAATCATGGGTGACGGCCTTCATATCGAGCACGTAATCGTCCAGGCGCATCAGCTCGTTGAATCCGAGTTGCGCGAGCGCCTGCAGGGCAATCTTGCGCTCACCATTCACTTCCGCTTCCAACCGGCGCAAGCCAACGTGCCGCGCCACATGAATGAGTTCCGTCACCAGGATTTTCGAGAC
>CAYWCK010000247.1:1951-8188 GCA_964456685.1 uncultured Bifidobacteriaceae bacterium | reverse complement strand
GTTGCTGTCCCGGTGCCAGGTCCTTGTGCTGCGCCGGCTGGACGATGCCGCGCTCGAGCTGCTGCTGACGCGCGCGGAGGCGGACCTGCAGCGCACCCTGCCGCTGACGGACGAAGCGCGTGGGACCCTGCGTGCGATGGCCGACGGCGACGGCCGCTACCTGCTGAACATGGCGGAGCAGATCGCTGCGCTGCCGCCCGACACGCCGCTACTCGATGTCCCGGCGCTATCCGCGTTGCTGGCGAAACGCGCGGTGGAGTTCTTGAGTCGGACCAACGACAAACCCTTCTTCCTCTACGTCGCATTTAACGCACCGCATTTTCCGCTGCAAGGGCCGAACGATCGCAACCGTCCGATCACCTTGCGCGATTGGGCCACGGGCAACCGGGAGACCTATGTGAAAATGGTCGAAGCCCTGGATGGTTACGTCGGGCAGATTCTCGGTGCGCTCTACCGGCAACACCTCTCGACAAATACCTTGGTCGTCTTTACCAGCGACAACGGCGGCGATCGGTATTCACGCAACGCTCCGCTGGCAAAAGGGAAGGGGACGCTTTACGAAGGCGGCATCCGGGTGCCGTGCATTGCGCGCTGGACGGGCCGGTTTACCGGCGACAAGGTGACACCACAAGTGGGCATCACCATGGATTGGTCGGCCACGATGCTCAAACTCGCCGGCGCACAAGCGCCGAAGCTCCGGCCGTTTGATGGCATGGACCTGATGCCGGTGCTCACCGGCAAAATCAAACCCCAGAAGCGAACGCTTTATTGGCGGCGGGTCACACCACGATTTGTCACCACGCAGCGCGCGGTGCGCGACGGGGACTGGAAGTTGATTGACGATCCGAAAGGCGGGCAGGTGTTGTTTAATTTGGCCAAGGATATCGGCGAGAAGAATGATCTCGCAGCCGAAAACGGCGAGCAGGTGACTCGCCTGAAGCGGTTGCTCGACTGGTGGGAAACCGATGTCACCCCACCGCTGTACCCCTTGAATGTAAAGGCAGCGGCGACGGAAGAAACCAGTGGCGAGAAACCTTAAGCGGCAAGCGAAGTCACGCGGCCATTGATTTTGACAGCGCGTTCCGCCGCGGCATAGGCTTGGCCCGAGCGGGATTTGATACCACCTATGGCAACTCATTATCTGGCATGTGATCTCGGCGCGGAAAGCGGCCGCCTGATGCTCGGCACTCTCGAAGGCGGAAAAATTTCGTTGGAAGAATTGCATCGTTTTCCAAACCGGCCGGTGAAATCCAATGACGGTTTGCACTGGAACATTGAAGCGCTGTTCGAGGAACTGAAGACTGGATTGCGCAAAGCAGCCGCGTGTGGGCGGCCGATATCCAGCATCAGCACCGATTCGTGGGGAGTGGATTACGTGCTTTACGACGCGGCAGGCAAAATCATGCCGCCAGTTTGGCATTATCGCGATGCGCGGACCGCCCAGGGTGTCGCTAAAATCAAAGCCCAAGTGGATTGGCCGACGATCTACGGCGAGACCGGCATTCAATTCATGGCGCTGAATACGATTTACCAGCTGGCCGCCGAACCGCCGGAACGGCTGGCCAGTGCGACGCGCATTTTGCTGATCGGCGATGCCTTCAATCACTACTGCTGTGGCACGGCCAACAACGAAGAATCACTGGCGAGCACCACTCAGCTTTACAATCCGCGGACGAAGCGCTGGTCGCAAAAGCTTCTCGCCGCCTTGGGATTGACGGAGGAAATTCTTGGCCCAGTGATTCCTTCAGGCACGAAGCTTGGCCGGTTGAAACCGGACCTGGCCGCTGAAGTTGGGCTGACGGCAATCGACGTGATCAGTTCCTGTTCGCATGACACCGGCGCAGCGGTCGCGGCCGTCCCGGCTTCGGGAGCGGATTGGGCTTACCTGAGTTCGGGCACCTGGTCGCTGATGGGAGTTGAATCGCCGTCACCGGTCATCACCGACAAGGGGCGCGAAGCCAACTTCACCAATGAAATTGGCTTTGGCGGTTCGATCCGGCTGTTGAAGAACATTGTTGGGCTTTGGGTGGTGCAGGAGTGTCGGCGTGAATGGTTGCGTCAAGGCAAGGATTACGATTATGCCACGCTGACAAAGCTCGCATCAGAAGCGCGACCATTCTCGGCCCTGATCAATCCAGCCGATCCGCGGTTCGTGACGCCGGATGGCATGCTGGAAAAGATTGTTTCCTACTGCCGCGAAACCGGGCAGTCGCCGCCAGCCTCACCCGGTGAATTCGTTCGCTGCGCCTTGGAGAGTCTGGCTCTGTTCTACCGGATCACATTGCGCCAGTTGGAAGGCGTCCTCGATCGAAAGATTCGGCAACTAAACATCGTCGGTGGCGGCAGTCAGAATCGACTGCTGAATCAGTTTGCTGCGAATGCGCTCCAGATTCCGGTGGTCGCCGGACCGACCGAATGCACCGCGCTGGGAAATATTTTGGTGCAGGCGATTGCTTTGGGGCATTTGCCGTCGCTGGCCGCCGCGCGCGAGGTGGTAAGAAATTCGTTTAGCGTGGCTACCTTCCAGCCTGCGGAATCCCGTGAATGGGATGCGGCCTTTGCCCGGCTGGAGCAACTGCTCGCAGGAAAGTGAACCGGAGGCAGGCGGCAGATTATTTCCGGCGACGAAGCACGCCGACCACAACTCCGCCCAGCGCCAGCAACATCACCGAACTCGGCTCCGGTACGGCCGCCGGCGTGAAGTTGTAGGTATAGGACAAGTCCACCTGCAAATTCGGCAGGCCGGTGCCGCCGTTTGCATAGGCGGTGCTGAAATCATACTTCGACAGCACATCAATGTAGAAGGCCGTGCCCTGAACGAAATCATTCAACAGGCTCGGGTTGGTAATGTGGGAAGTTACGGTGCCTTCCAAGAGAAGATTCGCCGTGGCGGAACCGCCGACGGGCACGGAAAGGTTTTCGGAATCGGTTGGCAAGCCGCCGGTGGACCAAAGATACCGTCCATCCAAGCCCAGGCTGCCAATGCGAATGTATTGCGCCGTCCAAAGCTGGTTTGCGGAACCCGGACCGACCGGACCCGGTGGCTGCCAATAGTTGAACTGGGGCGCCAGTGACGAGTGCAGGCTTACCGACCAGTCCATGCTTTCCAATTGACCCAGCGCACTGTCGAACTGCGAACCCAGCGTCCAGCCCATCCCGTAGGTGTATTGGCCGGAGATATGGTAATTGTTCCCCATGCTGTTGCCCTGACTGGGCACGCCGCTATAGGTGAGCAGGTGATGGTAGGTAATCGAATCGGCGAGTGCCGACAGGTGGACTACGGCCGAACTTGCGAGCGTCAGTGCAAAAATTTTCAGTTTCATTGCGTTCTTTGAAGGCCGAGCCAGGTGGAATCCCTCCTTACGGCCATCCATGACGCGGTCAGTATGCGATCCGATCTCACCCGATACAACCGGGGGCATGACCGCGCTGCGTCCCCGGGGATTCCCCGGGACAGGATTCGCCTCGCTGCCGGACGTCCGAGGTAGTGCAGGCTCAGGCAAACGTCCGCAGATTCCACTCTTCCAATAGCTCCTTGGAGATTTCGCCGAGGAAACGGGAAGGTTGCTGCATGGAGATTCCGCTGTTGCCATAACCGGCGCGCAGCAGGGGATAACTGAGGTAAAGCTCGTTCTTGGCGCGCGTGATGGCCACATAGAACAACCGTCGCTCTTCTTCTTCACCATCCGCGCTGTCGAGCGAGCGATCCGACGGGAACAGGCCGTCACACAGCATGATCACGAAGACGACATCGAATTCGAGGCCCTTGGCTTGATGAATCGTGGAGAGTCGGATTTTTTCGTCGTCCCGATCAGCCGGCTGCGGCGCATCTTCGGCTTCGACGTTGGTGAGCAGGGCAAGTTGCGTTAAAAAATCCGCGACCGTGGAAAACTGTTGCGAGAACACCGCCAGTTGTTCGAGGTCCTCAATGCGGGAGCGGTAATTTGCAAAATTCTCCTTCAAGTACTCGTCGTAACCGGCTTCGAGCACGAGCTTCAACATCTTTCCGGCATGATTCCGGACATCGTTGGCTTCCAGTTGTGAAAGCGTGGCGGCGAATTGCGCCCAAGCCGTTGTGGCCTTCTTGGGAACCGCGGTCCGACAATTCTGCACCGCGGTGGCCAGCGGCGATGCCGCAGGTGACGGGGCACTACGAATTGCCGCCTCGAATTGCCGCCACAACTTGTCCGCTCCTTTGCCACCGACGCCGGGCAGCAACTGCACGATGCGCTTGAAGCTCAATTCATCGCGCGGATTGTGCACCAGCTTGAGGTAGGCGGTGGCATCTTTGATGTGCGCTTGCTCGAAGAAGCGGATGCCGCTGGTGATGGAGAAGGGGATGTTGCGTCGCGTGAGTTCGAGTTGCAGCTCGAGCGCGTGAAAGTGCGACCGATACAACACCGCCATGTGGTTGAGGGCCACGCCTTCCTCCCGCAGTTCCAAGGCGCGTTGCGCCACAAACGCCGCCTGCTGCGCCGCGTCGCCGCAAGCCACTTGTGCCGGCTTGAGGCCGGGTTTGCGCGCCGGGGTCAGTTGCTTGGTGAACTGGTTTACGTTGGCGGCAATGGCGGCATTGGCGACATTAAGAATCTCCGGAGTGCTGCGATAGTTCGTCTCAATCTTGTAAACCTTCGCGCCGGGATAGCGTTCGGGAAATTTCAGGATGTTCTGAAAGTTGGCGCCGCGCCAAGCGTAGATGCTTTGCGCATCATCTCCGACCACCATGACATTTTTTGTGCGCGCCGCGAGGAGGTCGATCAGATCGCTCTGCAGCCGGTTGGTGTCCTGATATTCATCCACCAGGACGAATTGGAAGCGCCTTTGATAGTGCTCCCGTACCTCGGCGTGCTCATTCAGCAACTTTAACCAGAGCACCAGCAAGTCGTCGAAGTCCATCGCATTGGTGGCGAGCTTGCGGGTGATGTAACGCTTCCACACTTCCTCAACCTGCGGGGCGAGCGTGGCAAAGTAACCGTACTCGGCACCGAGAATCTCGCTGACGCTCACCTGTTTATTCAGCGCCAGGGAGAAAATATCGCCGAGCACTTCGGCCTTGGGAAAGCGCGTCGCCTTTACATCAATGTTCGCTTCCGCGATGCACGTGGTGATCAAGTGCTTCGCATCGTCGCGATCCATGATGGTGAAATCGCGCTGAAAGCCGAGCAGGGGAGCGTGCTGGCGCAGAATCCGGTTGCCGATGGAATGAAATGTCCCGCCCCAGAGCGACGGCAATTCCTGCCCGAGCAACTCCGCCACCCGCCGCATCATCTCCGCAGCGGCTTTGTTGGTGAAGGTGAGGAGTAAAATCCGATCGGCTGGGATGCCTTGCTCGAGCAGGTAGGCGACGCGGAAGGTCAGCGTTCGGGTTTTGCCGGAGCCCGCGCCGGCAATCACGAGCGCCGGACCGGGGGACGCCGTTACGGCATCAAACTGCTGCTGATTCAGTTCGCTGGCGTAGTCAATCTGAAGGTTAACCTCAGACTGAAATGGTTGCAGAACGTAATCGCGCGACATGGGCAGAAACTAGGGCGTGGGCCGGCTTGCTCCAAGCCGCAAAACCCGCCGCGGCCGGAGCGGTCAGGCCATGGTCTTCAACCGGGCCATGTTCTTTTCAATCTGTTCCACATACCAATTGGGGCCGTGCGGGTACGGTTGGTTCAGGAAACGGTGCAACCCGCCGAAGTCGCGGTCCAGCTTGGGCAGGACATAATCGTGCCAGAAGCCGGGGGTGCGTTCGACGAGGTCATCGACGCTGCCAAATTTCGAAATGAATTCCGTGTGCTCCTGGTCAAAGCGCGCCGCCTCGGCAAACTCCGCGTATAGCACGGGCAATTTGTCCACGTAATCCTCGGCCGCCATCTGGCCCAGCAAATCCGCCGTGGCCAGGGCGTGGCCCGTCACGCGCTCAAGTTCGCCCTGGAACGTGATCTTGCTTACGTCCGCATCCACGCCGGTGCAGCGGATCATGTTTTGCACCGCCTGAATTTCCGCGGGAGGAAATCCCTTTTCCGCCAACAGCCGGGCGGCAAAATCCGCGCTCCGCAGCACGTGCGTCGCCGTGTATTTTGCGCCGGTGCCTTCCCGGTCGTCGCGCTGCTTCAAGTAACCGGTGTCATGCAATAGAATGCCGACGATTCCCAACTGGAAAAAGCGTTCGGTCAGCTGTGGTTGCGCGCCGGCCTGTTGACGGGCATGCAGCAGCCGCCCCATGCAAAGTGTTCCTTGCAATGTGTGCTC
>CAYWCK010000247.1:0-1941 GCA_964456685.1 uncultured Bifidobacteriaceae bacterium | reverse complement strand
AGATCGTGGTACTGGGCATCCACGGCTTGGTAATCCGCGTAATTGCCAGTGAAGCATTCGATCGCCCAGCCGAACACACGCGGCACAAAGACCCGGTCGCCGCTGGGAAAAAGTGAAAGGTAAGCCTGCTGTACTTCCACCTCGACGGCGGTTGGGTCCTTCGTGGCTACGGGCTTGTACATCGGGCGACAAGTTAAAGCGTTCGGGCGGCGGTTGCACGCAATTTTGCGTTTTGGGGGCATGCCCTTGCCCGCTTTCACGACTGCCGCTAATCTGCCCCATGCAGACAACGTTGCTGACATTCGTGGAGGACATCTACGAAGACCTTGAGCTTTGGTATCCAAAAATCCGATTGGAAGAAGCCGGCTATGCCATGCGCCTGGCGGCGCCGGAAATCAAAATCTACAAGGGCAAGCATGGTTACCTAGCCAAGTCCGACCTGTTGCTTTCTGAGGCGCGGAGTCAGGATTTCGTGGGGCTCCTCGTCCCGGGCGGATTCATGCCGGACAAATTGCGCCGCGATCCCAAGGTGCTTTCGCTCACGCGTGAATTCTTTTCACAAGGCAAACTCGTCGCCTTCATTTGCCACGGCGGCTGGATTCCCATTTCGGCAAAGATTCTGCAGGGTAAACGCGCGACCGGCTCGCTGGGCATCAAGGACGATCTGGAAAATGCCGGCGCGATCTGGGTGAATGAACCGACGGTGGTGGATGGCAATTTGGTTTCAGCCCGCACGCCGCTGGATCTCGCGCCATTTGCGAAGGGGATGGTGGATTTTCTCGCACGGAGCTAATCGCAACATGGCACACGGAGCAAAAACAATCGATCCGACCTTTACTGCAAAATCCCGGCACACTCGGGAGGTTGTCGCGCGGGTGGCTGTGTACCTCCGACCGTACAAACTCCTGGCCGTGACAACCGTGCTTTGCGCCGTGCTCGCATTGCTCGCGTCGTTTGCCTTCCCCAAACTGACCGCTTACGCGATCGATGAAGTCATTCGCGCCGGAAAGGCGGATCAATTGACGTGGGTGATGCTGGCTTTGATTGGCGCGTTCCTGCTGCGCGATTTGTTCAACTCGTTGCGCATCCTGGTCAACAATCACTTTGAGCAGAATGTCATCTTCGACATGCGGCGCGATGTTTACGCGCGGTTGCAGCGGCTGCCGGTCGGTTACTTCGATCAACGCGCTTCCGGCGATTTGATGACGCGCGTGATCGAGGACGTCAATTCCGTGGAGCGCGTTTTGATTGATGGGACGGAGCAGGGCGTGGTGGCGCTGGTCGGTGTGATCGGTGTCGCGACCATTTTGATTTATCAGAACTGGCAGCTGGCCCTGGTGGCCATGGCGCCCATTCCGATTCTGGCGGGCGGCGCACTGTGGTACACGCTGACCGCCCATCGGCGCTATCGCAAACAGCGCGAAGCCTCCAGCGCGATGAACGCGCTGTTGATGGACAATCTGCAAGGCGTGCGGCAAATCAAAGCGTTCAGTCGTGAAGGACACGAAGACCAGCGCTTTTCTGAACGAGCCCACGCCTTGCGCCAGGGCACTCTGGGCATCATGCGCGTTTGGGCAATTTACCAGCCGGCCATGGGTTTTGCGGGCGCCATTGGTTTCGCCCTCGTGCTATGGGTTGGCGGCCACATGGTGATTGAAAAGGTGATGGAGCCAGGAGCGCTGGTGGGTTACCTCCTTTATCTCGGCATGTTCTACACGCCGATTGGGCAACTGCACGGGCTGAACCAGATTTTGCAATCGGGTCGCGCCGCCGGGGAACGCGTGCTTGATATTCTGGACGCGGCCGAGGAACGCGCCGACGGGCGGCGACGGGAATCGTTGCGCAAACCGGTGCGGGGTGAGGTGGTTTACGAGAACGTGAGTTTCAGTTACTCACAGTCCGCAAAGAATGCGGATCAAATCCAAGGCAAGGAACCTTCAT
>CAYWCK010000246.1:0-8199 GCA_964456685.1 uncultured Bifidobacteriaceae bacterium | reverse complement strand
GCTGGGAAAGCGCCGCGAGAATTTCCCAACGATCATCCACGGGAAGTCTCTGGAGCGCGGAGGCGAGGTAAAGGCGGACGACTGGCGATTTGTCTTCTCGAGCCATGCGGGCGAACTGATTCAGCCGCACTTCGGAAACATCTGGAGAAAACCCCCTGTTTTCACATTGTGATTGCACGCTCCAAGCTCGAATGAATTCGTCTTTGTCTGAAAAAAACGCCATGCCTTCGGGATGGATTCGTCTTGTGGTTGAATGAATGGCCCAGAACAAGCGAAGCCGCGTCTGAGAATCAATACTCTTATGGAACAAATCATAAAGTCGATCGTCCATGTCTTTTAGGGCGATCGCGGCCCGGGGTTTCAGTTCCTCCGGTTTAGGATAGCTCGCATTGGTTTGGATCGATGCGGTCCACGTCTTAAGTTCAGTTAGATACCTCTCGCAATGCTCTTGGAGAATCCTTCGAGCGTGCCGCGTTTGCCAACTATTCTTGCTCGCGAGAAGCTTTACGAGTTCGGCATCGCTTAGCTTCTGCAAATCCACCTTCTCAAACTTCGTCTCCCCATAACTGATCTTGAAAATTCTCCCGTTACTCCGGTCGTGACCGTTCGGGTCGTTGTGATGGCACTCGTTCTTGTCGTACCAATCGATCATATAAACCGAACCGTCCGGCGCTTGCTGGAGGTTGAGAATCTGCGACCACTTGTCGTTGAAGTTAATGAAGTCCTTGCCGTGATGGCCGGCAAATCCGCTGCCCGCGCGCTCGGGAATGTCCATGTTGATGCGCGCGCCGTGGATGTTGTTCATGAAAATCTTCCCGCGAAATTCCTCCGGCCATTGCTCGCCCTGATAAACCATCAATCCCGCGTGCGCGTGGCCGCCGCCGACGGCGCCGCTGCGGGCGTTACCGGCGTGAGGTCCTTTGTCACCCGCGTAGTGGACATGATCCGCAACGGTTTTGATGTCCTCATAGACGAACGGGAAAATCGGTTTGCGGCTGCCTTTCTCGCGATACTGTTCATTGCGCGCGAGTTCGTCGGGGTAAGTGGAAAAATGTTCGCCGCCCTGACGATGGAAACGCCCGCCTTGAATCATGTGAAAGAGATGCGGGATCACGCACGCCTCGGTCCAGCATTGGCCGCGTTCATCGAAATCAATGCCCCACGGATTGCTCGTGCCTTCGGCGAATACTTCAAAAACGTGTTTGGTCGGATGATAACGCCAGACACCGCAATCCATCCATTGCCGCTCGCGTTCGGGCGCACCAGGCTTGCCGACTTGGGAAGGACAAAACACGCCGTGCGTGCCGTAGAGCCAGCCGTCCGGCCCCCACGTGAAGGTGTTCAACGTCTCGTGCGTGTCGCGCTTGAAATCCCAACCGTCGAGCATGATTTGCGGTTTACCGGCGGGCTTGGGCGCGTCGCCATCGGCAATCGGCACGTACATGAGATACGGTGCCGCGCCAATCCACACGCCGCCGAAACCGACTTCGAGACCGCTGACAAGATTCAGGTTCTCCAGAAACACAGTGCGCTTGTCGAACTTGCCGTCGCCATCCGTGTCCTCCAAAACCAGGATGCGGTCCTTGCCGTTAAAGATGTCTTTGATTTGCGCTTCGTTGGGCTCGGAAGTCTTGGAGGTTTCTTCCGGCGGTTTGCCGACGCGGACCGGATAGGTGTAACCCTCCGCCACCCAGATGCGCCCGCGATCATCGAGCGCGAAGGCGATGGGTTGTTGGACGTCTGGTTCGCCCGCGAAAAGCGTGGCTTTGAATCCGGGAGGCAAAGACATCACCTTGGCCGCTTCCTCGCCGGGCAGGCCCGCGAACTTCACCACGTCGAGCGGCGGCATCGTAGAGGCGGGTTTGGCGCCCGCCTTTGAGACTGTGCGCTCGTTGGCGAACTTCGGGCGGGCTTCGTGGAATTTGAAATCGTCAAAATTGATGTGCCCCCAACCGGTGCTGACGTTGTCGATCGCCCGAATGAAAATATTTTTCCCGAGATATTTCGAGAGGTCCACCACCACGGGCCGCATGTCCTCCTTGTCTTCGCCGGAGATTTGGAAGATGACTTCCTTTGCTCCCGCGATCACCAATTCAACGCGCGTCCCTTCCTGCGAACCGCCGCCAACCAGAAAACTCGCGAAAGGATGCGCCACTTTGAACGCCACCGACTTCAATTTGCCCTGCGGCTTGTCGCCACCGACCTCGAACGTGCCGAACCAATACTCGCCGGTGTGATTGCTCTTCATGTCCGAGCGACGCGCCGCCACCTTGTCACCGCGGATCGGCTGGCCTTCGCAGGCGTCGCCTTCAACGGACCAATCCTTGAGTGTGCCGGTTTCGAAATCGAGATTGAGCGGCTTGCCATCCTTGCCCAAAGGCAGTACGCCATCCGCGGCAAAGAGAGGTTGCGTCAAAGAAACTGCAAGAGTTCCCGCAGCGAGGAGGACGAAGGCGCTTTTCATGAGTTTGGTTGGCGGTTTCAGAGCGCGCGAATTGAGGCAATAATCAGCGCTTGGGTCAAGCTTCCAGCCGCGAGATCAGCTTGGATAAAGAATGGACGGGTCGCGCAATGAACATTCGCCTCGGCACCTTTACCGGCTAGCGGCAGATTCCCCGCATGCGATTCTCCGCCCTCCTTCTGCTTGCCTTGCTCGGTGCCGGGTGCCAGTCCATTCAACGCGGCCCGACCTACGGAAAGTTCGAGCCAATCTTTGATGGCCACACTCTCAACGGCTGGCAGGGACAGGACATGTCGTTCTGGTCCATCGAAGATGGCGCAATCACAGGCACGATCTCGCCCGAGCACGCGCCCAAGCTGAATCAATACCTCATCTGGCAGGGCGGCATGATGGACGACTTCGAATTGAAGCTCACCTTCCGGATGCGCAGCACAAACTCGCCGGCGGTGAATGGCGGCTTCCAGTTTCGCAGTCGCCGGCTGCCGAACGGCGACGTCGCAGGTTACCAAGTGGACAACAATTATCTCCAGCCGTGGAAGGCGCGGCTCTACGACGAGTTCGGTCGCCACGATCTCGCGCTCCAAGGCGAGCGCACAGTTTTCGATCGCGATGGCGGCAAGCACACGGAAAAAATGCAACTCGAGCCGGGCGCGGGCGATTTCCGCCTCGATGAATGGCACGAGTATCACCTCATCGCGCAAGGCCGAAAACTTTCGTTGCACGTGAACGGCAAGTTGATCGCCGAGGTGGCCGATAATGACGACGACAGTTTTGAACCGCTCGGGCTGCTGGCGATGCAGCTTCACACCGGGCCGCCGATGAAGGTTCAATTCAAGGATATCCGCCTCAAGCGACTCAAACCCGCACAGAAGCCTTCCGCCCGCGAGGCGGTGCTGGCCGATGCATCTTTGGCGTGGAATTTCGGCGAGCGACTCAATGCGCATCAGCCGCCGCTGAAAACGGTGGGCAAGATCATCGCCAAAGTTCCCCCCGAAGGCCCGGGCGCGCGCGCGCGTGCGATGGTGGCCAAAATCGAGAGCGCCTACTTTGATGTGGAGCGCGATTTGAATCAGCCCAAGCTCTGGAACATGCCGGGTGAAGCGCTCACGGTTTATTTGCGGGCGCGTGTTCCGGACGGGAACTGGAATGCCGGCCTGCTCACCAAACGGGGCAATCACGACGTGATGAATTATTGCCTGTTCGGCGCGGACCTCGGCGGCACGCCCGGGCCGGACATCGGTTTCGAAGTCCACACCGACAAAGGCTTCGTCATGGTGAGTTTTCCGGTCTCGCAAATTGATCCCGCTGGTTGGGTGGATCTCATTGGCCGCTACGACGGCAGCAAGATTTCGCTGCTTTGCAACGGCCGCGTCATGGCGGAGAAGCCTTGGTCCGGCAAACTCACTGCGAACAACGAGCCGATCCTGATTGGCGCGGCTTCCTTCGACGGGTTGCCCAAAATGTATTTCACGGGCGAAATGGAAGAAGCCGCCATCTGGCCCCGCGCGTTGCGTGAAACGGAGATTTCCACGCTCCTCCGCGTGCCGGCCAGGAAGCCGCAAACCATTCCGGAGAAGACCGTCGTGCTCACCTTCGATGACGCGGTGAAGTCGCATCGTACCTTCGTCGCGCCGCTGCTCAAGGAACTGGGTTTCGGCGCCACGTTTTTCGTCACGCACAAGTGGATGGACGACCAAACCAACTTCATGACGTGGCAGGACATCGCGGAGATTCAGCAGATGGGATTCGAGATCGGCAATCACAGTTGGACGCACACGGACTTCTCCTCCCCAAAACACGCCTATCGTCTGCCGGGCGAATTGTATCTCGTGGATCGCGAACTGGACCAAGTCAAAGTCCCGCGCCCGGTCAGCTTCGCCTATTGCGGCAACTCGTTTGGGCCGGAAGCGGTGCAGAAGTTGGGAGAACTCGGCTATCACTTCGCGCGTCGCGGTGAAATGCCAGAGGCGAAATACGGCACGCTCGAAATCGGTTCGACCTACGATCCGAAGCGGCATCATCCGTTGCTCATTCCCACCACCGGCGACGCGTATCCGAATTGGTCGCTCGCACATCTCAAAAAAGTTCTCGCCCGCTCGAAGAAGGGGCAGGCGGTGGTGCTGCAATTTCACGGGGCGCCCGACATCGCGCATCCGTGGGTTCACACGCCGCCCGAGCGGTTGGAGGAATACCTGCGTTATCTGAAACAGCACAACTACCGTTGCATCGCCGTGCGCGACTTGGAGCCGTACGTGAACCGGGCAAGATTGCCCGACGATCCGATGCTCATCGCGCGACATCCGAAGCGCGAACCAGAGAAGCTCACGCTGCCAGTCGAGATGGCTGCGTCGCGCAAGGAAGGGGAATACTGGCTGGAGAACATGGTCGTCGAACATCACTACTCCGCGGACGAGGCGGCGCGCGTGCTGGGTTGGAGTGTCGAAGCCGTGCAGAAACGCGCCGCTGAACTTGGGCTTGATGGGACGAAGCCGCTGCACCTGGCCGACGGCAAAACCCGCGTGCTGCCTTATCCCGGTGGACGCGAAGTGCGCATGGGCTTCCTTGACGGCAATCGCGACTGGCAACGCGGCACGAAAGCCAGCGTGTTTCTGCCGTGGGATCCGAAGAGCTACGTCGTCGTGGATTTGCCGGAAGCGATTTTCAGCGGCAACCGCCTGCTCTTCCTCGGGCACACGCACGTCCCGACGATTTTCGACGAACACAGCCTGTGGGTGGACAATGTGGACTGGGCGCGCGAGCCGGACGGTGGGTTGCGTCTTGAACGGAATTTCACCAACGACTTCGCGCGCTTTGCCTTCGGCGCGTCAATCAAGCCAGCGACCAACGGTGCGGACATGGAACTCTGGCTGCGCAACGATTCCGATCAACCGCTCACCGGCTTGCGCGCGCAAGTTTGCGGTCATCTGAAAGGCGCCGCGCAATTCAACGAGCAGACCACGACGAACAAGATTTTCCGCGCGCCTACAACCGCTGTTCATTCTGCCGGCAAAGACCGATGGATCGTCACCGCTTGGGAACGTACCGGGCGGACGTGGGGTCAACCGAACGTACCGTGCATCCATGCCGACCCCGTACTGCCCGATTGCGCCCCCGGCCAGACCGTCCGCGTGCGGGGGCGGCTTTGGTTTTACGAAGGCAAGGACATTGACTCCGAACTCACGCAGGCGAAGCTGGCGTTTCAGTAAGACTCACGTTTCCACCAGATTTTACCCAGACATCACACGTGTATGAAAATCACCTGCCACTGTGGAGCTCTTATCATAGACCAGACCGACGATTTACCGCACAAGGCGCATCTCATCCCGGACCAGGAGTGGTTCGCGGTTTTTGACGCGCTGGACGAAGTGATCTCGGAAGTCGGCGCCGGACAATCAAGCGTGGAGGCCGCACAGACGCGCTTCCGGAGCGTTCTCAGTAGCGCTTCCCGTCTCGTGTATCAATGTCGGGAGTGTGGCCGGTTGTTCGTTCCCGATCGGCAGAACAAACTATTCCCGTTTGCGCCCTCCGGTACTGAGATCAACCGGGAGATTCTGCGAAGCAGAGATTCACTGAGCAACGCCTGAGCAGCGAACGGCGGCGAATGCAGCCAGAATTATTTTGGCACGACCTGCAATTCGATCCAGACGATCTTCTGCTCCGCTTCGCCGGGCAGTTGCCGAAACTGAATTTCGTTTTGCCCGTCGCGGATTGCTTTCGTTGGGCAGGCGAAGCGGACGCCTCGCGCCACGCCGGAGAAAGTCGAGAGATCGGCGAGCTCGGACGCCGTTGCGCACGATTGTCCGTTGATTGTGACCTCAAAGCGACTGCGCGCCATGGTGTCGGTTTGCGCCAAGCCCAGCACGACGTACGCCTCGGCTCGCTTGGGTTTCGGACCGCTGTGAAGCCGAATCGTGCCGCCCTTCAATCCGTCCACCGGCAGCCGCACCTCGCTCGACATGCCGGGCGCCACCGTGTCGCGATATGTCACCTCGTGCCGACGGGCTTGCTTGACGACGACCGCGCGACTCAGCCCTACTTCTAGCAAGGTGCGGTAAGCTTTCTTACCTCCCGTCATGGGCGCGGGATCCATGAAATTGAAAAGGTAGATCGCATCCGCACCGCGCTGCCACGCTGATGCAGCAAAGCCGCGAATGGAGTTGATGTCTTGCTCAATCGGCTTCGCGGCCGGATACGCCCGCACCAGAATTTCCGCGCCCGGCGCGAGCACGACCTTTTTCGCAGCGCGACCGATTTCCTTTCGCCACAGTTCAATCGGGATGTCGAAATCCGTCGTGGCCCAGAACGGCGTCGGCACGAGCATGTCCACCAAACCTTCGCGCGCCCAAGCGACACCGTCCATGCCGAGACCGTGCGCGGCGTTGGGAAGTGTCGGCACGCGGGCGCCCAGTTTGATCGGATGCCCGCGCTTCTTTGACCATTCCCGCGTCAAGGAACGCACGTCACGCATGAACTGCGTCAGCAAGACCGCGCCCTCGGCTTCCTTGCCGGGCCGGAAGTGGTAACCGAAGCGCATCCAATCCAGTTCGAGCCCGTCGGGGTCGTAACGCTCCAACAATTCTTTCACGTAGGCCATCGCGTGCGCGCGCACTTCCGGGATTCCGAAATCCAGCGCGCGATCGGTCCAGCCTTTGCCGCCCGGCACGCGCCAGTATTCGGGATGCTTCCGCCAGAACGAGCTGTGGATGTAATTGTCCACGTCATCGACGTTGTGGACATCGTTCATCCGCATCGAGAGCCACGGGGAAATCTTCTTCACACGACAGCGGGCGATCCACACCGCGTAGGGATCCAGACCACGCTCGGCAAGCAGACGCGCGTTGTCACACCATTTCTTCGCAAAGTCGTTGTCCGGAAGTTTCTGGCCTTCTTTGAACTCCCAGATGGCATCGCGCGCCTGACTGCGATGGCTGGCTTTCATCGCGTTCGGGCAAAGGAAAAGATGCGTGACGGCTGTGTTTGCGTATTGATCCACAAACGCGTACAACCCTTCCAAGTTCATCTGCTCCGCGGAGCGCGAGCCAAAGAAATGGCTGTCGTCTTCGTTCAGAATCAAAATCGATTTGGCGACGCTGGCTGAAGTGAGCGAGTTGCACGCCGCTGCGATGGCTACCAGCGCGAGCGCTAGAAATGTAGATCGGGATGAGCGAGGCAGCATAGACAGCATCGGGTCCGAACAAATTATTTCAACCGCACCACCGAATCTTCAAACCGCCGCGATGTGGCATAAACCTGGACGTCGCGGGGGCGAATGCCATCGGCGAATCCGCCGCGACTGATCGTCTTCTCTTCCGATGAGTAGAGGCGATGCAGCGTGCGCCCGTTGAGTTTGCCGGGCAGGTTTTCCATCGAGAAGCCGATGCCGTCGCCCGTTTCGTTCACCACGAGCAAAACGTAATCATCGTCCACCCGCCGCAGCGAGCAGAGCACGCCTTTGCCATCAATTGATCCATAGGTCGGCGACTGCCGAATTTTTGGTGTATTAATTTCTGGAGCCACCAGCGCAGGTTCGAGCGCGCGGAGTTCTCGGGCCACGCGCAAAAGATCGCGCCACAATCTCGGGCGACCGGTCACTGGCGTGCCGTCGTCCTCGACGGGTTTCATATAGGCCGTGCCCCAATAGAGAATGGCGTTCGCGCCGTGGATAATGGAGTCGTAAGCCATGAAGCGCGACTCGGTGAAATTGGGGCGACGGCCAATGCCCACCGCTGCCTCGTTCG
>CAYWCK010000245.1:0-8201 GCA_964456685.1 uncultured Bifidobacteriaceae bacterium | reverse complement strand
AAGAAGGCGTGAAGGAGTTTTCAAAGCGGGTGCCGCAGATTCACGCCGCAGCCTGGCGGGCGCACGACGGCACGGTGGCCATCGCCATCGCCAATATCAGCGACCAACCGATCGTGCCGCGGCTGCAATTCGCGGCGCGGGATTATCAGTTGCCACGCCGCGGGGGAATTTACCGTCTCGACGAGCAAGATCGCCGACGCGTGGGCGAATTTCGTGGTCGCGACGTCGTGATTGAACCGCAGTTGTCGCCTTACGACGCTTGCGTGTTGGAATTGAAACCGGAATGATCATGGACTTTTAATGAACGCAAACGAATTGAAGCAAACTCTCGCCGCGGCCGTGGCAGCGGCCCAGGCGGCCGGCCAGGTGATGCGGCGAAATCTGAATGCCCCGAAGAAAATCAACGAGGAAAGCCTGCACGACATCAAACTCGAGTTGGACGTGCGTTGCCAAAAGTTGATCCAACGGAAACTGCACCGGGCCTTTCCGAAAATTTCATTGCTCGGCGAAGAGGGCGAATCCGGCAACGTGACCACGGAATATCGCTGGGTGGTGGATCCGATTGACGGCACGGTGAACTTCGCGCACGGCATTCCGCATGCATGCGTGTCCATTGCGCTGCAAGGCCGCAGCACCGACGCGCATTCGGACGCCGATTACTCAACCCTGATCGGCGTGATTCTCGATCCGTTCACTAACGAACTGTGGACCGCCATGCGCAACGGCCCGGCGCGGCTTAACGGACGCGTGATCCGGGTGAGTCAGCGGAAGGATCTTGGTCACTCGGTGATTTCCATCGGGTTCTCAAAGAGCAAGTTGAACCTCGAACGTTCGCTGCCCTTGCTGTGCTCTCTTTCCCGCCGCGCCCGCAAGGTGCGCATCATGGGCTCCGCCGCGCTGGCGCTGGCGTATGTTGCCACGGGGCGATTGGACGCTTTCATCGAGCGGCGCATCAGTCTTTGGGATGTGGCTGCGGGCGGATTGATCGTCCAGTGCGCGGGCGGTGATTTTCGGATGAAGCCGCTGCGGGGATATCATCGCTACGCCATGGTGGCGACCAACGGAGTGATCGGCCGCCAGCTGCGGGTCAATTGGTAGGCGTCACGGCGCGGTGAAGGTGCCGGACAACGTGACCGGATTGCCGACAAGCGGATACGCCATTCCTTTCAGCGTTCCCGCAGTAAGGCTGTCGTAATCAAGATGCAGGTCAAAATCGTAGGAAAAGTTTTCCAGAACGAGCGGCAGAAAACGACCGCGATATGGATCCTGCCGGAAATCGTAAAACAACACTGCGCCCGAAGATCCCCCGGTCCAGGTGTAACTGCCGCCACCACTGCCATTAAACTGAATGACGAAGGTGCCGTTGCCATTGGCAAGGTTGAGCGTGACAGTTTTGTTCAGGACGTTTTTGGGCACGTAGAGCGTCTGGGCGTATTGAATCTGCGCAAGCCGGAAGAACTCCCGTGACAACACCGGCGCGGTCGCGATGTTGGTCAGCGCCGGATTGACCACATTGATGCCAAACTTCGTTTCCGTCCATTGCGACAATTGCGGCGAGGAATACAGTCTGACCTCGGTGGCGAGTTGGTTGCTGAATGAAAGGTTAACCGTGCCGGCTTGCAACCGCACCCGCAGGTTTTGATTGGTCACCCAAGGGAGCAAGTTGGTGTTGATGTTAAAAGCGATTGCGGCGGCACCGACCCGGCGAATCAACACCGAATTGAGCAGGACATTGGTCAACGGCTTTTCGTTGCTGTCGGTGGCCACGCGATTGATGTTGTAGATAACATTCGAGCCGCCGTAGTAGCGACCGAACGCGCTGTAAATGTCGTCGAGCCCTGGCTTCGCCCCCATGGTGACAAAGAATTGCGACCCGCCCGAGTCGGGGCCGTTGTTCGCCATCGAAAGCACGCCAAAGGCGTCGTGGCGCAGGCTCGGCGTGAATTCATCCAGGATGTCGTAGCCTGGTCCTCCGTTTGGCAAACCCGTAGGCGAACCCGCCTGAATGACAAAGTTGGAAACGACGCGATGAAAAATTCCACCATTGAAGGCGGGATTGGTCCGCACCAGACCGCTGGGCTCGTGCAGCCACGGCCGTTGACCGGTGGCAAGCGCAATGAAGTTGGCGCAAGTCCGTGGTGCCAACGCATACTCCAGCCGGCAGGTGAAACTCCCCATGCTGGTGCTGAACTCGGCATATATGCCGTTCGTGTATTGGGCCACGGCAGGCTGGCCACACATCAACCCCAGTAACAGGAAAGGCCAAACCGAAATTCGGCGAAAGCAAAACAACAAGTTCATCATCGCATCAATGATTCCAGCCCTGCCTGCACGGGTGGCTTCGACAAAACAATCACAGACCCCGCGCGCACCGGCAATGGTTGACTACACTCCTTCGACGTTCGGCTCAGCCTTCCGCTTTCACCATCGCCTGGGCGAGAAGCATCGACTCCATCGCACCCTCCACCGGATTCTCGGTGGCGTAGGGGTTGCCGTACGGCTGCCAACCATTGGCCAGATGCTTGTTCACCGACGCGTCCAATTCCAATGGATTATTCCCGTATGCGGTCGTGTACTTGGTGATCTTCATGCGCCAAAGATAGTCCAGCAAACTAACCTTCCAAGCTTCAAAATGACCCAAGCAAAGCGGAACGCAGTTGAGTCAAAGCCCGCGCGCGATGGCTGATCCGATTCTTCAATTCCTCACCGAGTTCCGCGAATGAATGCTGGAAACCATCCGGCACAAACAAAGGATCATAGCCAAACCCGCCCTGCCCGCTTGCGACGCGCTTGATGCTTCCTGCGCACACGCCTTCGAATAGTCGTGTCGCCAGCTCGAATTCATCGGCAAAGCAAACCGGCGAGGCACTTTCCACCCGCCCCGGCAGCACAGGCGTGAGCGCGATGACACAGCGAAAACGGGCCGACCATTTTTCGACCGGCACCTGCGCCAGCAGGCGCAATAACTTCGCGTTATTCGCAGCGTCAGTCGAATTACCGGCAGTCCCGGAATCAAGAGCGGCAAACCGTGCGGAATGCACCCCAGGCGCGCCATTCAGCACGTCAACTTCCAACCCGGAATCATCGGCCAATACGTAATGAGGCAAGAGCGGCCGGCTGCTGTTTGACGCGACCAGCCAGCGCGCCAGTTCAACCGCCTTCTTTGCCGCGTTACCAGCGAACGTGGAAGCGTCTTCGACTACTGCCGGCGCTGCCGGATAGTCCGCCAACGTGTGACAGGCAAACGTGTCGCCAAGGATCGCCTGAATTTCCCCGACCTTGTGGGTGTTCCGGGTTGCAATCAACAGCGTGGTCATACGGCTGGATTCCAGTACTGGGGTAATGCGAATCACTTCGCGGGACCACGCCTCGCCAGTTGTGGTTTTGCTTCCGGCTGCTGGGTGAGCAGCCCGCGCAACTTCGCAACGACCTCGGGGCGATCCGCCGCAAGGTTCCTCGTTTCGGCCGGATCACTTGCATAATCGTAAAGCTCCAATTCCGCCGTTGCCGGGGCGGCGCCGGGCTTCTTCCATTCAATCAGGCGATATCGTTCTGTGCGCACCGCACGACCGAGAATTGCGCCCTCACCTTGGCGGCTCCGCGGAAAGACGTGGAATACGGCTTCCTTGCTTTCGCTGGCTGGCTGGCGCAGCACGGGAACAAGACTTTTACCCTCGAGCGACTGTGGAACGCCTCGGCCAGCGAACCCGGCGAGTTCGCGCAGCGTTGGATACACGTCGACGGATTCGGCAAGTGCCTGGGTGCGCGAGCCGGGCTGAGTAGTGCCGGGAGCGACGATGAGCAAAGGAATGCGATTGGCCTCCTCGTAATTCGTGTGCTTGCACCACATACCATGGTCGCCCAAATGCCAGCCATGGTCGCCCCAAAGCACAATGATTGTGTGCGGTGAGAGTTCAAGTCGGTCTAATTCATCCAGTACACGCCCAAGTTGCGCATCCATGTAGCTCACTGCCGCGTGGTAACCATGGATCATGGTGCGCGCCTGTTCGTCGGTCAGCGGGCCCGTCAGGGGCATCTCGCTGTATTGCCGCAGTTCACCCCAGGTGCTCGGGGCATAGACCGGCGCTCCTTCTGGTGGCGTGCGCTGGCTGGGTAGCTGAAATAACTCCCGGCGGTACAAGTCCCAATACTTTTTCGGCGCGCAGAATGGCAGGTGCGGCTTCAAGAATCCCACGGCGAGAAAGAACGGCTCCGCCGATTGGCGTTTCGTTGCTTGAAGTCGTCGAATCACCTCGTCGGCAATCTTTCCATCCGGGTAATCGCCATTAGCCACGTCCGCCGCTTCCCACGCCGCGCCGCGTGGCAACTTGGCCACGTCTTTCACATTGGCAAACAGAGCCTCCTCCCGCGTCAGTCCCTGCGGCGCGTGGTTTGTTGGGGAAAGATAGGCGATGGATTTCGCCTGGAAATGCGGCACGCTCCACGAAACAGCATCTTCATGATTCCCGTGACCGACATGGAAGATCTTTCCCAAACCCTCCGCACGATAGCCGTTCTGTTTGAAGAACTGCGGCAGCGTCACTGCGTCCGGCACGGCTTCGCGAAAATTCGTGCCCAAGTCGTAGATCCCCAGCGCGGTGCAGCGCATACCCGTTAACAGCGCGTTGCGCGAGGGCGCGCAGACCGCTTGATTGCAAAAAGCGCGCTCAAACACCAGACCTCGCTTGGCCAGACGGTCAATGTTCGGAGATTTGATCCGATGATCTCCATAGCAGCCGAGCAAAGGTTTCAAATCGTCCACACAGATCAAAAGCACATTGGTGGCCGCAGCCGCGCCCGTCGTTGGCAGGGCCAGCAGCAGCGCGAGACCGCCCGGAAGGAAGCCGAAACAAAACCGTGAGATCAAATTCATGCCCTTCATTCTGATGAAACGGCGCAGGGCGGCAAGCACTCGCCGCTCCAGTGCGCGATTTCCGCGCTCAAGGCTTCGCGGTAGTTTGCCCTTTGAAGAATTTCACGATTAGCGCTGCCGATTCGCGTTTGAATTCATGACCGCCAGGATGAATGTAGGTTACGAGTGGCGTGCCGGTTTTCGATGGATAGATCGTACAGAGTTTGTCCCACGGTTTGCCCTCGGCTTCGCAACCGTTGAGTTTGCGGACGGCGTCCATGGTGGCTTTTTGCCAGCTGAACTTTACGAGTGGATCTTGCTCCCCAGCCAGATGCATCACTGGCTTGGGCTTGAAGCGACCGGGTTGACGAAGCGCAGCGGCAGCCGACGGCGCCACGGCGGCGAACACATCACCTCGCTCGGCCCAGAGCAGATACGTGAAGCCACCGCCGTTGGAGTGACCGGTGGCGAAAATGCGCTGGGCGTCCACCGGGTATTCCTTTTTCAACCGCGCCAGCACGGCATCAAAGAATTTCAAATCGCGATCGCCCTGATCGCCGGCCCGGGATTGCCAGCCCGGCTTTTTGCCTTCCGGATCCGTCAGGCGTCCGGGTGTGTTCAATCCCTGCATGTAAACCGAGATAGCCTCCGGCCAATGCTCGTTCATGGCAAAGGTCCGCTGGGCATTCCGGGAATTGCCACCGTGACCGTGGAACACGAAGACGACCGGGAATTTATCCTTAACCGCGATTGCCGGCATATAGAGCAAGGCGGTTCGCTTGACCCCATCGATGGTGAATTCCCACTGAGTGAGACCAGACGGCTGCGCCCCTGCGCTCCGCACAGGGAGACTCGCGATGAACAACAAAGTTAAAGTGAAAACGAGGTGGCGAAAGAGCTGCATCATGCTTTTCGAGACGAAGCCAGGCGGGGAATTGTTACCGGCAAATGCGGCGACCGCCAACTACCGGATTGAGTCCGCCACCGACTCAATTATCGTGGCAAGCGAAAATGATTTCCTATTCGACGAGAAAGAATGCCTTCACCGGCACGCAGACCTTTGTGCTGGATCAAACCGGGCTGGATATCATCGAGGACAAACGCTCACCGCAGCGAATTCCTTTGAAGGACATCACCTGGATACGGCTGGAATTCCATCCGACACGCTTCGAGACCAACCGCTACCGTTGTGAAATCACGACACGACAGAACAAGCAATGGGAGTTCTTTAACCGGAGCTACGAAGGAGTGGCGAGCTTTCGCGACACTTCGACGGAATACGCTCAGTTTGTTCGGGAGTTGCATGCCGCGCTGCCCCGGGTGAATCCTGGCTGCCAATTTATCGCCGGATGTCCTGGAGCTCGCTATTGGATCAATGTCGCCGCCATGGTTTTCACCGCCCTGGTACTAATCGCGTTGCTCGCATTCCTCGTCATGGTGGGAATGCACTGGATCGCGCTGCTGAAGATGTTGCTGATCGCAGCTTTTACACCCGTGGCAATTCAGTGGCTGCGCCGAAATCGCCCACGCCGTTATCAACCGACGGAAATCCCAGAAGAAGTATTACCCTTACCCGCGACGGCAAATGCTTGAAGCACTCGCCTGCGGCTCAATCAGCGGCGATGGCGATTCACGAGCAGCAAACCGAAAAGCGCCAGCCCGCCAAGCATAGCGGCAGTCGGCTCCGGAGTTGCCACCGGCGTCACCGATTCCCAAGTATCTCCAATTCGAAGCTCATCAATCAACAAAGCATCC
The DNA here is from genome assembly GCA_964456685.1 of uncultured Bifidobacteriaceae bacterium. Lineage (GTDB taxonomy): Bacteria > Verrucomicrobiota > Verrucomicrobiia > Limisphaerales > JADLHS01 > CAYWCK01. The sequence continues at coordinate 1,594 of CAYWCK010000245.1, read as the reverse complement.
GGCTCGACGCTGTTATTTCGCACGAAGAACGATTTGATCCCGGCCGGCGTACCCAAGGTAAGGTTTGCGCCGGCGGTTACTGTGAGGGATGCGGCAGGTTCAGGATTGCCCGGCGTGGGGTTTAGAAACAGGCTGGCACTGTCGCCATTCACCGCATCAAAAGTGTATCGGAGCACAACGAATACCGTCTCAGCGTTCGGACCGATGCCAAAAGTCTGCGCCGCAAACTGTCGATCGACTGCAGTCGCTGTCTTTGAGGTGCCCAAGCGATAGGTGGAGGCGAACTGCGTACCATCGCCGGTAAGGATCAGCAAAGGCGCTGCACTCGCACCTACGGTGGGAGCAGCAGAGGCCGCTCCCGTAGACAGCCCGGCCATGAATGACCCCTGCGTTAAGTTCACGCCCGTGGCAAATCCATTTCCGGTCCCCACCTGGGTGGCCGTCACCTTCAGCAACAGTGAATAATACAGGCTTCCCGTGGTATAAGGCTGCCCAGTGAGGGTGATCCCGTCCGTTGCCGCAGGGCCACCCGAACCCGTATTGATGCCGCTCCCATCATACTGGAGACTCAGTGTGTCGGCACTGACTTGAAGTCCGGCATAGGTCAATCCACCCACATTCTGGACAGTCGGATCGGGCGAAGTTCCGTTCTTGGTCCATGTTGGGCTGCCTGCCGTTCCCAAAGACCCGGTTGGGTAGTTAAAGGAATCGTAAAAAAGCAGTCCGGCTTGGAGTCGGGAAATGCCAACCGCGAGCACAATACCAGCAGCGATCAAGTGTGTTCGTTTCATACGATCGTAGGATTTCTGCACGCGACACTACGCCGCTGACCAACCGCGTCAACGGTTTTTTTGGCCTCCCAAGAACGGTGGTTTCGAGCGTTTTCCCGATCCGTGCGGGCGGCTATTCTGAGAAGATTTCGTCCTCTAGCCGGGCCCGATAGTACCGGGCCGGACGATTGGTTATCGTTCCGGCGTCGAAGAAGCGCCAGACGCCGTTGGTAGGTTGCATCAAGCCGAGCTCGGTCCAATCAGTGACGGGCAGATTGATATTTGTGCTGGCCAGCGCCATGTAACTCGCCCCGCTCTGACCGCCCATGCAGATCTTGAACCCATTGCTGCGAATGCCCCCCAGGGTCAGCGTGTGCAACGGCCAGGTGACGATCTGGACCTGCTGCGTCACGGATTTCGTGCCCCCTCGGTCGTCGCGGGCGGTCGCGATGAGATTTGCATTGGTGGCAAAATCCAGTTCCGCGGTGCTGTTCAATGAACCGCCGCTGCTACTCATCACGGTGGCGCCGTTCAATGTCACGGTCAGGTTCGTGACGACGCCATCCAGGTCGCCGGCGCTGGAGGTGATTTTGAATGGGTTGCAAACCAGTTGCGTAGCGGCGCCGCCATTGGCGACCAACGTCACACTGGGCAACGCGTTCGAAGCGCGCAGCAACAGATTCGTGGCAGTGTAGAGGATTTCAAACTCGTAATCCGGGGTGACAATCTGATCAAACGCGCCGGAGCGCGCCGTCCAGGTCAAGGCCGTGAACGTGTTGCCAATCGTCGGAAAAAAACCGTTGGTGAACGTCACGTTCAACGTG
>CAYWCK010000244.1:324-8304 GCA_964456685.1 uncultured Bifidobacteriaceae bacterium | reverse complement strand
ACGAGGTCGAACTGCTGGCACGCCATCCGGAACGTTGGATGATCGTAGATTTCCATGACGGAGCATTAACAAGAACGTCAGCGCGAATGAAGCGAGAAATGATGCGCGTATTTTTCGCCGGCGCCGGGCGTGGCACTTTCGTTCCACTCCTTTCGGTCCATTGTCGGAAACGGGCCCGGGCACTAAACCTTTGCGCACACAATCCAAACATGAAAACGAAATTGCACCGACCACTGTTTATGAAACCGACCCGAGCGGTTCTTTCCCGCGCCGCGGCGTTCGCCTGTGCCCTGTGGGCCCTAACGATTGCCGGGGCGCAAACCACGACGCTGAATTCCGAATTCGCCGCCACGCTGCGCAACGGCAACGCCCGGCAGTTGCGGGAAGCGCTGGAGCGCGGCGCGTCTGTCCACGCCCGCGATGCGCAAGGCAACACGCCACTCCTGCTCGCCGCCAGTTATGGAGATGCGACCCTGCTGCGCGTCCTGTTGGATCGGGGTGCGGACGTGAACGCCACGAACGCCTCCGGCTCGACCGCTTTACTTCGCGCGGCGCCGGACTTTGCCAAGATCAAGTTGCTGGTGGATCGCGGCGCGCAGGTCAACGTCCGTTCGGCGCTCGGCCATACGCCGTTGATGGTGACTGCACGGTCGGCGAATTCCCACGCGGCCGTCGAGTGTCTGCTCGCCCACGGCGCGGACGTGAACGCCGCCAACATTGACGGCGCGACCGCCTTGATGGCAGCGGCGGCCGGCGGCGACGAAAAGACCGCGCAACTGCTGTTGAAGCACGGCGCCAATGCGAATGCGCAGCCGGGAATCGGTTTTGAACACTTTTTGTTTGGCGGCGCGCGCAGTCCGCTGAGGTGGGCGGCGTTTCGCGGCAACACCGCGATCATGAAGCAACTCGTGGCGGCCGGTGCAAAGGTGAATGATGAAGGCAGCGTGGGCACTCCATTGTCGCAAGCGGTTTGGAGCGATCGCACCGCGGCGGCCGAATGGCTCATCGCCAACGGCGCGGACGTGAACCAGATGACCCACATGGATGGCTACACGCCGTTGCATTGGGCGGCCTCGACCGAAGGCAGCGACGCGGCGCTCGTGAAGTTGCTGCTCCAGCGCGGGGCCAATCCCAATCTCGGTGGTGGCGCGCACATTGATGCGTTCATGGATGTGCCGCAAACGCCGCTCATGCTGGCGCGCCGGCGGGGCGAGACTGAGATTCTGGCCGCGCTGTTGAATGCCGGAGCCACCAATGAAACCCGGGACAGCGTGAAGATGGTCCAGCCGTCGGTACGCCAATTGCCCGCCAAACTGGACGCGACAACTTTGCGGAGTGCGGTGAATCAAGCAGTGGTTCCGTTGCAGGAGACCGCGATCATCTCCAAGAAATCTTTCGCGAATCACGCCAGCAAAAAGGATTGCACCTCGTGCCATCAACAGTATCTCCCGCTCGCCGCGGTGGGGGCCGCCCGGAATTTCCGCGCCACGGTCGATGTGCCGGCGCAGCAGGAATTGGAACGCATGATTGCCCAGGGCGAACACAAGAATCACGAGTCGGATTGGGTTCCGGTGTTTCATCCCGACGCGGTCTTTACGAAAGGCTACGTGCTGTTTGGCTGCGCCAACGCCAATTTGCCCGCTGATGAACTGACCGATTCGGCGGTGAATCATCTCGCCGTAATCCAGGGACCGGAAGGGCAGTGGTACAACAATCTCCCGCGCCCGCCGCTCCAGTCCGACGACATCGGCGCCACCGCGCTGGCGGTGCACGCGTTGCAGAAGTATCCGCTGCCCGGTCGCAAGGCGGAATTCGCCAGCCGTGTCGAGCAGGCGCGTCGCTGGCTCTGGAAGGCCAAGCCGGACAACCACGAGGGGCGCGTCTATCAACTGCTCGGGCTGGCGTGGGCCGGCGAACCGGCGGCAAAACTGCAGCCGTTGGCGAAGGCTTTAATCGCCGAACAACGCGCCGATGGCGGTTGGGCGCAATTGCCGAAGTTGAACAGCGACGCCTACGCCACGGGGCAGGCGGTTTACGCGCTGCGGGTCGCGGCCGGTCTGAGCACCGCGCATCCGGCGTTGGATCAGGGCCGGCGTTATCTGCTGAACACGCAGCTGGCCGACGGCACCTGGCATGTGAAGCGCCGCGCGTTTCCGTTCCAGCCGACCATGGAAAGTGGTTTTCCCCACGGGCGCGACTCGTGGATCTCCGCCGCGGGTTCGAGCTGGGCCGTGCTGGCGCTGAGTTTGCCGGAAAACAATTCGGAAAGCCTGGCCGTGGCGCGTTGATAAATAGCAATTAGTCCTCGGGGATGGGCCGCGCCGTTGGCGCGGCCCTTTTTCATTGGCGGCGCATTTCAACTTGGTGCGAGCGGTCCGGCCGTGATTCAATGCCCGTCAGCATGAAACCGCCGCTCAAGGTAGAACCGCCGATCCGGCTCCGGGATTTCGATCCTGATTTTCACGCCGGCCTGGACAAGGAAGCCACGCGCGAGCAGACCACCGCCCTCTGCCAGCGTCTGGCCGAACTGCAAAATCTCCTTTATGCCAACGCCGATCGCGCGGTGCTGATTCTGTTGCAGGGCATGGATACCAGCGGCAAGGACGGCGCCACGAAGCGGCTGCTCGAATTCGTCAACCCGCTGGAAATCGAGATCGCGAATTTCAAAGCGCCCTCCGCCGAGGAACTGGCGCACGATTTTCTCTGGCGCGTCCATCAGCGCGTGCCGCGTTTCGGTCACATCGGAGTTTTCAACCGTTCGCATTATGAAGATGTGTTGATCGTGCGGGTGATGAAACTCCAACCGGAGCGCGTCTGGCGCGCCCGCTATGAGCAGATCAATGCGTTTGAAAAGCACCTCGTCGAGAATCGCGTGATCGTGCTGAAATTTTTTCTCCACATCAGCAAAGCGGAACAGGCGGAGCGGCTCCAGGAACGATTGTCGGACAAGCGCAAGAACTGGAAGTTCGAGGCGGCCGACCTCGAGATGCGCGCCCGCTGGGCGCAGTTCCAGCACGCTTACGAGGACGCGCTGAATCGTTGCAGCACCGAGTGGGCGCCTTGGCACATCGTGCCGGCCGACCGGAAATGGTATCGCGATTACGTCATCGCCCGCACCGTGGTGGCGGCTTTGGAAAAGCTCAAGCTGCGTTGGCCCCGGCCGCGTACGGATCTCTCCAAGATCAAAATTGTCTGAAACTTCACCGGCGGCCCGGGTTTTCTCGATCCGGGACGAAACTTTTTTCGCCGCGCCGCGTCTTGGGTCGCGTGTAGGATTGTTGCATGACCAGTCGTAAGCATTTTTGGCTCGTGCCGCTGCTCATCGCCGTGCTTGTCGCGGCGGTGGGTTGGTGGGCCGACCGGCAGTTGCGGCATACCATCGAGCAGGAATTGCGCACCGACCTGCGCGCCACGCTGGCCGCCAACGTCACCGCGCTCGAAATCTGGATGGAGAACCAGAAACGCATGGCGGCGTCGCTGGCCGAGGAGCCGCGCTTTCGGGCGGCGGCCTTGCAGTTGCTCGAGCGCACTGCGGGAGGCGAGACGAATCGTTCCGTAATCGGCGAACTTTCGCGGCAGCTGGTCAGCAGCGAGAAATTGCAGGAGCGCATGCGCACGTTGGGCTACGGCATGGCGCAGGTCGTCGGGACCAATCTGACGGTGGTGGCAGAAACGGGGCGCGGGCGCGGCCGGCCCGGTGGTCCCGTGATGGAGGAATTGCAGCTGAAATTTCACGAGCTGTTCACCTCCGGCGAGCCGGTGCTGATTACGCCGTTCAAAGTCAGGCCGCCTGAACCACAACGCTTCGGCGGGCGCGAGGGTTTCCGTCGTCCCCCGCCGACCAATAATGTTTCCGCCGGTCTGAATCCGGCCGGACCAGCCGGTCGTCGCGGGCCGCCGCCGCGGGGCGATCTGACCGTGATGCAGGTCGCCGCGCCGGTGAAGGATAGCGCCGGCGTCACGCGCGGCGCGCTGGCGCTCATCATCAATCCGGATGCGGAGTTCAGCCGCATTCTTTCCGTGGCGCGCTCAGGAGATTCCGGCGAAACCATCGCCTTTGATGCGGAAGGTTTATTGATTTCCAAAAGCCGGTTCGACAATGAACTGAAGCAGCTCAAGCTAATCAAGAACGAGCCCGAGGCCACTTCGGCCCTGACTCTGACGTTGCACGATCCGGGCGGCGATTTGACGCAGGGATTCGTACCCGCCACGAATGCCGCCCTGCCATTGATTGAGATGGTGCAACGCGCGATCGAAGGCGGTACCGGGGTGCAATCTGAATCGTTTCGTGATTATCGCGGGGTGGAAGTCGTGGGCGCGTGGCAATGGCTGCCGAAATACGGCTTTGGCGTCGGCGCCAAGATTGACGCGCGCGAGGCTTATCAATCGCTCCGGATGGTGCGCGGTGTATTTCTGGTCCTGTTCCTTTTGCTCGTGGTCGCGTCGCTGGTGGTTTTGGTGTTCAGCTACCTGCAGGTAATTTGGCGCCGGCGGGTGACGGAGGCGGAACTCAAGGCGCGGCAGCTGGGGCAATACAAGATCATCGAGAAGATCGGGCAGGGCGGCATGGGCGTGGTTTACAAGGCGCATCACGCGTTGCTGCGTCGCGAGACCGCCCTCAAGCTGCTGCCGCCGGACAAGACGGACGAACTTTCCGTGGCGCGTTTTGAGCAGGAGGTGCGTTTGACGTGCCGGCTCACGCATCCGAACACAATCCAGGTTTATGACTACGGCCATACGCCCGACGGGATTTTCTACTACGCGATGGAATATCTTGATGGATTGAACCTGCACCAACTTGTCGCGCGTTACGGGGCGCAACCGGAAGAGCGCGTCATTTTCATCCTGCGGCAGGTTTGCGATTCGCTCGCCGAGGCGCACGCGCTGGGTTTGATCCATCGTGACATCAAGCCGGGCAACGTGTTCCTGTGTGATCGCGGCGGATTGCCGGATAGCGTGAAAGTCCTCGACTTCGGTTTGGTGAAATATTTCGGCGCCAAGCCGGATGAAGCGTTTCTGGTCGAAAGCTTTCGTGATGGCGACATCGTGGGCACGCCAAATTTCATCGCTCCGGAAACGCTCCGCGATCCCAACCACTGCGACGCGCGGGGCGATCTCTACGCAGTCGGTGCGCTCGGATACTTTCTGCTGACGGCGCGGGAGGTTTTTGATTGCACCAGTGTCGCTGATCTCTGCCAGCAACATCTGCACGCAATCCCGCAGCCGCCGGGGCAACGGGCGGGAAAAGTCTTCGACGAACAACTGGAAGCCTTGCTGCTGCGCTGCCTGGCCAAGACACCGGCGGACCGTCCGCAATCAGCACGGGAAATGGCCGACGCGCTGGCCGCGCTGCCTGGCGCAAACGGCTGGAGCTTGTCCCGGCGAACCGAATGGTGGCGGGCGCATCGCCAGTCCCTGGCCACGGAGACCAGTGTGCCGGTGGCCGCGAATGTTCCTTCGCCGGAGCGGACCGTGAAAATCGAGTTCGCGGATCGCACGCCGTGACCGCGGGAGTGCGGCGGTTGACGGCGGCTGCGCCATCAAACGGCCGGCTCAAGCCACCAGATCGTTGATCACTTCCCCATGCACGTCCGTCAACCGGCGGTCCGTGCCGTTGTGGCGGTAGGTCAGCTTCGTGTGATCAATGCCGAGTTGGTGCAGGATGGTCGCGTGCAGGTCGTAGCAATAAGTGGCGTTCGTGGCGACTTTGTATGACCACTCGTCACTTTCGCCGTACGAAATGCCGCCCTTGAAACCGCCACCGGCCAGCCAGCTCGTGAACGCAAACGGATTGTGATCGCGGCCTTTGCTGCCCTGGCTGCACGGCATCCGGCCGAACTCCGTCGTCCAGATCACGATCGTGTCTTCCAACATGCCGCGCGCTTTCAAATCCTTCACCAGCGCCGCGGCGGGTTGATCCATGCCGCGGGCCATATCGAGATGATCCTTCGCCAGGTCTTCGTGACTGTCCCAGTTGCGGCGCGGGAAGGCGTTGTCCGCGCCGCTCCAGACTTGAACGAAACGCACGCCGCGCTCCAGCAATCGCCGCGCGACGAGGCAACGCTTGCCGAAATCCTCCGTGACCGCGTCGTCCACGCCGTAAAGTTTCCGCGTGGCCGGCGACTCGCCCGACAGATCAAGCACTTCAGGCGCGGTGAGCTGCAACTTGGCGGCGAGTTCATAGGAAGCGATGCGCGCGTCGAGCCGCGAATCTCCCGCGCGTGTGATGCGATGCGCTTGATTCAACTCCTTCAGCAATGCCTGCGTTTCCTTTTCGTTTTCCGGCGTGACGAATTTCGCGCTGGGCGGCGGGAATAGATCGTAAATCGGATTCGGTTTGCCGACACGGATCATCGTGCCCTGATGCACGGCAGGCAGGAAGCCGGCGCTCCAGTTCGATGCGCCATTCGGCCCAAGCCCGCGCACGTCGGGCAACACCACAAACGTCGGCAGGTTGTCCGTGAGGCTGCCGAGGCCGTAGGAAATCCACGCGCCCATCGCCGGAAAACCCGGCAGCACGAAGCCGGTATTCTGCATGAACGTCGCCGGGCCGTGGACGTTCGACTTCGACATCATCGAATGCACGAACGCGAGGTCATCCGCGCACGAACCGATGTGCGGCACGAGGTCGCTGATCCACTTGCCGCACTGGCCGTATTGTTTCCAGTCCCACGGGCTCTTCATCACCGCGCCCGGATCGCTCTGGAACAACTCGACTTTGCCGCCGGGGTCGAACTTCTCGCCGTGCCGTTTGATGAGCGCGGGTTTGTAATCAAACGTGTCGCACTGGCTCGCCGCGCCGGACATGAAGAGCTGCACCACGCGCTTCGCCTTCGCGCGAAGATGCAAGCCGCCGTTGAACTCGGGATTGGGCTTTGCTGTGTCGGCGAGCAAACCCTGCTGTCCGAGCAGATGCGCCATCGCAATGCCGCCCAAGCCGCCGCCGAAGCGCCAGAGAAACTCGCGGCGATCCACCAGACGCGCATCGCCCGCGCCGAGTTGAATCGGCGCTTGTTGCGAGGAACAGATGTGGCGGGAGGAATTGTTCATCAGTCCACAAACATAAATTCCGAAGTGTTGAAGATCAGACGGCAAAGGCTCGCTAGGCCATTCTTTTGTGCGAATGGGAGCAGCTTCTTCACTTCGGCGGGCGTTGGCTCGCGGTTGAGTGCGAGTTGATAGGCCTGTTGAATTTGCTTTTTCAAACTGCCCACCGCAGCGACGCGCGCGGCCAGAAGTTCGCTCTGCCGCAGCACGAAGGGATTGTTCAGAACGGCGAGCGCTTGCAGCGCGGTCACGGTCACGTTGCGCTTCGGCGTCAGGATCGAGGCGTCCGGGCAATCGAGCGATTCCATCAACGGATCCGGCACGCTGCGCACGACGAAGCGGTAAATGCTGCGCCGGTTCGCGCCCGGGCTGTCCACGTCGAAGCGCGTGTAGTCATAGACCGGCGAGTGATCGTCCTTAAAAAAGAACTGCTGCACGGACGGGCCGCCCATCGTGAGGTCGAGCTTGCCGCTGACGGCGAGCATGGTGTCGTGAATCGTTTCGGCATCGATGCGCGCGCGGTTCATGCGCCAGAGGTAGCGGTTGTCGGCATCGCGCTTCGCCGCTTCGAGTTGGACCGCCGTGCTCTGACGATAGGTCGCGCTGGTCACGATGAGGCGATGCAGTTTCTTCAACGACTCGCCGTTCTCGGCGAACCAATACGCGAGCCAGTCGAGCAGCTCGGGATGGGTTGGCAGCGCGCCCATGTGACCGAAGTCGTTCGGTGTCTCCACAATTCCGCGGCCGAAGTGATAATGCCAGACGCGGTTCACCAGCGAGCGGCGCGTGTTCAAGTTGCGCGGATCGGTGATCCACCTGGCTAGCGCGGCGCGACGCGCCCCCTTCCCGAATCGACGATGCAACCCTTCGCGTCGTGCGCGACGAGCTCGCCGAGCGCGACGTTGCCCGCCGCGTCGGCCGGCAGCGCGCGCT
>CAYWCK010000244.1:0-314 GCA_964456685.1 uncultured Bifidobacteriaceae bacterium | reverse complement strand
CACGAGCCCCTGCACCACCAGGTTGAACTCGTTGGCCGCGTCCCCCCGGCGCCCAAATGTCCGCGGGGTAACGTGGGGGCCGGGGTGCACCGCGACCCTACCGGGTTCGGCGTGGGCGCGAGCGGTTCCGGCGGAGAGTTCTCGTCGTGCCTCGCTCCGCCTTCGCGAGCAGAGGTGAATTGACCTTTAAAGTCGGGGTTCGGTCCCGGCACGCAAGGCAGTCCAGCTGCCGTCATCAAATCACCCGGCCGCTTCACATCGCCGCGCGCCAGCAGGTAAACCGGTCGCGGTCCGTGCGGCGGCTTGAAATTACC
>CAYWCK010000243.1:7774-8332 GCA_964456685.1 uncultured Bifidobacteriaceae bacterium | reverse complement strand
CGCTCCGCGATTTCCAGCGAGTGCGTCAGCCACTCGGGATGGTCTTTGCAGGCGGTAACCATTTCAACCGGCGTGCGAAAATGAAACCGTCCGTTCAGGCGTTTGGATGGATGTTCCTGCCGGAGCAACGTCAGCGTGCGGATGGATTGCACGATGTCGCATTTGATGCGATCGGCAGGCGTTGCATAATGAATCGCCGGACAGGCCACGACGGGCCACTCCCTCTCCGCATCCGATGGGAAGAGGGTCGCGGCTAGGTGTGCCTTGCTTGCCATCTGGTAGAACCTTCCGGGAAACAGTTTGGCCATCCGAACGTCTGGACTGACGGCAATCAATCCGTCGGTGAGGCCGTGCAATACTTCCAGTTTGGTAGGGCGGCGCTGCTGCGCCGCCACTGCACCTTCGTCCCCATCCTTGGCCGCAGCCTCCGCACGGCGGGAAAGCAGCCGGTTCAAATTGTGATAACCGCGCGCGGATTCGACGTAGAGCAGGAGCGGTTGTTCTCCGATTTCAAGCTCCGCGCCGCTAGAGGAGATGGCAAATTCAAATCCAATTTTA
>CAYWCK010000243.1:0-7764 GCA_964456685.1 uncultured Bifidobacteriaceae bacterium | reverse complement strand
GAAGATCGGCTTGACGCCCGCGTGTTTCGCAGCCTGCGCGAACTCCACCGCGCCATGCAGATTGCCGATGTCCGTCAACGCAATCGCGCTCATGCCGTGCTGCCGGGCGAGATTGACGATGGCTGCCGGCGAAAGTGTCGAGTCGAGAAACGTGTAGCAACTGCGTGCCCGCAGCGGAACGTAGCAGCCGACGTGAGATTGCTTTTTGTTCCCTCCCTCTCCGCCGCGCTGCGGGGGAGAGGGCTGGGGTGAGGTGGTCCTGACTTCTGCCTTCGGCAAGTCCCTCGGCGCATCGCGCAACCGCAGGTCATGCCCGCGCAGAACCACCGACCAGCCTTTATTGCGCCGCAACTCATCGAGCGTCGCAGCCAGCCGTTCACGCGCCTCGTGATTTCGGGCGCTCGTTTCCAATGGCAGTTCGCTGCGGAACACACCGTCATACACGTTGGAGAGCTTGAGCGACACCATCCGCAAACTCACGCGCCGCTGCCACGCTTCGCGTAACAGGCTGCGCAAGCGCCCATAGACATCCGATTCCAAATCGGTCGGTTCGCGCAGACTTTCCGCCCGTGAGTTTTCGTCGTGGTCGTTGTAGCGCACCTTCACCGTCAGGGTCCGCACGCTCCGGCCTTCCTCACGCACTGTCGCGAACAGCTTGTCTGCCATGCGGCGCAATACGGCCTCGACGTATTCCTCGTCCGTCACGTCCTCATTGAACGTCTCCTGCTGGCTGAAAGATTTCTGCGGCTCGCTGGCGGGAATCAAAGGGCGTTCGTCAATGCCGTTGGCGAACTGGCGCAACGCGGGCGCTTGATTGCCGAGAAGTAATGCGAGCATGTCAATCGGCGTCGCGGCAATTTGTCCAATGTCGGCAAGTCCCGCCGCGTTCAAGCGCACGGCGGTTTTCGGCCCGATGCCCGGTAGCCAGCGGTTCGGCAGCGGACGCAGGAATTGCTTTTCTTCTCCTGTCGGCACGGTGTGAAACGCGGCGGGCTTGCTCAGCTTGGACGCAATCTGACTGATGAGCTTGTTTGACGCGATGCCCTCGCTGACCGTGATCTTCAACGACTGCCGGATGGCCTTGCCAATCGTCAGCGCGATTTCAACCGGAGGTTTGCTGCGGTTGGCTGTGATGTCGAAATAACCCTCATCAATTGAAGTCTGCTCGACGCTGGGCGTGAAGTCGTAGGCATATCCAAACATCCAGCGGGAGAATTGCTCGTACCGCTCGTAGTCGCCGGGCAAGACGATGAGCTTTGGGCAAAGCTTCCGCGCCCGCGCCGTGGGCATCGGTGTGTAGATGCCGAACTTTCGCGCTTCGTAGGAAGCCGACGCAACGATGCCGCGCGTCTCGCCGCCTACGGCGATGGGTTTGCCCCGCAGTCGCGCGTCGGCAGCCTGCTCCACGGACGCAAAAAAGGCGTCGGCGTCGAGATGAACGATTGTCCGCATGGCAATTTCCTATCAAACGGCATGGGACAGATCCTGTCCGAGTGGACTATTCCTTGGCGCGCCGAATGAGCGCTTTGAAAACGCCTTGAATCATCAACTCCTGTGCGGGCAAGAGGTCGGGGTATTTTGGATTCTCCGCTTTCAAGTAGGGCTTGCCGTTGCGCACGAGATAAGTTTTGAGCGTGCTTGCTCCGTCAATCAGCGCGGCCACAACCTGTCCATGACGCGGCTCGGGCCCGTGTTCCAACACGACGAAATCGCCGTCGAGAATGTGCCGCCCGATCATGGAATCGCCCGTCACCCGCAGCGCGAAAGCGTTCCTAGTCGGCTTGTAGCCGATGCTCTCCACATCCACCGAAACGCAGCCTTCCGCGTCCTGTTCGCGGGCTTGCGGCAACCCCGCCGGGATCGCGCCGAAAAGCGGAATGTCCACGATGCGATTGCGCAGTTTTGCCAGCGGGGAAGTGACGCGCAACGCCCGCGCCTTGCCCGGCTCGGATTCGAGGAAACCCTTTTGGCGCAGCAGTCGCACGTGCTCGGACACGGAATTGAGGCTGCGAAACTCAAACTGGTCGGCGATTTCCTGAAACGTCGGCGTCGCCCCCTGGGTCCGTTGCCATTTCAGGATGAAGTCGAGGATCTGCTGCTGTTTCCGCGTCAAGGTTGGCATACTGTATATCTATACAGTATTCTCCCGCATGGCTCTGTCAATGCACATCTGCCGCTATCATGGTCCCAGATCTTGTGCGATCAAGTGCTCTGAACCGCAAGACGATGTCGCCTTTTGGTAATCATTGGAATTAGCTGGCATCAAATATTGAAGGTCACCATGATGCTGATTGACCCGCGGCTAATCTGACTGCTATCTGATGAACTTAATACGTGTAATTCCTGACAAGAAACGAAAACCGCAATTCAAGGAATTCCATTGTCCAATGCTGTAAACTCCCAATGAAAACACCTCTAATATCACTTCGAGATCAAATCTGTAATCGCTGTAGTTTATTTTTCTCAGCCTTGCTGGTGCTCCTCTTGGGCAGCTTGGTTCAATCCAACGCCCAGACGGATAATTTCGATTCCGGTTCATTGAGCAGCGCGTGGACGAAGTATGAATTCTTTCCGCAAACCTACACCTTTCCCAACAACAGCAACGGCAAGGCGCTGCGTATTCAATCCCTTCCAGGCGGTAGCGGCAGCGGAGTTCCTGCTGCAGCCATGATTGCGCAAACCAACATCTACACTGATTTCTGCATGGCCTTCGACATAGTGAACTGGGACGCCACAAAAGATCAGGCGCTGGTTATGTGCGGCCGCTGGACTCCTGCTGGCTTTGCCGGCTTGTTTGAGGCGACTGGGATGATCATGAATTGGGATGTTAACCAAGACGGTGAAAACGCAGGCGACCGGCGTGGAGGCCAGTTGCAAATCAATCAGATCTATCCTGGATTTGCTGCTAACACCATCGCTGCCGCAGAACTGACGCTTGAGCTTGGGCGTTCATATCGTTTTATTTTTAAAGCCGTTGGCACCTTCTACACGGCTACTGTTTATGATACCACTGATCTCACCAATCCATTGGTGACGATTTATGCGGATGACGGTGTTTACAGCAGTGGTCAGTGTGGCTTCCTCTCTTTCAGTCGCTACGACGACATCGGCACTGCCGACGTCACGTTGGACAACTATTACGCCGCGGCTGCTGATCCCAATACCGCCACTCTGCCGGTGATCCAGCATTCCATCTCGGGAACACCGATTGTTGATTCCCGCGTGCCAGCCGCTCGCTGGAGCAATTTTGTGAATCCTGCGACGCCGATTAGTTTCACCGCCAAGACCTTCACTGCAGACGTCATCAATGCTTCCGCCACAAAACTGTATCTCAACAATGTGGACGTCTCCAGTCAGTTGAACTTGCCCGCCAACAGTTCGTCCATCGCCGTCAGTCTCGCGGCGGGGGTGGTCCAGCCCAACACGGTTTACAGCGCGCGGATTGAACTGGCTGACGTCAGTGGCTTGAAAAAATCCACCAACCTCTTCTGGTTCGACACCTTTACCCAATCCCTGTTGGCTTCCGGAGCTTTCAAGACGGTCGAGATTGAAGACTACAATTACTCGAACGGCGTCTATCAGCTTGATCCCATTCCGGTCTCCGGCATCGACACTAACGGTAGCTTGGTCAACGGCAGCTTGGATGTTGGCGGCAATGGCTTGGGATACTTTGGAATGACTGGTACGCCGGGAATTGACTTCTTCAAACCCGGCGGCACCTACAGGGCTGTTTTCTCCGAGTATCGCGGAAATGACCGCGCTCAGATCACTCAGGGATCGTATCTAATATCTTCCGCCAATGATGAAGCGGGGGACGTTCTGGACTTCGTGACCAACGTACCGCCCGCTCGAATTCACAGCTCGCAACGCTCGCAGTATCAGGCGGCCAAGGTCTGGGAATATCAAGTGAAGCTGACGAGTCCTGATGATTGGTTTAACTATACGCGTAGCTTCGCCAATAGTAACTACTATGTGATGCTTCGTTGCAGCAGCCTCGGCTCCACGACTGTTCACCTGGACCAAGTCACGAGCGATCCAACTGTCGGCAGCCAAACGACCAGCCGTTTGGGCTCCTTCAACATCGGGAACAATATTATGCGCCTCAATTACCGCTATGAGTTGCTGATGAATGGTTCCACTCCGGCCATCATTCCTTTGTCGGGCCTCAAAACCCTGCGCCTGACAATTGGCGGGACGGTCAGCAAGGACGATCGCCTTATCAATTTGGATTACCTCGTGTTCATCCCGACGGCGAAGCTTACGCCCACGCTTGGACTCACCAAGTCTGGTGGCAACGCCTTGGTTTCCTGGCCGTTGTTGCCGTATCGATTGCAATCGGCCAGCAGTTTGACTGGTGTCTGGACGGACGTGTTTACCGGCATCACTCAATCGGGCGGAATTAATTCGCAATCGTCACCCGCGACCGGGAACAAGTTCTTCCGGCTCGTGTATCCTTGATTGACGCATAACTCTCAGCCGCCTGACCGCTCGGTCAGGCGGTGTTTTATTTAACGGAGAGCAGAGCAGAAATAGTGAACCATCAAAGAATGATAGAGCCGGTCAATATTTGGAGGCAGGGCAATTAGTCAGCGAGCCAGTGACACGACGGGACGCAAAAAGACCTCATTCTGTGTTTGAGACTATTGGGAAGAAAAACTGGCGCACCCACTAGGAGTTGAACCTAGAACCTTCTGATCCGTAGCCCGATTTTTGTATCGAGCGGTGTTCGGGCAAACGTTTCCGTGAGTGCCTGAACGTGTAGCATCCAGCCGTTTCCCAACAGTTTACGCCCACGCACAAAGTTGCGCCTTGGATGCTTTGGGCTGCGGTGGGTGTCTTCAACGCAAGTCAGAAGTTTCTATATCGGCGGTTGGCTTGTCAGGATTGTCAGGAGAAGGGACGGGCGGCTGGTTCGGCTTTGCCTCGTCAGCCAACACGACTTTCGGGGTTAGTTTCCAGAACGCCTCCCACTCGTCTTTCGGGATTGTGCGAGCGTAGTGCCGCTTCACGATGTCGGGTGAGTTGCCCATGTAGTCGGCAACCTCTGCGATGCTTTTGGTCAACGCTTTGAAGTAGGTGCCGAAGCCGTGCCTCAGACCATCCTGTACCCATTTGCCATTCAGCCCTGCCTTCCGTATTCGGTTCTCCCGATTGGCTAGATTCTTTGAGAGGACAAAAGGCGCATCTTTGGGTGTGTTCTCCCGATGGAACTGAATCCACTCAACCGCAACGGGCTTCAAGATTATGTGCCGAGCGGGGGTCTTTCCCTTCCGCACGTACAACTCGTTGGTCTTGGCACCGTAATCTTGCCACTGAACCCGTGCGCCTTCACTTGGCCGCAACCCTGCGAACGTCAACAGAGCGTAGTAGCCGATCAAATCCTTCTGGTGCTCCACGATGTAGCGGAGCAGTTTCTTGGTCACTTCGGGCGAGTAGAATGCGCCATTGAAGTCGTCGGGCTTGTAAAAAATCCCGTCGGTTGGATTCTGCGAAAGGTGCCCCTCATCCTTGACCCACGAAAAGAACATCCTGACGTAGAGCAAATACTTTCGGCGGGTGGCCGAGGCTGCGAGATGAAGATGGACCTTTGCTTGAAGTGAAAAGGTGAAAAACTGCGTCATCAGAAGAGTGCCGTACCGCTGGCCGCATTCGACTCGGCTTTTGTGGGGCTATGTTCTTTGCGAGCGAGAAGGACTCAGCTTGTTGTTTGTTCAAAGCCCTGACAATGTGCGGTCAAGTGTAATCGCCATTACGACAGAGCACGTCGAAGACATGGTGTATGTGGACGTGAACGTAAACAACTTCCCGCTGGAGAAAGCCGACTTGCGGAGCATCGGGAGCAAAATGAAGGCACTTCACCAGATGTTCGTTGAAGATGACTTCAAGGACTTCTTTAGGCCCGATACGCTCTGGCCTGATGATGATTGAGAAAACCAAAAAGAGAACGGAGACAGCATGAAACCGATTCGTGATGCCGCTGGCAATGTAGTTGCGTATGAGCACGAGACCAGCGCCTACCGCCGTGAACTGCGCTCAAGGTCAAACGGGCTGCTGGCGTACTACGACAAGAACACTGACCGCACCTTTGACGCCAAGAACCGAAATGCGGGGGCGGGAGACCAGACGGGCAAGTTCATCCCGCATGACGAATGACAACCGCCGTACAGGTCACATTCGTTGGCGGCGAGACCGCCGTTCTGGCGCTCGATTTCAAATGCCCGTCCGTCATTGACTTGGTTGTGCAGGCTTGGGCGCTCCTGTATCAGCGGGAGGTTCTTGAATGGAAGCCAACTTCGGCGGCGGCTGAGTTCTGGTATGATACCAGGACGAAGCAGATAAACCGCTACGATTCGAGGGGCTACCACGATGAACTTGTGGACGTTCTCCCGATTGCGGCCTTGAAAAGGAAACTCGGCAAGAACGCACCGTAGATGGCCCCTCGCCAGCAGTGGCGTGAGCGGCCTTGTCGGGGTGCGCTGGTTTGATATTCTACCCCTGCGAAGCGTGATTACAAACCTTAGCGGCTGCTCTAACCGACAAATGAACGAGAATGCAACACTCAACAGCCAAGTCGTGGGCAACGTGGGGTTGTATTACGTCTGCTACCGATTGTCGGGCCTTGGTTGGAACGTCATGCCCACCGCACGCAATGCGAGAGGGATTGACGTGGTGATTTACAGCCAAGATGCAAGAAGGACATTCACTTTGCAGGTGAAGTCGCTGTCAAAGCGAAGCCCCGTTCCCCTTGGCAATCATCTTCGGAACCTGTTCGGAGATTTCTTCGTAATCTGCCGAAAGGTGACGGGCGAAAAACCAGAGTGTTTCGTGCTCAGGCCCGCCGAAGTTCGCACTTTGGCTCACAGGGGAGAGAAGAATGGGAAGGTAAGCTTCTGGCTCCAGCCCCGTGAATACGAAAATGACAAGTTTGTTGAGGGGTGGGGGAGAATCGGCAAAGGCACGGCTGTAGGGCAGAGAACCGAGCGGGCCAGAAAATCCCGCTCATCGGCACCAGCCGCCTGAGCCACTGGTGAACCCAATCGAATGACAAGAATGGTGGACATCAGAATGGCGCAGGCAG
This sequence comes from uncultured Bifidobacteriaceae bacterium, assembly GCA_964456685.1. GTDB lineage: Bacteria > Verrucomicrobiota > Verrucomicrobiia > Limisphaerales > JADLHS01 > CAYWCK01. The sequence goes on along the minus strand of CAYWCK010000243.1, from coordinate 686 downwards.
AACGAGACCGAGCGGCCTACTCCCTCGCCAGAGATTATCTGCTAGGCTTGGCTGTGCCTGGCGTGACGCCCGCTCTGATTCAAAAGTACCTGCGCCTGTCTCAAATAGCTCCCAAGCCCGCTACCGTTGCTGGAGTTTATAGGCACATTTTGGAGTCAGCGCAGAACGCAAACATGAAGGCGGGTGTAGTTGGTCGGTCAATCGGCGGTGTTGAAAAGCTTGGGGTGGTTCTCTGCGATTTCGAGCCTTCTGCCGTGCTGGAGAAGTTCTCGTCGGGATGGGAAACTGTCTTGAATGAGATTGAAAGCCGCCTTAAACCACGAGGCAAAATCCGCAGAACCTCACGGAGCATCTGGCCACATTACTGTCAGGCCATTCTCTCAGCCGCACAGTTCATGGCCCAGTTTTCATCTGCCACTCAGTTCTACAAGTGGGTTGATTTCTTCGACCAGGATGACAGGGCACGCCCCGCACTTCCAATGCTTCTCGCAAGGGAGATCGACGGTGTTGGATTTGCCCTCGCCTGCGATTTCCTCAAAGAACTGGGATACGAAAACTATGCGAAGCCCGATGTCCACATTCGGGATATTTTCGGGGGGCTGGAACTGTGCCTACCTCGGTCAGATGATTATGAGGTTTTCAAGGCCGTCGTGCGAGTCGCCAAGCACGCAGATGTTACACCTTAC